>CAZAQD010000106.1:0-1968 GCA_964487425.1 uncultured Marvinbryantia sp. | reverse complement strand
ATCATTACTGTCAACACGGAGACCGCAGAGGCGCTGGGAATAGATTACAGCTGCTTTGGCGATATGTGCACCAAACTGGTGGAAGTGACGACAAGCGAGGATTAAGGAACAGTTGATGTAAGCGGAGCTGAGAGCGGCTCCGTTTACAGACGAGGGGGACATTGGTATGATAACAGTATCCATCGTGCAGGGAGCGCTGGAAGTCGGTGTGATTTACGCACTGGTAGCGTTAGCGCTGTTTTTGAGTTACAGTATATTGAATATAGCGGATATGACAACGGACGGATGTTTTGTGCTGGGCTGTGCGGTGAGCGCGACAGTCTGTCTGGGAGGGCATCCTTATCTGGCCCTGTTTGCCGCGATCGCTTCAGGGGCGGCGGCAGGATTTGTGACTGCGTTTTTGCAGACAAAGCTGGGCGTTCCGTCAATACTGGCAGGAATTATAACAAATACCGGCCTTTATACGATTAATCTGATGGCGATGGGATTCACCTCTAATCTAAGCCTGTTTAAATGTGATACGATTTTCAGTATTGCAAAGGATCGTATAGGGGGACTTCCCGGTATCGGAAGCTGGTACAAACTGATCGTAGCGCTGATCATTACAATTGTTGTGGCAATTCTGCTGATTTTGTTCATGGGCACCCGCCTGGGCATGTCTATCCGGGCAACCGGCGACAATGCGGATATGGTGCGCGCTTCCTCCATCAACCCGGTTTTTACAATTACTGTCGGATTGTGTGTGGCTAACGCAATGACGGCTCTGTCCGGTGCGGTGATCGGCCAGTACCAGAAGTCCTGCGACATCAATCTTGGTACGGGTATGGTCGTGATCGGCCTGGCAAGCCTGATCATCGGCGAGACACTGATCGGCAAAAAAAGTATTGTCCGCTGGGTATTTGCGGTTATTATCGGTTCTGTCGTATACCGCTTTATCATTGCTGTCGCGCTGCGCTTTAATGTTCCGGCGGAGAGCTTAAAGCTGGTATCCGCCGTGATCGTCGCAATCGCGATTGCACTGCCGGCAATGAAAAGGGCGATGGCGCTTCAGAAGCAGAAAAAAGCGGCGATGCGCAGAAAGAAAGACGGAGGCGCCGGAACATGTTAGAGTTGAAGAATATTAAAAAGACATTTAATCCCGGGACGGTAAATGAGAAACGGGCGCTTTATGACGTAAGCCTTGTCGTGGAGGATGGGGATTTTGCCACGATCGTCGGCAGCAACGGCGCGGGAAAATCCACCATGTTTAATGCGATTTCGGGCAGTTTTTATCCGGATGAGGGCGTTGTTTTGCTGGATGGCGAGGATATTACTTTTATGCCTGAATACCGCCGGAGCAAAATGATCGGCAGGATGTTCCAGGACCCGATGAAGGGAACGGCGCCGCATATGACAATCGAGGAAAATCTGGCATTATCTTATCTTCGGGCGTCGACGTCGAACAGGGCTTATTTTGCCAGGGTGAGCAGGAAAGAAAAGGAAATGTTCCGGGAAAAGCTGGCGCTTTTGAATATGGGTCTGGAGGACCGCATGAAGCAGCCGGTGGGACTCCTTTCCGGCGGACAGCGCCAGGCTCTTACCCTGCTGATGGCAACCGTTGTAACGCCAAAGATTCTTCTCCTGGATGAGCATACGGCGGCCCTTGATCCGGCAACCGCGGAAAAGGTGCTTGACCTGACAAAAATGATCGTGGAGGAAAATAAGATTGCCTGCCTGATGATTACGCATAATATGCAGTCTGCCCTGGAATTGGGGAACCGGACGCTGATGATGAATTCCGGCGAAATTGTGCTGGATATCAGCGGAGAGGAGAGAAAAGGACTTACGGTAAACGGTTTGCTGGAGAAGTTCAAGGAAGGCGTGGGCCAGCAGTTTGACAACGACCGGATTTTGCTGTCATAGGAATGCGGCGGGCGTTTTCCATGAAATCGCACGGCTTCCCGGATTTGAAATCTGTGAAATGAAATA
>CAZAQD010000105.1:0-1994 GCA_964487425.1 uncultured Marvinbryantia sp. | reverse complement strand
AGAACTTACCACACAACAAAGCAATTTTCAATTTCTTTTCATAAATCTTTTTCATGTATATAGCCGATGCGTAAAGCATCGGCTTCCTCTTTCTTCACAAACCATATCTTTCATTTCCAAGACGGATATCCATATATTTTGTATATGCGGCAAATGCTGACGGAATCGGAAATTTTTCTTCGGATTCCGACACCTCTACGAAAAGCAGCCCGGCTTCTTTTCTTGTCAGGGAATCTACCTGTATCATATATCCTCTCATATGCCACTCCACATGGGAAAAAATATGTTTCGCATCCTCCAGTTTTTGAATCCGTATCGGATGAAGCCTGAACTGCCGGACAATTTTTAAAGCCTCCTCCACGGATAAATGCCCTTCCACATTCGGAAATTCATACATTCCCGCAAGCAGCCCTTTGTTCGGACGTTTGCGGAGAGCAATTTTATCGCCGTCCCGGATGACAAGCACGGTCCTCTCCTCAATCCGCCGCTCCTTTGCTTTCGTTTTCACCGGGATTTCCGTCCAATTCCCCCGCTCTTTGGTCCCGCAAAACCCTTTCCACGGACATTGTGTACAGAGCGGCTCCCCGTTCGGCACGCAGACCGTCGCCCCCAATTCCATCAAAGCCTGGTTAAACGCACCGGCGTAATCTTTCGGGATTACCTGCCCCAATGCCCGCTCCACCGCCGTTTTCACCGGCTGTTTCATAATATCCGAATCATCCGCCGTCACACGCATCACCACACGCAGCACATTGCCGTCCACTGCCGGCGCCGGTATCCCATAGGCAATCGAGGCAACCGCCCCCGCCGTATAATGCCCGATTCCCTTGAGGGAAAGCAGCTTTTCATAATCCGCCGGGAGTTCTCCGCCATACTCCTGCATCACGGTCTGTGCCGCCGCCTGAAGGTTTCTGACACGGTTATAATATCCAAGCCCCTCCCACAGCTTCAGCAGACGTTCCTCCTCACATTCCGCCAGGTCACGAATTGTGGGAAGTTCTTTCATAAAGCGCTCAAAATATGGTTTTACGGCCTCCACGCGGGTCTGCTGAAGCATAATCTCAGAAACCCAGACGCGATACGGCGTCACATTTTCCCTCCACGGAAGGATGCGGGCATGTGAAGCATACCAGTCCAGAAGCGGCGTAACAATTTTATTCAAATCAAAATCTTTCAGCATATCCTAAATTCCTCCAAATGATAAGCACAGCTACAACAAATGTCATCTCCCGAATATTCAAGACTTGCTTGCGAGTCCCGGCGCGGGATTCGAATCTTCTTTTCATCCGTCTGTCAAAATTCCTATTGATATTTTTTGTCATTTTAATTCCAGATAGCTGCAGCCCGCTCCCATAACATCCGACAGTTTTTTGGCAATCCCCAGCCGGAACACGCCTGTTTCCGTATCAATGACTACCGTAGGGATTTTAGCTTCCCGTATCTGTTTTGCCGCTTCCAGCGCCAGCTCGAAAGGGTTTCCCTCCCTCTCGTCATAATTGGCTTTTCCGTCCGTAATGAGGACAATCAACGGCTGCAGGGCGTTATCTTTCCGGCATTCCTGCTCCATGATACGAAGCGCCAGACGAAGCCCCATTGCCAGCGGGGTGTTCCCGGAAGCAGGAAGAACACGCAGTTTTTGGGCGGCATATTCCACACTTTTGGTCAGCGGAAGAACCAGACTTGCTTTTTTATCCCCAAAAATAACCATACCTGCCCTGTCCCGTCTTACATACACCTGATTTAACAGCGAAAAAACCGCTCCTTTGGCAAAAGCCAGCCTCCTTTGCGCTCCCTGCGAACGGCTGGCGTCCACAACGAACAGGACGCCTGTCTTTTCCATACCGAGATAACGCTTATAACGAATATCCTCCACACGGATATGCAGAGTATCCGCATCTTTTCTCCCACGCAGAGCTGCCGTCCGCAGAGTAGCCGGAAAATCCACCGCGTTTACTTTTAATTTTCCTGACAATGTATATCCTCTGTGTCTGCCC
>CAZAQD010000104.1:0-2024 GCA_964487425.1 uncultured Marvinbryantia sp. | reverse complement strand
ATCCGAAGTACGTCTTATTTGACTTCGTCGGTTATGCAGGGATTGCATACTTTTTGCTGGGGATGGGTTCGAACCAGTCGGGCAGTATTATCGGCGCTCTGATCTATGCGGTTACGGTAAAGCCGAAGCAGGAAAACCAGAAAATCTTTCTGGGCAAGGAAGCGCCGAAGCAGGAAAGTGAAGACGGGGAAGAAACTGAAGAGGATACAGAGAAAGAAAATCTGATAGAAGAAACGGCATCCGGCGGGGAAGAGAATACCCAAGAATAAGCCGACGTTCTCCTGCATAACATGGAGTAAGTGATTTAGGGAGTAAAACGCTATGCAGGAACCGAAGATCAGAGGCAGAGGGATATTTTGCGTAGTATTCGCAGTGATGATCCTGGCGAGTGTTTTTATAAAAGAAAAACAGCAAACGGGAGAATGGATGCAGGCTGACGGTCCGGCAACTCTGCTGGAGACAGAGAAACACACGGAGGTGCAGGAGACGGAGGCAGAAACGGAGACAGAGGATATGCTGCCGCGCGTGGCGCTGACGTTTGACGACGGGCCGCATCCCTCTTATACGAAGAAGTTACTGGATGGCTTGAAAGAACGTGGTGTAAAAGCCACGTTCTTTGTGATAGGGGAGAATATTCCGGGAAGGGAAGAGATTATCGGCCAGATGTGGGAGGATGGGCACCTGATTGGCAACCATACCTACGACCATAAGGATATCAGCCGCATGGCTACAGAAGAAGCATGTGAGCAACTGGCAAAAACCAGCAATCTGGTAAAAGAAATTACGGGGGAGGGAACGGCGTATGTGCGCCCGCCTTTTGGCAACTGGGACGACAGACTGGATTGCGCAGTGTCGATGATTTCTGTAAAATGGAGCGTTGACCCGTTGGACTGGACGACGGGTAACGTATCCCAGATTGTCGAGCGCGTGGTGAAAAAGACGGAGGACGGCGATATTATTTTGCTGCATGATTATTATGAGTCATCTGTGGAAGCCGCGCTGCAGATCGTGGATATTCTGCAGGAGAGGGGCTTTGTGTTCGTGACAGTGGAGGAATTGCTGTTAGAGTAGGAGGAAAGATTCGGGAATGGATTTATTTGATTATATGCGAAGCAACCAAATGGAAAAAGAGTCGCCGCTGGCGTCGAGGCTGCGCCCGCGGACATTGGAAGAGGTGGTGGGGCAGCAGGACATTATAGGAAAGGATAAGCTGCTTTACCGGGCGATCAAGGCGGATAAGCTTGGCTCTGTTATTTTCTACGGCCCGCCGGGGACGGGGAAAACAACCCTGGCAAAGGTGATCGCCAATACGACCAGCGCGGAGTTTACCCAGATCAATGCCACCGTTGCCGGGAAGAAGGATATGGAAGAGGTGGTAAAGGCGGCGAAGGACTGCATGGGGATGTATGGGAAAAAGACGATTCTCTTTGTGGATGAAATTCATCGCTTTAACAGGGGGCAGCAGGATTACCTGCTTCCGTTTGTGGAGGACGGGACGCTGATATTGATCGGCGCGACAACGGAGAATCCGTATTTCGAGGTGAACAGCGCTTTGCTCTCACGCTCAGTGGTCTTTGAATTAAAACCGCTGCAAAAAGAGGATATCCGTATTTTGATTGAGCGTGCGGTTTACGATGAGGAGCGGGGAATGGGCGCTTACCATGCAAAGATCGACGAGGAGGCGGCGGACTTTCTGGCGGATGTGGCGGGAGGCGACGCAAGGGCGGCGTTGAATGCGGTGGAGCTTGGCGTACTGACGACCGAACGCAGCGCCGACGGCAAGATTCATATTACGCTGGACGTGGCTTCGGAGTGTATTCAGAAAAGAGTAGTCCGCTATGATAAAACAGGGGACAACCATTATGATACGATTTCCGCGTTTATCAAAAGTATGCGGGGATCTGACCCGGACGCGGCGGTGTATTACCTGGCTCGGATGCTGTATGCGGGGGAAAGTGTGACGTTTATTGCCAGGAGAATTATGATCTGCGCATCGGAGGATGTGGGGAATGCGGATCCGCAGG
>CAZAQD010000103.1:0-2029 GCA_964487425.1 uncultured Marvinbryantia sp. | reverse complement strand
TAGACTTGGGCTGTGGTGACTCTATTCTAACAAACTCAATCGCTTTTTTCTACCCACTTGGTCTCACATCAATTGTAACGCTACATCTAAAATTTGGAACAAAGGTGTCCATGTATTGATTTTTCTATTGAAACATGGTAAAATTTTAATTTAGATATCAAGGGGATGGTGTAGCCTTATTCAGTAAGCCCGTTGCCCCTGCGGTGGCAGGATGTGGATTTAGATGCCGAAACCGTTTCGGTCACTCACATCATAGGAAGGCCAAGGGCAACCATACCGCTAAAGCGGCGGAATTTTCGCCGGCAGATGATTCCATTGAAATTATATCCTACCTTGTTGGAGGAATACATACTTATGTATCGTCATTTTATAAAGCGACTGATCGATATTGTCTTATCGTTCATAGGGCTGGTTATTCTTGCAATTCCAATGTTGATTTTCGCCCTGATTGTAAAGCTGGACTCTCCAGGCCCGGTTCTGTTCTGGCAAAAGCGCGTCGGCATTCACAAGAGCACCTTTATGATGCCGAAATTCAGGACAATGTACACCAGCACCCCGGCTAACATGCCTACCCACTTGCTGTCCAATCCGGAGAAATGGATTACAAAAACCGGTGGATGGTATCGAAAGCTGTCTATTGATGAGCTGCCACAAATTCTTTGCATTTTTACCGGGAAAATGAGTATTATTGGCCCCCGTCCTGCCCTGTGGAATCAGGATGATCTGATTGCTGAGCGTGACAAATACGGCGCGAACGATGTCCATCCTGGTCTCACAGGATGGGCGCAGATCAATGGCCGGGATGAATTAGAGATTCCCGTAAAAGCACGTTTGGACGGTGAGTATGTCCAGAATATCAATTTCATGTTTGACTGCAAATGCTTTTTTGGTACGATCTTTAAGGTGCTGAAACGGGACGGTGTAGTAGAGGGCGGCACCGGTGCATTGCGCGAGGAAAAGGAGCTTGCAAAGAAATGAGCAAGATTCTGATCATCACCAATCATTCCTATATGCTCTATCGCTTTCGACTGGAGCTGATTCAGGAACTGATGAGGGAGCATGAAGTTGTGATCAGTATGCCTTTCATGGGACATGAGGACGATTTCAAGGCCCTGGGTATCCAGTGCATCGAGATCGATGTAGACCGTCGAGGCATTAATCCGAAAACCGATCTTAAGCTGTTTCAAATCTACCGCCATCTGCTGAAAAAAGAACAGCCGGATATGGTCATTACTTATTCCATAAAGCCGAACATTTATGGCGGTCTTGCTTGCAGTATGGCAGGTATCCCCTACTGCGCCAATGTGCAGGGCCTGGGCACGGCGTTCCAGCGAAAGGGACTTGCACAGTTTGTTACGGTTCTTTATAAGTTGGCTTTGAACAGGGCACAAACCGTATTCTTTGAAAATGAGGCAAACGCTGCGGAATTTCGAAAGCGTAAGATCATTGCGGCAGATAAAGAAACTGTACTTCCCGGTGCGGGTATCAATCTGGAGAAGTATCCTTATATACCGTACCCGGATAACGAAGCGGTTCATTTTTTATACTTGGGACGGATCATGAAGGAAAAAGGCATGGATGAACTGTTTGCCTCGATGCGGCGGCTCCATGAAACATACGGAAGCAAAGTGGTTCTTGATTTGGTCGGCTTCTATGATGACGATTATTACAAAGAGCAGGTCGAGCATCTTGTGGCTGATGGTATTGCGATTTTCCATGGGTTTCAAACCGATCCTCTCCCCTACTATGCCGCCGCTGATTGTGTTGTCCTGCCCAGCTACCATGAGGGTATGAGCAATGTCCTGCTTGAAGCTGCTGCCACTGGACGTCCGGTCATCACCAGCGACATCCCCGGCTGCCGCGAAGCCGTGGAGGATGGCATCAGCGGCTTCCTGTGCCAGGCGAAGGATGTAGACAGCTTATACGAGCAAATGTGCCGCATGGCAGACCTCTCCCCTGCACAGCGTCAAGCCATGGGGCGGGCAGGTTGCGAGAAAATGGAGCGGGAGTTTGATAAGAAAAAAGTTGT
>CAZAQD010000102.1:0-2249 GCA_964487425.1 uncultured Marvinbryantia sp. | reverse complement strand
TTCCTGGTATTTTCTGAGATACGTGGATAACCATAACGAAAACGCCATCGTGTCGAAAAAGAAGGCAAAGGAACTGCTGCCGGTCGATATGTATATCGGCGGTGTGGAGCATGCGGTGCTGCACCTTCTGTACTCCAGATTTTATACCAAGTTTTTGTATGATATCGGCGTGATTGATTTTGACGAGCCGTTTACCAAGCTGTTTAACCAGGGTATGATTACCGGTAAAAACGGAATAAAAATGAGCAAATCAAAGGGAAATGTGGTTTCGCCGGATGACCTGGTAAGAGATTATGGCTGCGATTCCCTGAGAATGTATGAGCTGTTTGTCGGACCGCCTGAGCTGGACGCAGAGTGGGATGACAGAGGAATCGACGGCGTTTATCGCTTCCTCAACCGTTTCTGGAAGCTGGTCATGGACAACAAGGATAAGGGCGTAAAGGCGACAAAGGAAATGCTTAAACTGCGCCATACAATGGTGCATACTGTTACCCAGCGGCTGGAGAGCTTCAGCCTGAATACGGTTATTTCCGCATTTATGGAATACAATAATAAGATGATTGAGATGTCCAAAAAGGATGGCATCGACAAGGAAACGCTGGAAACGGCGGTGATCCTTCTGGCGCCGTTTGCCCCGCATATCGCAGAGGAATTGTGGGAAGAGCTGGGACATGACGGAAGCGTCTTTGACAATACCTGGCCGGAGTATGACGAGGAAGCCATGAAGGATGATGAGGTAGAGATTCCGGTGCAGATCAACGGAAAGACCCGCGCAGTCATCTGTATTCCGGTGAGCGCATCCAAAGAGGAGGCGATCGCAAAGGGAAAAGAAGCGGTTACAGATAAGCTTACGGGAACGGTCATCAAGGAGATTTACGTTCCCAAGAAAATTGTAAACTTAGTAGTAAAATAAAATGAAACGCAGTTTACGGCAGGTCAGTCGACTTGCCGTATTTTGCGGATATCGGAATCAATAACCATAGAATAGTTGGTGTGATAGATGACAAAGCCGGGTTTTGCTCCGGCTACTTTTTTTACATGTTTTTTCTGGATATAATCGATTTCTACCTTGTCGGCGCCGCGTTTTTTGGAATAATAAGCGGCGAGGCGCGCGGCATCTTCGAAAGTAGCGTCCGGCAGTTCTTCGTTATTTGCCTTCACGATGACGTGGGAGCCCGGACAGCCTTTGGCGTGGAACCACCAGTCGTTGCCGGTAGCTGTTTTAAACGTAAGCTCTTCGTTCTGGTAGTTGTTCTTCCCTACATAAATGTCATAGCCGTCACCGGAAATGTAGTGGAAGGGCTTAGAGGTGATTTTCACCTTTTTGCCGCCATAGTGCCGCCGGATATATCCGTATTCCGTAAGCTCTTCTTTAATCTGCACAAGATCTGTCTCAGAGAGGGCGATGTCGAGGGCGGTGCTGATGGATTCCAGATGGTCGATCTCGTCTTTCGTCTCCCGGATCAGATCCGTCAGAGCCTCAAAGGTACGCTTCAGTTTGTTGTATTTGTCAAAATACTTCTGCGCATTTTCCTGGGGGGTTTTCGTATCGTCGAGTGGAATCGTGACCTCCTCATTTGTGTAGTAATTCAGTGCGGTGAGCTTTTTCGCTCCGGCTTCGACGCCGTAGCCATAGGTATTGATTAATTCGCCGTAGACGCGGTACTTATCGCGTTTCTCTGTATCTTTAAGCTGCTTGAGCTGCAGATCATACTTTTTATGGCTGCGCTCGAGGCTGGTCTGTACGATCCGGCGCAGGTCCGCAGATTTCTGGCGGATGCGTGTGAGGATGTTTTTGCGGGCGTAATAGTTTTCAAGCATGGGGGAAACCGCATCATAATTCTGTACGGCAAGATCCCGGTACTGTGTGAGCGGGAGTACGGAAAAATCTACGGGCGTTTCCCCGTCAAAAATAATAGAGGGAGAGAATTCGCCCTGTTTTACGACGTCCATCATCAGGGTAAACTGATGGAAGAGGTGCAGCCTTTCATTCTCAGTGAAGGTGTTGGCGCTCTGGGCGGATTCCAGCGAGGAGCGGTAACAAAGCTCCTCTGCGAGCAGCGGGCTGATGCCGGTAAGCGAAGAATACAGCGCTTTGGAAAGCGGCATCGGCTTATGAAATACCATATCCGAAAATTCCTGCAAAGTTACCGTGAGCGGGTTCAGCTTATCCTGCGTTTGCGGGATAAAATACGTCCTTCCGGGAAGAACTTCGCGCACGGAGCTTACCTGGGAGGAGATATGTTTAA
>CAZAQD010000101.1:0-2263 GCA_964487425.1 uncultured Marvinbryantia sp. | reverse complement strand
AATGTAAAATCAGAAAGAGCCAGATTACGGGGAGACATTTCCCTGTCGTCTGGCTCTTTTTTTTGCATACAAGGGGGAAAAACCGATTTTTGCCGTATAAGAAGATATTATACGACACGGCAATTACTGTGAAAGTCCCCCACAAACGGTTTTTATTATACACAATGCAAGAGGCAAATACAAGTGGGCTAACCTTTTTTTTTCTGTTTTTCAAGAAAATTTTTAGGATTTGCCTGCTATTTTTTCGCGTTTCGCCGAAAAATAAACGTAAACAACGGGTAACATAGGAAGTGTGATAGTGCCGCACATTACCATAACATTACGAAAAAGGAGGTACTTGGAACATGGCACAAAAAAAACCGGGAGGGAAAAATATTTATCTACGCAAAGACGGCCGCTGGGAGGGGCGCCGCAAGACTGGAACGAAAAATGGACGGACGGTGTATGTTTATATTTATGCCCGTTCCTATGATGAGGCGCTGAATAAGCTGGAGACGGTCGCCCGCAGGCAAGAGACAGATGAGGCGCTGCATGATCAGCAATCATTCCTATGTATTGCAAATGAATGGTTGATGCTTCAGAAAACGAGACTCAAGCCGGCAAGCATCTCTTCCTACACGAATATCATCAACAGTTACCTTGTTCCCAGATTCGGCAGCAGGCATATCCCGGATATCAACAGGGCGGAGTTTACCGCGCTTGCCTGTGATTTGCTGGAGCATGGCGGCACGATGGGACAAGGGCTTTCTGCAAGCACGGTCAATACGATTCTGACTGTGGCAAAAAATATTCTTCTTTATGCGTCGCGGGAAAAGGAGCTTTCTGTGGCGGATATCAGGGGAATTCCTGTAAAACAGATCAAAACGGACCCGCCAACCCTGTCCGAAAAGGATCAGGAAACGCTGGTGCAATGGCTCTATGATAACCTAACGCCCTGCAATCTCGGCATTTTGCTGAGCCTGTACACAGGGATACGTCTGGGGGAAATCTGCGCTCTGAGATGGAAAGACATATCCAGGGATGACCAGTCCGTCGCTGTCTATCAGACTATGCAGCGCATTCAGCGGCCAGGCGAAAAACGCACGGAAGTGGTCGTGCAGGCTCCGAAGAGCCCGTCGGCGTTCCGCAGAGTACCCGTTTCGAAGGAAATGGCAAAGCTGCTTGCCGAAAACAGAAAAGCAGATGAAGCATATCTGCTCACCGGCGATCAAATGCATTTTATGGAGCCGCGCAGCCTGCAGAGGCAGTTTAAGCGGGCGCTGCGGGCCTGTGGAATGAAGGATGTCAATTTTCACACGCTCCGCCATACGTTTGCCACAAGAGGGATCGAGGTAGGCTTTGACCCGAAGACACTAAGCGCCATCCTCGGACACGCCACAGTAAGCATGACGCTCAACCGGTATGTGCATCCGAGCATGGAACAGAAGCAGCGGAATATGAACCTGTTTCCCGAATTATTAACCGTCAACCAAAGCCGTCAAAGCCGTCAGATCCAGCCGTCAGAAAACGTGTGAAAGCCTTATATATCAGCGAAAAAGGAAGCCTGTCAGATAATATCTTCTTATACGACAAGCCGATTCCCCGCACACATACGATGTGCCATGCAGGTTTTTGTGTGGCGATATGCCCCATACTTCCTATAAGGTAGTTTTCAGAAACACAAAGGACTTATTCGGGCGAGATCAAGCTACAGCGGACTTTGCAATAAATGCGGAGGGATAAACGGTGGGGAAGACACCATATAACAAAGACTTTCAGAGAAAAGTAGATATTAACAAGATCCCTGCCTGTAGTATTCTCGGCGTGGAGATCGCCGCCATCGATATGGACTGGCTGTTGGAGTTCACGGAGAAAAACATAAAAGATTTATCGGGGGATTATCTCTGTGTCGCCAATGTACATACGACTGTAACTGCTTTTGAGAATGAGAAGTACAGGAGAATTCAGAACGGCGGAATTATGGCGATCCCGGACGGCGGGCCATTGTCCACAGTGGGCAGAAGGCGCGGTTATAAGAACATGAAAAGAACCACCGGGCCAAGCTACATGGGAGAAATTCTGAATGTATCCGCGGAGCGCGGTTACAGGCATTACTTTTACGGCAGTACGGAAGAAACACTGGAAAGGCTATATAAGAATTTGGAGGAATTCTACCCCGGTCTGCAGATCGCCGGAATGTACAGCCCGCCTTTCAGACCGATGACGGAGGAAGAGGATAAAGCAATCGTGGAGCGGATAAATGAGGTCAATCCGGATTTTGTCT
>CAZAQD010000100.1:0-2674 GCA_964487425.1 uncultured Marvinbryantia sp. | reverse complement strand
AAAGAACGGAGGTAAATCAAGTGGCAAACATCAAACATTCCGTAGAGGAACTGATCGGCAACACCCCGATTTTGGAACTGGATAATTATGAAAAAGCCAAAGATCTCAAGGCAAGGATTCTTCTCAAGGTGGAAAGCGTCAACATTCTGGGCAGCCTGAAAGACCGCATTGCAGTGTCGATGATCGACGCACTGGAAAGGGATACGGATATCCGTCCGGGTGATTATCTGGTAGAGGCATCGAGCGGCAATACCGTGATCGCGCTGGCTGCGATCGGACGCAAGCGCGGCTATAAGGTGCTTGCGATCGTTGAGCAGGCGACAAAGGAGCGTCTGGACCTCCTGCACGCGTACGGCGCGGAAACGCTGGATGTGGCAGACAGTCCGGAGATTCTTGCAGGCTTTGGCAAGTTGAATGAAAACTACAGGTTTGACGATTTCCTAAACGATTATTTTTCGGAAAAAGGGAAGAAAGAGGGTCGCAGATACTTTGTCACCGCACAGTGGGCGAACAAGGCAAACCGTGAAATCCAGTATGGCACCACAGGACAGGAAATCATAAGGGATACTGACGGCAGGGTCGATGTGTTTATCGGAGGCATAGGATCCGGCGGTTCCCTCCGCGGCGTAGGCGATGCGCTGAGGGAGGTGAATCCTAAGCTGGAGATTATTGCCATCGATTCGATTCCCGAGGAGCCGGATTCCCTGATCGGCATACATAAGATAGTCGGCAATCCTGATTTCATGCTGCCCCTTCATATAACGGAGATTGAAAAACCCTACGACAGAGTCATCTCCGTGACAAAAGAGGACGCATACAGGGCCGCCAATGCCGTAGCAAAATACGAGGGGATTTTCTTCGGCGTCACAACGGGCGCAGCGGTTCACATCGCCACACAGCTTGCAGGACAGCCGGAATACAAGGGGAAGACAATATTGGCGATAGCCTATGACGACGTTATGAAGTACCTTTCGACAGGGCTTATTGATCCCCAATTCTCAGCGGACTGACAGGCAGTAAAACAGCATAACAAAGAAGGAGAATGATTAAAACAATGACAGATTATACATCTTACGGCTTTAAGATCGGAAAAGCCTTTCGGCAGAAGAAGCCTTCAGGCATAGAGGAATATCTGGACACCGCCAAAGCCGCGCACGGTCTTTTCGAGCAGAACAAGACGGAGACTGCGGAGGGCATATTCTGGAATGATCAGAAAAACATAGTAAATCCCGACGCAGCGCACAGCGATCTCTCAAGCTATACCGGATCGGGCGGCATCCTTTTCTACTATCTGGAGCTATACCGGATTACGGGAGACGAGGCTTACAAAGAACTGGTTCTTCGGGCTGCGGACTATCTGGGTGCGCACTGGCGCGATCAGATTGCGGCGGCAAAGGACGCGTTCGATATAGAGGGTATCTCGGACAGCATTTACCTTGGGATTGCCAGCCTGGGCATGATTCTGGCTGTCGTGTATAAGGCGTTCGGAAGAGAGAAAGACTTAAACGCTGTCAGAGCCATCACGGAACAGACGCTTTCAGACGCCGGCCATAATGAGAAGGGTCTGTACTGGAGCTTTGACAAGAGCATACTGCTGGGAGGCGGCACGGTACTGTATCTGTATAAGATTTATGATGTGCTGAAAGACGACAGGGTACTTGACGCCGCAAACAAAGGGGCGGATGCGATCTTAAGCGAAGCCGTCGAAGATCCGCGCGGCGGATACGCGTGGACAAGCTACGCCCATCCGGGACAGACCAGAGTTCCGAACTTTGAGTGTGGAACCGCAGGAGTGGGTTATCTGTTTACCGTTGCATATGAGCAGAGCGGAGACGAGCGATACCTGAATGCGGCAAAAGAGGCGGCAAAACACCTAAAGGCAATCTCGGTGGCGCAAGGGGACGGTTTCCTGATTCCCTGGCATGATAACCCTGATGAAGATCAAATCTTCTATGTTTCCACCTGCCACGGACCGGCGGGAACGAGCCGGCTGTTTTATCAGCTCTATAAACTGACAGGAAAGCAGATATATTTGGACGATATCGGCGGCCTTTACAGAGGACTGCGGCATATCGGCGTGCCGGAGATACAATCGAAGGGCTACTGGAATACAACATGCCTCTGCTGCGGCACGGCGGGCGTATTACAGTTCCTTATCAACTATGGCCTGATTACAGGCGATGAGGATGTTAAAAAGACAGCGGTTACCGCAGGAAATATTTTACTCGGGGAACAGGCGGCGCATGAGAAGATAAAAGCCGTGGCATGGCCGGTGGCATTTGAGCGCATTAAGCCCGACAATATAACCGAAAACATCACCTACGGGGCGGGTGCGGCAGGCATTGCGGGCGCACTGATGCAGCTGTATCTTTTCTTAAAGGGAGAATACAGATGGGACAGGCTGTTCGATGATCCGTACCCGGCGGCCGGTAAAACAATTTAATCTCTCAGGGTTTAATTCCCCGCAGGTCTGCTGCGGGGAATTTTATTCTGGTATTGTTAAAAAAGTTTAAATTGGCACTTTTTATAATATTCCATCAGGTCACGCAGCTCTTTGATATCAAATGGTGCTAACCTTGCACCGCAGCTAATAAGTATGGATTTAGCTGTTTTGCCTGCTGCAGCTTGTCAAGGACTTATTCATCATTTTTCATCACTTTTTCTTGTTGCCCAT
>CAZAQD010000099.1:0-2808 GCA_964487425.1 uncultured Marvinbryantia sp. | reverse complement strand
CCTCACACCATTATCATAGGAGATCTGATTTTACAGAAAAAGTTTCACACTCTCTGGTCTTTTGTATACTCATACAAAATTCCAATTAGATATTGTTAACGATTTTAGCTAAACGGGAAACTTTTCTGCTGGCTGTATTCTTGTGATATACACCCTTCGTAGTAGCTTTGTCAATCACAGATGTTGCATTGAGCAAAGCAGCAGCAGCGGCTTCTTTATCTTTGGCAACAACAGCAGCTTCTACTTTTTTCACAGCCGTCTTGACGCCGGATTTGATTGCCTTATTGCGCGCAGCTTTGGTTCTGTTAACCAAAATACGTTTTTTAGCGGATTTAATGTTAGCCAATTCCTGACACCTCCAAATATTTTATCTTCAAACATTCCTTTATGTTAAACTCGGACACGGACGTTCTAACATAAACATACTACTACATTTTAGAGCAACAAGCCTTTTCTGTCAATACATAAATCTCAATATTTTGCAAAAAATAGTTACGATTCAGGAAGCAGCCGCGCACGACGGCTGCTCGATAGCTGATGACAGAGCGATGAAAATAAGGAGGAGCATATGCTGGGGAATTTTAATGTAAGAACCGATCTGGCATTGGAGGCGAAGGAGAGCTATGAAGAAGATGATGTGGAGATACGGGGCGTGCGTATCGAAGAAGAGAACGACGAGGAACGGGAGCTCTATACGACCACGGTGGTAATTGAGACGGAAAACGGGGCAAAAGCAATGGGCAAGCCGGTGGGGACGTATATCACCCTGGAGGCGCCGAATATGTCGGTAAGCGATGAGGATTACCACCGGGAAATTTCGGAG
The DNA here is from genome assembly GCA_964487425.1 of uncultured Marvinbryantia sp. GTDB lineage: Bacteria > Bacillota > Clostridia > Lachnospirales > Lachnospiraceae > Marvinbryantia. The sequence goes on along the minus strand of CAZAQD010000099.1, from coordinate 1,985 downwards.
AAGCTGGCGGAATATATCAGGCGGCTTTTGGGGGAAGGCGAGAAGTCGGTCCTGGTGGTAGGGCTGGGAAACCGGGATGTGACCCCGGATGCGCTGGGTCCGAACGTAGTCAACAATATGCAGATCACCAGGCATTTGGCGCGGGAATATGGAAAAACGGCGCTGAAGGAAAATGCCTGCGTAATCAGCGCAATCGTGCCGGGAGTGATGGCGCAGACGGGGATGGAGACGGTGGAGATTATCAGCGGAGTGGTAAAGGAGACGAAGCCGCAGGCGGTAGTCGTGGTGGATGCGCTGGCGGCGCGCAGTACCAGAAGGTTAAACCGGACGATTCAGATTACCGATACGGGGATTAATCCCGGTTCGGGAGTCGGCAACCACCGTAACGGCATCAACGAGGAGGTCCTGGGCGTACCGGTTATTGCGATCGGCGTGCCTACGGTCGTGGATGCGGCGACGATCGTGAACGATACGATCGAGCAGCTTGCCGAGCCGCAGGAGGACCAGGTGAATATGCGGGAAAAAATCTCTCCGCACCTGAATACGATGTTTGTGACGCCCAAAGATATTGACGAAACCATAAAACGGGTCAGCTACACCATTTCGGAAGGACTGAATATCGCGTTTTCTTATGAATAAACAAAAAAGCCGGCGCATATAATGTGATGAGGTGGACAAGATGAGGTTACTGGATAAAATCGTGCAGGCGGTTTTAGCCGCGTGCATCATTGCGCTGGGCGGTTATATTATTCTACGCGGAATTACGATTGCAGGGGAAAATGGGTTGTTTCAGAATACGCCGCTGCTGTCCGCGGTTTATACGCAGATAGAAAAATGGACGGCGGGTACGGTCGTACCCGTCATTTCCTATGTCCAAAAGGAACAGGAGACGGACGGCGAGCCGCTTTCCGGGCTGCTTGAGGATACGTTTCCGCTGAGCGGGTATGCAAAAAAGGGCAGGAAAAAACAGACGGCGATCGAGAGCCAGAGCGAATACGAGCTGATCGTGCGCGCGGAGGCACAGGCGGAGGAGAATATGCAGCCAAGAGAGACGGAAAGCCTGCCGGAGGGCGTGGGTGAAAGCGGGGAGGCTGAAGAAGCGCTGTATGATTATCAATATCTGCTGAACCATTATTTTTCGATGGATGTGACAACGACAATCGACAGTGAAAGGCTGGACGGGGAAAAGCTGCTGTCTAAAGATATGACGCTGAAGCAAGATGCGTCCATGCCGCAGATTCTGATTTACCATACGCATTCCCAGGAGGCGTTTGCCGATTCTGTGGAGGGAGATGAGAGCACGACAATTGTGGGGATCGGGGATTACCTTACGGAGATTCTGACAGAGGAGTATGGGTATAATGTCATTCACGAACGAGGGGTATTTGACCTGGTGGACGGAGTGCTGGACCGCAATCTGGCATACGATTTATCGGAGGATGCCGTTACAGGCTGGCTTGAAAAATATCCGTCCATTGAGATTGTCATTGACCTGCACAGGGACGGCGTGGATGGAACCCGGTTTGTGACGAAGTATGAGGGGAAAACGGCGGCAAAGCTGATGTATATTGTCGGGATGAGCCGGACGGCAGATAATGAGGATATTGCCTACCTGCCCAATCCTTATGTGGAGGATAACCTGGCATTTGCGCTTCAGCTTCAGCTGCGCGCGCAGGAGACGCTGCCGGATTTGATGCGCAACATTTATCTGATGGCGTACCGGTTTAATATGCATCTGCGCCCGAAGAGCCTGCTGGTGGAGGCGGGCACACAGCTGAATACCATAGAAGAGGAAAAAAATGCGATGGAAGCATTTGCGTCCGTGCTGGATAAAGTACTGCGCGGGGAGTAGACAAAATATGAGGAAATATGCTAAAATGCCAGTTAGTAAAGTGAAAGAAGGAAACATAAGTGGCAGGAATAGACCAAAGTAAAATCAGAAATTTTTGTATTATCGCACATATCGACCACGGGAAATCGACATT
>CAZAQD010000098.1:0-2814 GCA_964487425.1 uncultured Marvinbryantia sp. | reverse complement strand
GTCTCTGTCCTGAAGGTCGTCTCCAGAACACCGGCTCTTGCCCCGCCGATTGCCAGCGCATATGCCAGTGCTTTGTCCAGCGCCTTGCCGGAAGCGTCCTGATGTACTGCAACCAGGCACGGAACACCTTTCCCCGCCTGATACTCGCTTCTTACGGTATGTCCCGGTCCCTTCGGTGCGATCATGGTAACATCGATATTCTTCGGCGGCACGATGCATCCGAAGTGAATATTAAAGCCATGAGCAAACATCAGCATATTGCCCTCTTCCAAGTTCGGTTCAATATCCTTCTTATACATATCAGCCTGCTTCTCATCATTAATCAGAATCATGATGATATCTGCCTTCTTTGCTGCCTCTGCCGCTGTATAAACTTCAAATCCCTGTTCCTGCGCTTTCTTCCAGGATTTACTTCCCTCATACAGTCCGATAATCACATGGCATCCTGACTCTTTTGCGTTCAAAGCATGCGCATGTCCCTGGCTGCCGTAACCAATAACTGCAATTGTCTTCCCTTCCAGAATAGAAAGGTTGCAATCTTCCTGATAATAAATCTTTGCTTCCATTTTCTTTCCTCCATAATATATTTGTTAAAGGTCTTACCCTCTAGCGTACACACTCTTTTTCACAATCCGCGCCTACAAAAAACGAACGTCGTCCGCCCCGCGCGACAAACCTGTAATTCCTGTCCTTGCCAGCTCCAGAATCTCATAATCGCCCATCAGCTCCAAAAATGCATTCAGCTTTTTCTGGTCGCCTGTAAGCTCTAAAATCATCGAGTCCTTTGCAACATCGACCACCTTTGCCCGGAAAATATCACTGATCGTGCTAATCCCCTGGCGATCCTTCGCATCGGCACGTACTTTTACCATAATCAGCTCACGGTTTACACTCTCGCCCGGTATCAGTACCTTCACATCCACTACATCTACCAGCTTTGCTACCTGTTTCCCAATCTGATCCAGCACCAGCTCGTCGCCGCTTACTACCACGGTCATGCGGGAATATCTTGTATCTGCCGTCTCGCCAACCGTAAGGCTGTCAATATTGTATCCCCTACGGCTGAACAAACCCGCCACACGGCTTAATACGCCGGACGTATTGTCTACCAACATGGATAATACTCTCTGTTTCATCTGCCTGTCCCCTTTACAAAAACTGTATACATTCTATCAACTATCGTGTTTTTTGTCAATGTTAAAAAGACGGCGTTGTTATTCGCCGTCTTTGCAGGATTCCTTATAAGCTTTGTAGCAATACTGCATAATCTCTCTTCGCGTGATGATACCGATAAAAATCTTATTATCATCGATCACCGGCACAAAATTCTGATTCATCGCCGTCACGACAAGATCCTCTATCTCGCAGTTTACATTAATCGGCTCATTATTCCACCGCCGCTTTACCCGGCTAAGCGGAATCTCATCTGCCTGCTGGAGTTCCCTAAGCTGAATCTCCTTGACATTCCACAACAGATCACCCTCTGTTATCGTGCCTATGTAATTCCCGTTCCTGTTGATTACAGGAACTGCACTATACTGGTAGTGCTCCATTTTTTCCAGTGCCTGCCGGAGTGTGTAGTCATCGTATAAATATGCCACTTCACTCTTCGGCTTTAAAAAAAACAAAATATTCATGTAACCCGCCCCATATTTCTAAATATTATTACCCTTTCAGTATAAAATGTACAAAACTTTGAGTCAATGGGGCGTGGTCATAATTAATTGATTATTAAGAAAGTTTATTCTTTTGTTACGTTCTTTTTCAGCACCACTGCATTGCATCCCGTCAGGTTATAGATGCGTTCAAATTCCTCTTTATCTCTGGTGACAATCCCTTCCAGCGGGTCGTTAATCTGCAGTGTGCCGCCTTCCAGGTCGTATCCTGATAATACCACGCAATGCTCCTGGCGGTACCAGCGGTACATCCTGCCATTATATTCGCCGTCTTCGCCGGTAAACTCCGGCTCCGCCATATACATCGTCGTCCAGAGCACCACCGGAGTATTTGCCGCAACATAAGCCAGAAGCTCGTCGATAGTACTGTCCGTTATATCATACGCTGTATAATCAAGCCCCTGATCCTCAAAAAAATCCGTCGCCGTCGCCGCGATTACCGGTGCAAAACACCCTGCTCCCGAATCTGAAAACGGATCTCCGACATAGCCAAGCGCTGTATTGTCCGTCTCTCTATTGTAAATCAGAAATTCGCGCGCGATGGTTGTCTTGGCGAGTTCAATGCCCTCATACTGCAACGCCATCGTAAGCGCTACCGACTCGCAGCCGGTTGGTAATTCCGGGCTCTGCAAAAGTTCAGGAACATCAAGGTACATATACAAGGGAAGCTCCTCATAGGAAAGAAGGTTAAATACCGCTTCTGCCTCATCCTTGCCGGCGATCTCAAAATCCTCCACTAAATGCGTCTTCTCTGTATTGCGGATCCACTCTTCCTCCTGCGGATATTCCTCGCTTCCGCCCTCTGAATAGATTTCCGTCTCCCAGTCTTCATACGCAGAATCATATCCCTGGTCGCCAAACTGCTCCTCCTGTGCCGGTCCTCCCGTCATGCCCTCCCGAAATCCCATTTTATCTTCCGGTATTTCCAACGGCATATCCTCGCCATACTGATATGCTTCCGGCGTCTCTTCGTAGCTGCAGACACTCACTGCGCTTCCCAAAACACCCGCAAAGCCCATACTGCACACCAGCACATACATCGGTATCGTCCTTTTCTTCATTACATTAACTCCTTAAGATTCCATTGCTTCCATTATACATGAAGGAGTCCTGAATTTCAACCTCACAATCTTTTTTG
>CAZAQD010000097.1:0-3195 GCA_964487425.1 uncultured Marvinbryantia sp. | reverse complement strand
AAAAAACTGAACCATCATCATATAACCTACCGTACCGCAGATGATCGAAAGCAGGGTATTATGTTTCCATTTGTGCAGCCCGACCACCAGCAAAACGGCGATGATTTCCGGCAGCCCGTGCGGCGCCTCTATAAGCTCCGTATTTTTCAGGCAATAGACTACGAGCATTGCCATAATCGCCGGCGGCAAGACCCTGCCGAGATAGAGAACCGGCTGCGGCGTGCCCTTTGCAAACAGGCAAAACGGCAGAAAACGGATGATCTGCGTCACAGCCGCCATCACAATAATTAATAATAACGAGTATCCTGCATCAGATATCATCCTGCTCTCCTTTCCCCATAATGTCCTGCAATAAAAACAGCCCGATTGTAATGCACAGCATCGAAGGAATCAGAAAATTGGACGCCCCGAATATCAGCAGGCATACAATGGAGACTGCAAAACCCAGCAGAGCCGGGAGATGCTGTTTTGTTTCCTCCCACTGTTCCACAACGATCACCACAAACAGCGCCGTCATGGCAAAGTCAATTCCTTCTGTGTTAAAGCTTAAGGCGCTGCCAAGCACAGCTCCCGCCAGGCTGCCGAGCACCCAATAACACTGGTCCATGAGAGAAACCAGAAAATAATAAGACTTTCTGTCCACCCCTTCGGGAAACTGCGCGTCACAGACCAGTGAATACGTCTCATCGGTCAGCGCAAAAATCAGATACGGCTTTTTCTTTCCCGTATCACGGTATTTTTCAACCATCGATATCCCATAAAACAGATGCCTTGCATTTACCATCAGCGTCATCAGCGCCGCTGAGATCAAAGAAGCGCCGCCTGCGAGCAATTCTACGCCGACATACTGCATGGAGCCGGCATAGATTGTCAGGCTCATCAAAATCGCCCACCAAAACGAATATCCTTTATCATGGAGCAGTATCCCAAACCCCATTCCCAGAACGAGATAGCCCGCCATTACAGGCAGGCTTGATAAAAAGGCATATCGGATTGTTTTCCTGTTCATATATTGCTTATCCTCCGTCTTCTCTTCACCGCCGGGGCATGATGCCAAAGCTCATCCTGCCCTACTCTCTAACCTGCCAGATTCAGAACCTGAATCAGCAAAATCCAGCTTAATCCATAGTAGGAAATAACCGCCACAAGGTCGTTGATGGTGGTAATCAGCGGACCTGATGCCACTGCCGGATCGATATGGATTCTCTTGAAAAACAGCGGGATCAACGTACCGATCGCACTGGAAATCACCATAGAAAGCAGCAGGGAAACCCCGATGCAGCCGGATACCGCATAGGCAAACCCAACCCCCCTGCCCTTTAACAGAAAGATATACAGCCCGATACACACAAAGGAAAGCCCGCCAAGCAGCAGCCCATTGCACATTCCGATCCGCATCTCCTTGCCTACCAGCGCAACCTTCTGCCTTCCCGTCAGAGTCTCATCCATCAGCACACGGATCGTAACCGCCAGAGACTGTGTCCCGACATTTCCCGCCATATCCAGGATCAGGGACTGGAAGCACATAATAATCGTCAACTGAGATACGACCGCCTCAAAAACGCCGACAACGGATGAGACAACCATGCCAAGCGCCAGAAGGATCAGCAGCCAGGGCAGCCTTTTTTTGATGCTGTCCTTCAGGGGCTCCTTCAAATCCTCCTCTGCCGTCAAACCTGCCAGCTTTGCATAATCTTCTCCCATCTCATCATCTACGACCTGAATAATACTCTGGGAGGTGATGACGCCCAGAAGATGGTTATTATTATCCAAAACGGGAATCGAATTCTCGGAATAATCCTTCAGTTTTTCAATACATTCATCGATCGCCTCATGTCCGTACACATACGGATAAGAGGTCATAATCAGCTCCTGCAGCCCGGTACTTTGCCTGGCAATAATCAGCTCTTTTAAATCGATCGCGCCGTAAAAAGCATCGCTTTCATCCACGACAAATAAGGTGGAAATGTTATCATTCTGGGAAGCCTGCTCGATCAGGGCGCTCATTGCCTGCTTGACCGATAAATTCTCCCGGATAACAATATAGTTCGTCGTCATCTTGCTTCCGATTTCATCCTCATCAAAGGATGCGATCAGCGCGATATCCCTTCGCACCTCTTCGTCCATCAAATCGATCAATAATGCGCGTTTGCTCTTGTCAATCTCCCGAAGGACCTCCACGGAAGCGTCCGCTTCCATATCAGAGAGGATGGACGCCGCTTTTTTTAAATCCATCTCGTCGAGATAATGGCTTACCTCATCCTCTTCCGTGTATTCAAAAATGCCGGAAAGCATCGTCACATCCAGAATCCGGTACATCTTTTTTCTCTCTGCCAGCGTCAGCTTGGGAAGAACCTCCGCCATATCATTCTCATGATAATCCTCAAGCTTTTTACACATGACCCTGGGCGAAGCGTTGCTTCTGATGATGTCTATTATCTCACTTTCATAGTCCGGTTTCATTACCGCCGTATTTTCCATTTCCCCATTCTCCTTTCCCTATCCAAACACACAAAAATCGCGGAAGCACCTCCCGCTTATCTTTTGTATGTTCACTTGTTTTTACGGAATTATCACCCGATATCTCAGACTGGATAAGAAAAGGAAAAGAAACTATAGAAACGCGAACAGAATCAACAGCCGCTCCATCCCGCCTGTCTCTTTTGGCATTTCATTATCCATGCTTCTACTTCGCCCATGACTATCGCAGCTATCCATTCTGTTCACCTGCCTTTATTAATAAGATTATGACACCGGGAGCGTCTGTTTATGTCTCCCGACGCCATTATTATATATCTTTAAAATTACAATTGCAATTAAAATTTTACCACTGCCGGAGCCTTTGTAAAGGAGGAAAAGGTCGCTGTCGCATCTTTTATGTAGAAGACCTGGGTATTGCCGTCATCGGCAGCATACATTTTCTGCAGAGACGGGTAAGCATCCAGCATAGACTGCCGTGCTTCCACCCGGTCATCTTCCACAAGCGTCCCCGCCAGGCGCAGCCACTCGCCGCCATGCATAGCGCATATCTCCGCCTTCGGATTTTCCAGAATCTGCTTTGACACCTCTTTCACCTTTCCTGTCTGGATATACAGCTTTCCTTCAAAAATATGCGCAGTCCCAAACGGGCGCACCCTGGGCTGGTCCCCTTCGGCTGTTGCCAGATAATAGGTTTTGGCATCCTTTAAAAATTTG
>CAZAQD010000096.1:0-3280 GCA_964487425.1 uncultured Marvinbryantia sp. | reverse complement strand
TGCCGAAAGTGCCCGCGGCAGAGAGAATCGATGTAGACGAGACAGGAAAGATTACAGGATTGTTCTAGGCTGTTGTGGCTGCTGAGGCGGTTATCAGAACAGAAGAGGACAACTAGCTGATAAAAGAGGGATATGTATGTTTAAAGATGATTTTAATGCTGTGGCGAATGCCGCAAAGACGAAAGTGGAATTGTTGGAAAAGAATACAGCCGGATATGTCGTTGCCGCTTTTATGGCAGGGCTGTATATAGCGCTTGGAAGCATTCTGATGGGATTTGTGGGCGGCTGCCTGAGCGGACAGCCGGCACAGAAGCTTGTCTGCGGCATCGTATTCTCCGTAGGGCTTTGCTTTGTGACAATGGGCGGAGCGGAGCTTTTCACAGGAAATAACCTGGTGATGACGGTAGGTGGCTTAAAAAAGACGGTATCCTGGGGGCAGGTGGTCAAGTTATGGATCGTCTGCTATCTGGGCAACCTGGCTGGCTCCGTAGTGGCGGCGGCGATTTTTACGATGACCGGTATTCCGGGAAGCGGCGATGTGGGAACATTTTTTGCAAACACGGCAGCAAACAAGATGGCAGGTACGCCGGCAAATTTATTTGCAAAAGCGATCCTGTGCAATATTCTGGTTTGCATTGCGATCTGGTGCGGTACAAGGCTGAAATCCGAAGGGGCTAAGATTGCCATGAATTTCTGCTGCGTCGCTACCTTTGTAACCTGTGGATTCGAGCATAGTATTGCGAATATGACGTTTTTATCCATTGGTTTGATGAACCCGCAAGGGGCTGCGGTAAGCCTGGGAGGCTTCTTTTATAACCTCATTATCGTGACGCTGGGGAATATGGTAGGCGGTATTGTATTTGTGGCTTTGCCGTATTATCTGATCTCCAAAGAGAAATAGTATTACAGAAATGTTGCAAAAGAATGTCTCAAACTTAAAAAAAGGTTGAGACATTCTTTTTTGTATGTTATACTGTCTTATAATAAGATACAAAAGGGTGTTATCGGAGGGAGAATATATGAAAAAAAACAGACTCATCCTGATGATCGCGTTTTTCCTTTTTGCAGTAGGCATCAGCGGCTTTATGGCAGGAACGCGTGTGCAGGCGGCTTCCCTGCAGAATGTAATTAATGCGCCGCAGGCAAAGAGCGGACAGTGGGTTATTGCGACAAAGGGATACCGTTACCGTTATACGAACGGACAATACGCCAAAAAAGCATGGTTGAAGATAGATGGCGAGATCTATTATTTTAAATCAACCGGATATTTACAGACGGGATGGAAGACATACCAGAAGAAGCGCTATTATTTTGATAATATGGGTATGCTGGTGATCGGCTGGAAGACAATCGGCAGCAGCAAATATTATTTTTTGAAAAAGTATGGTTATGCGGCGACCGGAAAAACGAAAATTGCCGGAAAGTATTATTATTTCAATTCTAAGGGTGTCATGCAGACCGGCTGGAAAAAAATAGGCAATTATTATTACTATTTTAAGAAGAGCAATGGAAGCATGGCGGTGAGCCAGAAGGTCGGCAAGTATACCGTAGACAGCAAGGGAAGAAGGGTTACGGGAACAACAGAGACGGAGAAAACCGGAACAGTGAATTACTTTATCGGGGATTCCCGTACGATCGGCATGGGAGAGGCGACAGGCACCAGCAGCAAGTGCATCGCGGCAGTCAGCATGGGTTATAGCTGGTATGTGAGTACGGCGGAGGCGAAGCTGAAGACCAAGCTGAAAAAGCACCCGACGGCGACCGTTGTGCTGAACTTGGGCGTCAATGATCTTGGCAACTGCAGTTCCTACATTACAAAATACAAGGCGCTGATGAAGGCGTATCCGAAGGCAAAGATCTATATTATGTCCGTCAACCCGGTGGACTCAAAGTTTACCTGGGGATACTACAGCTATTCAACGATGGTATCAAAGATCAAGTCCTTTAACAAGCAGATGAAAGCAGCGTTTTCGAATAATTATATTGACTGCTATACCTATCTCACTAAAAATAAATTTACAACAGTGGATGGGCTTCACTATGATAAGGCGACGTATAAAAAGATTTATAATTATATTTTAACACAGGTGTAAAACCGGTGCAGAGACAGCATATGGCAGGTAAATGGTTATATGCTGTTTCTGCGCGTCTGCGTAAAGAGCCGCAGGCTGCGGAAGCGGCGAAAGCCCGCATGTTTTGGGCGGGAAAACAGGCAGGGAAATACCTGCTTCGGACTGCAAAATTTTGTAAAAAATGATTGACACAAAAAAATTTGTATATTATAATAGTTCAATGTGACATGGTATGTGAACGTCTAAGCCAAAGCCCCGGTAATGACGTTTAACTATAAAGAAAATGGTGTAACTTTCCAGCACCAGCAAGCTAAATTTTCAAGGAGGAAAACCAATGAAAAGTTTTATGGCTAGTCCATCAACAATTGAGAGAAAATGGTATGTAGTTGACGCTGCTGAATATACATTAGGCCGTTTGGCATCGGAAGTAGCAAGCGTATTAAGAGGAAAGAACAAGCCGACTTTTACACCGCATATAGATACCGGCGATTATGTGATCGTAATCAATGCTGAGAAGATCAAAGTAACAGGCAGGAAGCTGGATCAGAAGATTTATTATCATCACTCTGAGTACGTAGGCGGCATGAAAGAAACGACCCTGCGTGAGATGTTAAATAAGAAACCGGAAAGAGTCATCGAGCTGGCTGTGAAAGGAATGCTTCCGAAAGGACCTTTAGGAAGACAGATGATGACAAAACTTCACGTGTACGCTGGCGCAGAGCATGGACATGAGGCTCAGAAGCCGGAGACATTAACATTCTAAGAGGGAGGTAAAAGACATTGGCTAATTCAAAATATTACGGAACCGGAAGAAGAAAAAAATCAATTGCAAGAGTTTACCTTGTACCGGGAACAGGCAAGATTACAATCAATAAAAGAGATATCGATAACTACCTTGGGATGGAAACCCTGAAAGTGATCGTTCGCCAGCCGTTGGTAGCTACAGAGACAACAGATAAGTTTGATGTGTTGGTAAATGTACACGGCGGCGGAACAACAGGACAGGCAGGCGCGATCAGACATGGAATCGCCAGAGCATTGCTTCAGGCAGATCCGGATTACAGACCGGTTCTGAAAAAAGCAGGATACCTGACACGTGACCCGAGAATGAAAGAGCGTAAGAAATACGGTCTCAAAGCCGCGCGCCGCGCGCCTCAGTTCAGCAAGCGTTAACTTTAAGACAATTAAAGAAAATCGTAAAACCCTTG
>CAZAQD010000095.1:0-3512 GCA_964487425.1 uncultured Marvinbryantia sp. | reverse complement strand
CCGTTTCATACTGCGCCGACAGTTTCATATACCGGGCATCGCTCAGCTTGCCTAATACGGAATCCTCATAGAGCCGCTGGATAATCTTGTCCAGTTCCTCCAAGCGCTTCTGGGCACCGGACAGGGCTTTGCGTTTCTGGGCCGGTTCCGCTTTCCGGCTGGCCTCGTCCTGCATCAGCATCTCCTGTGTGAAATTCATCCCGGAACAGCCGCACATAAATCAGCGTCCTCTGAACACATTCCAACACCCGTTTGTAGAACGTAACCTCCCGGATATAGTGGATTTGACACGAACCGGTGTTGCTCTTGTAGTTGGAGCAGACGAAGTGGTCCTGGCTCAATCTGCAATATAAAGCGGTGATTTTGTTACCTGGCTGCTGGTTCATAAATAGCTCCTTTCCTCCCGCATAGCGGGATATCAGCCAGGTAAACGGTCGCCCTTATTATAACGTGTTTTTCCTGATTTTGCAGTACCCGTCATTTAAGTTTCCTCCAGGGTGAAGTAGCGGCGTATCGTTCCGTCTGGTTCTATGTAGCCGTTTTCTTTGGAAATGCCCGCCCGGTCAAAAAGCAGGGCATACAGTATCTTTGCGTTATTGGATAAATCCAGCAGAACTAAAAACCGTGGAAGCGGGAGATAGGCAGGTATCTCCGTGTCTGTTTTGTAAGGGGTAAAATTTTCATTCTGCATATTGTAATCCTTTCCATCAATCCATCGGATCGATTGATTTGATTGATATTGGCTATCTTGTAATTGACTTATTGCTATTTAATTTCCGTCTAAATTTGGGTGGTCATAAGCGGCAGGAAATCCAGCACCGGAAAGACGGGATTTAGGCCGTGCAGAGCGTCAGCTTATCCAGTCTCTGAAAAACCAATCCTGGATAATCCCATATAGACGGTAATCCTGATCTGCAGAGAATCAGACATATATGCCGCCGCACCTGTCCGGGAAAATCCCGTTTAGGTGATTGCGTACTTCGGACAGTTAAGACGGCGCTTCGGGGACAAAAAGGGATTTATCCCACCCGACGACAGGCATTTGAAATGCCAATAAAATCAAAGTATTCTCGCTTCTATTTGTCCGCATAGGAGCCGCCTTTTCCGGTCTCTGGCATTTTTCTGTTTCCGATGTACCTTTGCCACACAGGTTTTGCAGTATTTCCCGTTCGCGGACAGATACATAACGTTGCTCCAGGCAAAGGTATAAATCTCCTTCCCGAAGATTTCCTGCCGTTGAACTACATTAAGCAAAACAAAGAGCTTTTCGCTAATCTGTCTGTCATTCTCAGATAAGTCAAATACCGCTAATTTCCCACGTTATCACCTCCTGTTGAAAACCCGCTGCTTTAACACTTACAAACTGGTCTTCAAAATATCCAGCACCTCATCACGGGTTAGTATTTTATATCCGCCCTCCATAATAAGCGTTCCATCTGCGATACCGCCAAGCATTTCTTCTGTTACTCCCAGCTCGCCAAGATTCATCACGAGACCCAGTTCTTTCATCCAGCTTTCCATACGGGAAAGACCTTCTTCGGCAATCTGTTCATCGGATTTTCCGTTGGTGTCAACCTCCCACACATTCACCGCGAAATGGCAAAACTTGCCAAGACCATAGGGCATGATGTACCGATAATAAGGCAGGGACACCGCAGAGAGCGTCATTCCGTGCGTTGCATCGGTATATGCGCCCACAGACTGCCCAAGCATATGAACCATCCAGTCTGTGCTTTTTCCTCTGGAAACAAGCGTGTTAAGCGCCCAGGTTGCCGTCCACATGATATTTGACCTTGCCTCATAATCCTCCGGATTCTGAATGGCGATTCGGGAGCTGTGAACCACCGATTTCATCAACGCCTCGCTGATATAATCGCTGGTGTTGTCATCCTCACCGGAGAAATACTGCTCACAGATGTGGTTAAAAATATCGTAGATACCCGCCACCATCTGCCGCTTTGGCAGGGTAAAAGTGAATTTTGGATTCAGGATTGCAAACTTCGGCATCACCTGATCCCCAAATACATGACCGATTTTCAGCTTCTGCTCATGGTTGGTAATCACTGCGCCGCCGTTCATCTCGCTGCCGGTTCCCACCATAGTCAGTACACAGCCCACAGGGACGATCTCACAGTCCGGCTCTTCAAAGCGGATATAATACTTTTCCCACGGATCTTCGTCACAGTGGACAGATACGGAAACCGCCTTTGCATAGTCGCAGCAGGAACCGCCGCCCACAGCCAGTAGCAGATCAACATGATTCTCTCTTGCAATCCGAACACCCTCCCGCAGCTTCTCTACGGTAGGATTGGGCATGACACCGCCATCCTCAACAATGACCTTAAAGTTTCGTCGGATTTGAATACGAAAAATTTCCTAACATGATGTTTTTCCTCCTTACTTTAACTTACTGTATTCCTGTTCGTCCACCGGCTCCAGCCATTCGTTAGAACTTCCTTCTGCCGGAACCTCCACCGCTAAATGGGAAAACCAGCTGTCAGGAGCGGCTCCATGCCAATGCTTCACCTCCGGTGGAATATTGATGACATCACCGGGCTTCATCTCCTGAGCAGGCTTTCCCCATTCCTGATAATATCCACGCCCGGCTGTACAGAGCAGAATCTGTCCGCCCTTGTGATGAATATGCCAGTTATTCCGGCATCCCGGCTCAAAGGTTACATTTGCAATTCCAACTCTTTCGGTTGTCAGCATGGACAGATAGCTCTGTCCGATAAAATACTGCGCATAAGCGTCATTTTTCTCTCCCAACGGGAAGATTTGTTTGAAATCTTTTTCTGTCATTGCTCTTTCTCCCTTCAAGAATTAAAATAGGCTGAAATTTCCTGCATCCTTGCAACTTGATCCACATGGAAGGGACACCGATTATTGCAATGCCCACAGTGAACGCAGGCGCCGGCTTTAACCGCAAGATTTTCATAATGGCTTTTTGCCAGTATATCACCGGCTCTGGAAAGATCATAGTATTTGTTAATCAGTCCCACATCCAGCCCCATGGGGCAGGGCTGGCAATGATTGCAGTAGACACATTTCCCTGCAGCATCCTGCGGCGCAAAAGAACCAAGGATGGAATAATCCCTTGCCTCCGGCGCAGCATCTAAGAATCCAATAATCCTCTTAAGGTCATCCATGTTACGGACACCGGGAAGCACGGTCAGGACACCCGGCTTATCCAATGCATACTGAATACATTGATACTCTGTCAGCGCTTTTCCAAAAGGCGAGGTTTCTGCCTTCAATAGCTGCCCGCCGCTAAAGGGCTTCATCACGGAAATACCCACGCTCTCTGCTTCGCAGCGGCGGTACAGGTTCATTCTTTCTGCTGCACTGCCAACCGCATAGCTGTCTGCCGCATAATTTGGTTCGGTGCCTCCTGCATAATCGTAAGCAGGATTGATGCTGAACATCAGCATATCCAAAATCCCCATATCAAGCACCTCGTTCACGAGAAGCGGAGTATGGGAAGAAAGACCGATGTGCCTGACCACGCCAGC
>CAZAQD010000094.1:0-3805 GCA_964487425.1 uncultured Marvinbryantia sp. | reverse complement strand
CAATTTAAAAACAAGCCCCAAAGAGGTTTTTTGCACAAAACGCCTGCGCCGCAGCGAAACCCGCTGCGGCTGTGCAGGCATAAAAATGCTTTACCTACTTATTATTAATGTAATTAATCAAGCCCTCTGCATTGATGATCTTCTGCATAAATTCCGGGAACGCCTGCCCCTTGAACTGCGTACCCTTCGTGCGGTTATAAATGATGCCGCTATCAAAATCCACCTCTACCTGATCGCCCGCTTCAATTCCTTTTGCCGCCTGCGGACATTCCATAATCGGCAAGCCGATATTGATCGCATTGCGGTAAAAAATACGTGCAAAGGTCTCCGCGATAACGCAGCTTACACCGGCTGCCTTAATGGCGATCGGCGCATGCTCCCTTGAGGAACCGCAGCCAAAGTTTTTCTCAGCCACTATGATATCGCCTTTCTGTACTCTGTTGATAAATTCCTTGTCGATATCCTCCATACAGTGCGTTGCTAATTCCGCCGGGTCTGATGAATTCAGATATCTTGCCGGAATAATGACATCCGTATCTACATTGTCTCCATATTTAAAAGCTGTTCCATTTACCCTCATATCCATGTCTCCTTACCGTTCCAATTCATCCGGCGCTGAAATTCTGCCGGTCACTGCACTTGCCGCTGCCACTGCCGGGCTTGCCAGATAAACCTCTGATTTCACATGCCCCATGCGTCCCACGAAATTACGGTTTGTTGTTGATATACAGCGCTCGCCTTCCGCCAAAATGCCCATATATCCGCCAAGACATGGACCGCAGGTCGGCGTACTTACCACTGCCCCCGCCTCGATAAAGATTTTCAGCAGCCCCTCTTCCATCGCCTGCAGATAAACCTTCTGTGTTGCCGGAATCACGATACAGCGAACGCCCTTCGCCACCTTACGCCCTTTGAGGATCTCTGCCGCACACCTCAAGTCGTCGATGCGCCCATTGGTACAGGAACCGATCACAGACTGGTCAATGGCCACATCCTCTTTGATCTCGTCTATCGTCTTCGTATTCTCCGGGAGATGCGGAAAGGCAACCGTCGGCTTTAACGCACTTAAATCAATCGTATATTCCTCATCATATACCGCATCCTCATCTGCCTCAAATATTTTAAATTCCCGCTTCGAATGTTCCTTCATGTATGCGATCGCCAGATCGTCCACCGGAAAGATGCCATTCTTTCCGCCCGCTTCAATCGCCATATTGGCAATCGTAAAGCGATCATCCATTGAAAGGTTCGCTACGCCCTCTCCTGTAAACTCCATAGAACGGTAAAGCGCACCGTCCACACCGATCATTCCGATAATATGCAGGATCACATCTTTTCCGCTGACCCATTTAGAAGGCTTCCCAACCAGATTAAATTTGATAGCGGAAGGAACCTTAAACCATGCCTTACCGGTAGCCATGCCTGCTGCCATGTCCGTGCTGCCCACGCCTGTAGAAAATGCTCCCAGCGCCCCATATGTACATGTGTGGGAATCCGCTCCGATAATCACGTCGCCGGCAACCGTCAAACCGCTTTCCGGGAGCAAAGCATGCTCAATCCCCATCTGTCCCACATCAAAATAATTGGTGATATCATGCTTCGCCGCAAACTGGCGGACGCATTTACAGTGCTCTGCAGATTTGATATCCTTATTAGGGATAAAATGGTCCATCACCAACGCGATTTTGTCTTTATGGAACACGCCTTCCTTTGTGAACTTATCCATCTCATGAATTGCAACCGGAGAGGTAATATCATTACCCAGCACCAGATCCAAATCCGCCTCGATAAGCTGTCCGGCTTCAACAGACGGCAATCCGGCAGCCGATGCCAGGATTTTTTGTGTCATTGTCATTCCCATATTGCTTTCCTCCTAAATTCTCACAATATGTTTACTATAACATAAACTTCCCGTTTTTTCTATACTGCAGCGAAAAAATATATCACAATACTCAAAAAATATGTTATTATTATACCCGTGATCAGGAGGATACTATGAAAAAGAAAGCCCTACTTACTCTGCTTGTCCTTCTCTGCCTCATGTTCTGCCCTGTACATTTGCCATTTATGGCAGATGCGGCAGCATCGGCGACAGAGGCACAGGCAGACCAGCAAACCACTTATTACAATACTTTTCGGACCGTCAACGGTAAAATCTACTATTATAACAGCAAAGGGAAAAAACTGCGGAGCACCTGGAAAACCATCAATAAAAAACACTATTACTTTTACGCAGACGGACATGCCGCTACCGGTTCTAAAGTGATTGCCAAAAAACGTTATCTTTTTTCCAGTAAGGGCGTTCTTTTAAAAAATGGTTTTAAAATTGTCAATGGTAAAACCTATTATGTAAAAAAAGGCGTTGTCAATACCGGTTTCAAAACGATCAGCAAAAAACGCTACTGCTTTACCTCTACCGGTGTAATGCGCACAGGCTGGTATCAAAAAGGCAGCAGCACTTACTATTTCAATACCAAAACCGGCGTGATGACTACCGGATGGAAAAAAATAGACGGCAAAAAATACTATTTTAACAGCAGCGGCATCATGGTGACAGACAGTTGGATTGGCGCCAAATATCTTGGCAAAGACGGAGTATACGACTCGACTAAAAAATTTACCCTTACCAAACTGGAAACACAACTCCGCTCTGCCATCAAAGGCTATTACGGCACCTGGTCCATCTATGTAAAGAATCTGGACACAAATGAGTCTATTTGTATCAATAACCAGAAAATATACGCCGCCAGCCTCATTAAACTTTATGCAATGGGCGCCGCTTACGACCGCATTAAGCAGGGGAGTCTGAAAGAATCCTCTGTGAGCAGCACCATCAACAGCATGATTACAGTCAGCAGCAACGACGCTTTTAACAGCATTGTCCGCTCTGTGGGAACCAGTTATGTCAATACCTGGTGTAAAGCCAACGGCTATACGGATACTAACCAGGGACATGGGCTCTCCCCCAGCAGCAATAACTACGGTTTGACTAACGGAAGCGGTTCCAATGTAACCACCGTAAAGGATTGCGGTAATTTTCTGGAAAGTGTTTACCGCGGCACCTGCGTATCCAAAAGCGCTTCAAAAAAAATGCTGAATTATCTGAAAGCGCAGCAGCGCCGTTCCAAAATACCTGCCGGTATCCCAAGTGGAGTTACCATCGCTAATAAAACAGGCGAAACCGACAATACCACTCATGACGCTGCCATCGTCTACTCCAAAGGTGCGGATTATATTATCTGCGTCATGGCGAGCACACCCGGCGCCGGCTGGAGTTCTGCAGCAAATGTTACCAAATTATCGCGGATCGTATACAATTATTTCAACTAAAAGTACTCTTGCAACGTACACTCGAAGTTCGTTACACTCACATACTCGCAGCAAAAAAAGAATCCATCCTCCTGCAAGCAGGGGTGGATTCTTTTTTTGTGAGTGCGTCCGTTGCCTATCGTACTAGTTATTGATGAGTTTGTCTTCACCGTTCCAACTGTACAGTTTACGGATTTCCTTGCCAACCAGCTCTGCCGGATGCTCTGAAGCCAGCTTACGCATAGCTTTGAAATGTACCTGGTTTCCCGCAGAGGACATATCCAGAAGGAAGTCTTTTGCGAAAGTACCGTCCTGAATATCGGAAAGGATCTTTTTCATTGCTTTCTTGGTATCTTCTGTGATGATCTTTGGTCCGGTAATGTAGTCGCCGTATTCTGCCGTATTGGAGATAGAGTATCTCATTCCTGCAAAGCCTGACTGATAGATCAAATCTACGATCAGCTTCATCTCATGGATACACTCAAAATATGCATTT
>CAZAQD010000093.1:0-4295 GCA_964487425.1 uncultured Marvinbryantia sp. | reverse complement strand
GCGATCACTGTCCCTGCCGCCATCTTCCAGGCATTTTTTCTCTTCATAATCATTAACCCCGTCTTTCTTTTTCATTTTCTAAAAAACCGGTATTTTAACCGAAAAAAAGATGCAAAAAAAACATACCGGCTGCTTCCTCGCATCTTTACCTCTGTTATTATACAGACTTGCGGCTAAAAAAGTCAATTCCTGTATCTCCATGTCGCCACGGAAAAAACTGGAGTTTGTTATGGAGATTTTGAATTAATCGTAATTTTTATTGCATCCGCGCTATTCCGGTAATATAATTGATAGGCAAAACTACGGATATAAACTATTTCTTACGGAGGTATCTATGAACCAATACATACTTGACTGGAACGAATACAGCCAACTGGCAAGGCGCGCCGTCGCTGAAGGATGTGTCCTGCTGCGCAACAATGGCAACGCCCTCCCTGTGCTTTCCGGTGAAACTGCCGCCGTTTTTGGCAGAATTCAGCTCGATTACTATAAAAGCGGCATGGGATCCGGCGGGATGGTAAACGTCCCTTATGTGCATAACATCCTGGACGGGCTGCAGGCATATCCATCTGTCCATGTCTATGAACCCCTGCTCTCCCTATACCGCTCCTGGGTAAGTGAGCATCCCTTTGACCAAGGGGCTGGCTGGGGGCTGGAACCGTGGTGCCAGGAAGAGATGCCGCTTTCAGGCGCAGCGGTATCCGACGCTGCCGCCAATTGCGACCTTGCCCTTGTCATTATCGGGCGCACCGCCGGGGAAGACCGTGACAACACGCCCCGGGAAGGCAGCTACTACTTAACTGCCGCTGAAAAAGATATGCTGGCAAAAGTATGCCGCGCTTTTTCGCGTACCGCTGTTATCCTCAACACCGGGAACATCATCGACATGAGCTGGGTGGAAGAATTTCAGCCAGCCGCCGTTTTGTACGCATGGCAGGGCGGTATGGAAGGCGGCATGGGCGTGGCGGATATCCTCTGCGGCGCTGTTTCCCCTTCTGGCAAACTGTCCGATACGATCGCCTGCGCGCTGTCGGATTACCCCTCTATCCGCAATTTTGGTTCAGAGTCTGCCAATCTTTATCAGGAGGATATTTATGTAGGATACCGCTATTTTGAAACCTTCGCCCGCGAGCGGGTCCTCTATCCCTTTGGCTTTGGTTTATCTTATACCACCTTTGCCATCACTGCCGCCATGACAGATAATGAGGAAGAGATCACGATAACCGCAATCGTGGAAAATACCGGCAGATATACCGGGCGTGAGGTGGTACAGGTATATGCCTGCCCGCCGCAGGGAAGGCTCGGAAAACCGGTCCGCAATCTCTGCTCTTTTGCCAAGACAAGAGAACTTTCTCCCGGTGAATCCGAGACACTGACACTGAATATCCCGAAAAAAGACCTGGCTTCCTATGATGACGGAGGCATCACCGGGCACAAATCATGTTATGTTCTGGAGCCCGGTGAGTACCGGATTTTTACAGGAAATGACGTGCGCAGCGCTTCCCTTACCGGAAGTTTCGCTATCAGGGAAACGAAAGTAATTTCACAATGTCTTGAAGCGTTAGTCCCCGTTACCCCCTTTGAACGCTTAAAACCGGCGGACAATAGTACAGACGGCAATTATACATTTACATACGAACAGGTGCCGCTTCGCACAGTCAGCCCCCAAAGCCGCCGCAAAAGCCAGGCTCTTCATTGCCTGCCCTTTTCCGGCGACCAGGGATACCGCCTTGCCGACGTAAAGGCTAAAAAAATCTCCTTAGACGCCTTTCTTGCACAGATTCCCGATCGTGACCTGACGCATATTGTAAACGGCGAGGGCATGTGCAGCCCCAAAGTAACTCCCGGCGCCGCAGGCGCTTTCGGCGGGCTCACAGACAACCTCCGCCACTTCGGCATCCCGGCGGGCTGCTGCGCCGACGGTCCCTCCGGTATCCGCATGGACTGCGGCACAAGTGCTTTCAGCCTCCCAAACGGCACTTTACTTGCCTGCACGTTTGATACCGGGCTGGTCACAAAGCTTTTCGAAATGGAGGGGCTGGAATTGTACGCAAACCGGATCGACACCCTGCTTGGACCCGGCATCAATATCCACCGCTGTCCGCTCAACGGGCGCAATTTCGAGTACTATTCAGAAGACCCTTACCTGGCAGGCTGTATGGCAGGCGCCCAGCTCATTGGCATGAGCCGCTATGGGATTTCCGGCACCATAAAGCATTTCTGCGCAAACAACCAGGAATATTTCCGCCACACAACAGATTCTGTTGTCTCCGAACGCGCCCTGCGGGAAATTTATCTGAAACCCTTTGAAATGAGCGTACAGACCGGCTGCGTTCGTTCCGTCATGACTTCCTATGGACCCGTCAACGGTATCTGGACAGCAGGAAACTACGATTTGAATACGACGCTCCTTCGAAAGGAAT
The DNA here is from genome assembly GCA_964487425.1 of uncultured Marvinbryantia sp. GTDB lineage: Bacteria > Bacillota > Clostridia > Lachnospirales > Lachnospiraceae > Marvinbryantia. The sequence goes on along the minus strand of CAZAQD010000093.1, from coordinate 1,872 downwards.
GGGGCTTTCAGGGCATGGTTATGACCGACTGGTGGGCACGGGCAAACGACGAAGGCTGCGCTCCTTCAAAAGCCAACCGTGCCGCTATGGTGCGGGCACAGAACGATCTTTTTATGGTCACGCCGAATGCCGCCGCAGATGGCAATAACCTTCTCCAGGCTCTGGAAAACGGCAGTATTACCCGCGCAGACCTGGTACGCTGCGCCGCAAATATCTGCACCTTCCTGTTGGGATCACCGGCTCTGGAACGCATGATGGGAACCTGTAAAACCGTAATCCACCAAAATCAACCGCAGGATCTCTCCCTTCTGGGACACGAGGACCTTACTTATTACGCGATCTCGGATGATACAGTGCTTCCAATGGATTCCTATGCCACGGACGGCGGCAGCTCTTTCCAGCTTGCGCTCTCTTTTGAAAAAGAGGGCAGCTACATCTGTTCCTTAACTGCCTCCACCGATGCCTCAGACCTGGCGCAGATGGCAGTAACGCTAAGCATTAACGGGACCGTAAAACACACCTATTTCTTCCGCGGCGGCAATCCCAAGCCCGTCACCATTCCATCTGAGGCGATAGACATCCGCAGCACAACCCAATACCTGAAGTTCCACTTCTCGCTTGGCGGATTGCGGCTGCATACGCTTCGGATCTACGCAGTATAAGATTGAGCAATATAATATTTAAGCGTTCAGACAAACCCTGAGACTGTCTGAACGCTTTTTCTGTACTATCTACGGACGATTCCCGTCCTGTCATCGAAAGTGAAACAGGTAAACACTGTACAAATGTACCTTATCCATGTCCCAGGAAATTTCCATTCCCGCCGCCTTCGAGAGTTCACAGACATCGATGCAATATGCCGACAGGCAGGAAAAACGTTCCTGTTCCATCGGGCACGGCTCTCCCCGGCAAATTTTGCAGACACCGCAAATATCACAGGGACCTGCCAGAATCGCCACACCTCTGTCTGTCACCTGCTGCCCGCGAATTTTTTCCACCAGGCGGCGCGTCCGTTGATTATGCTCCCGCTTCAATGGTTTTATCTCATTTCCATCCATAGCGTTCTTTACAACATAATTTGTCCTCACCACCAGCGCCTGATCATATTCCCTTACCCTGTCCCGCATATTTTCCACGGTTCCGCAATAAGGGGGACAGGCGTAATTGCTGCCATAATTGCCGCAGGCATTCTCTTCGCAATATTTCCGGTACTCCGGTACAAATACCAGTTGAGAAACCGGTATTACCTCCGCTTCTGAAAAACCCATTTCCCGCGCTGTTTTTTTCATCCTTTCAACGATACCAAGCTGTGCTGTTTCCATACTTTGATCCTTTACTGTAACCCATTTTACAGATACAAACGCCGCCCGCCTCTTTTTGCCGACGTTATTATGAAACCCGCCGCATAAGAACCGGAATCCGGCTCCCGACAAAAAAGTAAAAATACCCACTTCCATTACGTGCATCCGTAACTGAAGTGGGGCTTTTCCTTCACACTATCCAAAGTGCGCCAACATTATTCCCAGTTCACGATCTTGCCAAAATCCGGTTTCAGAGCAGCGCCGCCTACCAGTCCGCCGTCGATATCCGGCTGTGCAAACAGTTCCGGAGCCGTTGCCGCATTTACAGAGCCGCCGTACTGGATACGGATCTCTGCCGCCGTCGCCTCATCATAGATCTCAGCAATACACTCACGGATGCCTTTGCAAACTTCCTGTGCCTGCTCCGTCGTAGCTGTCTTACCTGTTCCGATTGCCCAGATCGGCTCATAAGCGATCACTGCCGTCTTCGCCTGCTCTGCCGTTACATTCAGGAATCCAACCTTAACCTGCTGACGGATCCAATCCATCGTAATGCCCTGCTCTCTCTGCT
>CAZAQD010000092.1:0-4388 GCA_964487425.1 uncultured Marvinbryantia sp. | reverse complement strand
GGTCGTCTTTCATATGCATAAATGTGGCGTCCGGATCAGTCTTGCAGTAATTATTCCGCCCCTGGGGGCTGGCCGTATGCCGGTCATAAATGGTCTGATGTTCCGGAAAGCGGCGGAACATCTCCAACTTTGGCAGAGTAAGCCTGATACAGCAAGCTGTAATCTAAATCCTCCAGTTCGTGGCTCAGCAGTCGGACAGAATCATCATCAGGAACCAGACCTTCCAAACTTAATGGCAAAACCAGTTGATAAGCTTCGCCGAATTCGGTATAATTTTTACGGTATTTTTGGTTATTGGTCATATCTAATTCTACCATAATTAGCAGGTTCTTCGGAACCTGCTTTTCTATTTTCAGACATAAAAGCGGAGCCATTGCTCTATAGATGATTATTCATCTATTTTGCAACGGCCCCATCTTATAAAGTCGCTTTCTTTCCTATTCGCCCCATCCTCTGGCGCACGATTTCATATGCCAATACTCCCGCCGCTACGGAAGCATTTAAAGAATCAATATTCCCCTTCATGGGAATCGAGGCGACAAAATCACACTTTTCTTTTACGAGACGGCTCACGCCTTCCCCTTCGCTGCCGATCACCAAGCCAATGGAGCCCTTCAAATTCAGCTCATACATAGTCTGTCCCCCCATATCGGCACAGACAAACCACATTCCTTTCTCTTTTAACTCCTCTATCGTTTTGCCGAGGTTGGTCACCTTCGCCACCGGCGTATAATTGAGCGCGCCGGCAGACACTTTTGCCACCGTCGCCGTTAAGCCTGCCGCCCTGCGCTTGGGGATAATGACGCCGTGTGCGCCCGCCAGGTTGGCGGTACGGATGATCGCTCCCAGATTATGCGGATCCTCGATATTGTCCAGAAGGATGAGAAACGGAGCTTCCCCCTTCTCTCGCGCAAGCGCCAGCATGTCCTCTATCTCCGCATACTCATACGCAGCGGCATAGGCAACCACCCCCTGGTGCTTTCCCGTCTCACTGAGCTGATCCAGGCGTTCTTTTGCCACATAATTGATAATCGTATCATGCTTTTTGGCTTCCCGGATGATGATCCGCACAGAACCGTCCTGGCAGCCGTCCAGAATAAATAATTTGTCGATCGGCTTACCTGCGCGAAAAGCTTCCATCACCGCATTTCTACCCTCTATTGTCAATTCTTCATATCTCATGCTTTCTCCTCACCCCGGGGACTTCGCAGCTCCTCCGGCGTCCTGCCTGTGATTTCCGTTGGTACGCCGCCTGCCGCCTCCAGTCCCGCGCAGACCAGATCGAGCAGCCTGGCCGTATCCTCTTTCAGATACAGATATCCCACCAACGCTTCCATCCCGGTGGCTTTGCGGTAATCGATCACGGTCGCATTCTTTGCCTTTGAATAAGATTTGGCGTTGCGTCCCCTTTTATAGATATGCTCCTCCTCTTCCGTCAAAAGAGACTGTATCTTTTCTATCAACGCTGCCTGGGCGGATGCCTTTACCAGCCTGCTGGCATGCTTATGCAGCTTCTCTACCTGGCAATGCCTGGTCTTTACAAGCGCCGTGCGGATAATCAGATCATATACGGAGTCCCCGATATACGCCAAAACCAACGGCGAGTATTCTCTGAGGTCCACCTTCGGAAGCTCCATTTTTTCATCCAAATACTGCAGGAAATCTATACTCTCTCCCATTTTACACCTTCTCTGGTATCCTTTAAGAGGATGCCCTTTTTCAGAAGAATGTCACGGATTTCATCTGCCCGCGCAAAGTTCTTCGCCTTTCTCGCTGCCTGGCGCTCCTCGATCAGCGCCTCGATCTCCCCGTCCAGCATCTCCTCTTCTTTTTCCAGAAGCAGCCCCAGGACGTCGCCCAGCGCAAGGATTCTCTCCTTTACCAGCGCGATATATGCTCCCGAGCTGTCAGCCGTCACATTCATATTGGCATACTTCACCAGTTCAAAAATCACTGAGATCGCATCCGCAGTGTTAAAGTCATCATCCATCGCCTCATCGAACTTCTGCGTAAACTCATCAAGCCTGGAAACTGCTTCCTGCTCTGCCTCCGTCAGCGCTTCCATACCGGTATTCGCCGCCAGATAGTTCAGGTTGGAGACTGCGTTGACCATTCTGTCAAGTCCGTTTTTCGACGCCTCCATCAGCTCTGCACTGAAGTTCAGGGGGCTTCTGTAATGGGCGCTGAGCATAAAGAAACGCAGCACCTGAAGGTCATATTTCTCGCTGATCTCCCTTACTGTAAAGAAATTCCCCAACGACTTGGACATCTTGCGGTTGTCAATATTCAAAAACGCATTATGCAGCCAGTACCTTGCAAATTGTTTTCCATTGCAGCACTCGCTCTGCGCGATCTCATTCTCATGATGCGGAAAAATCAAATCCTCGCCGCCTGCATGGATATCGATCTCCTCGCCAAGATACTTCTTCGACATCACCGAGCACTCAATATGCCAGCCCGGACGCCCGTCGCACCAGGGAGACTCCCATGCCGGTTCGCCTTCCTTTTTCGGCTTCCAGAGCACAAAATCCAGTGGATCTTCTTTCTGGTCCTCACCGGAAACCAGAAGAGAACGGTTGCCCCCGCGCAGGTCGTCAAGATTTTTGTGTGACAGCTTACCGTATTCCCTGAACTTTCTCGTGCGGAAATATACGGTCCCGTCCTCCGCCGGATAAGCATACCCCTTTTCAATCAACGTGGAAATCATATTGATCATGCCCTCAATCTCCTGCGTTGCCAGCGGATGCGTGGTGGCAGGCTTTACGTTCATGCCCTCCATATCCTTCTTGCACTCCGCAATATAGCGCTGAGATATCTCCTCCGCGCTTACGCCTTCTTCGATTGCCTTCTTTATGATTTTGTCATCCACATCCGTGAAATTAGAGACATAATTTACCTCATACCCTTTATGCTCCATATAACGCCTCGCCGTGTCGAACACGATCATGGGGCGCGCATTCCCGATATGGATCAGATTATATACCGTCGGCCCGCAGACATACATACTTACCTTGCCGGGCACTAAAGGAACAAACTCCTCTTTCTTTCTTGTCAGCGTATTAAAAACCTTCATCGTTTTCTCTCCGTTTTCTATCATTATGCATCTGCCCGGGGTATCCCGCTCCGAACACTTACAGTATATGAAAAAATCACCTGTTCGTCAACATCAACGTCTACTGCAGCCGCTACAACCGATATTTCCGCCGTATTCGAACTGCGCAATATCCATAAGAGGTGTCAGCAGGCAGATCGCCTGTGCAGAGATCCCCTCTCCGCTTCCGGTAAATCCAAGCCCCTCCTCGGTTGTCGCTTTGATATTAACCTGGTTCTCCTCCAGTCCCAGAGCCTGCGCTACATTTTTTACCATCTGCGGCATATAGCTTAAAAGCTTCGGGCGCTGCGCGATGATCGTCGCATCGATATTCTCTATAATATAATGATTTTCCTCCAGCAAATCTCCCACCTGCGTAAGCAACCGGATACTGGATATCCCTTTATACTGCGGATCTGTATCCGGGAAATGCTTGCCAATATCCCCAAGCGCCGCCGCTCCCAACAGGGCGTCCATTATCGCATGTACGACCGCATCCGCATCTGAATGCCCGAGCAGCCCCTTCTCATAAGGTATCTCTACGCCGCCCAGAATCAGCTTTCTGCCTTCTGTCAATTTATGCACATCGTATCCCATTCCGACTCTCATGCCTTTGTCTCCCTTCTTTGTCTGTATCTTTCACTTTAGCACAGAAAAATATGTTGCGCAAGCTTGAGGCAAAGGAATTTCCGGCTGCATTTCTTACGGGACAAAAAAGCATTGCCGGGAAGAATCCCTGCAATGCCCTTCTTCATTATTCTATCTGTCAAATTACTCTTCTTCTGTCTCAGCCGGAGCCTCTGTTGTCTCTTCTTCTGTCTCAGCCGGAGCCTCTGTTGTCTCCTCTTCTGCTGCGTCTGTTTCCTCTTTGTCTGCAGCGTCTGTCTCTTCCTCTACTGCCTCTGTAGCTGCTTCTGTTGTAGCTGCCTCTGTCTCCTCTTTCTTACTTCCGCAGCCTACCATCATAACGCCTGCTAATGCAACGACTGCTGTTAAAGCTAATAATTTCTTTCTCATTTTCATATCCTCCTAAAATGTATGCTCTTTACTAAAATGCATATCTGCTTTGTATACAGCATTCATTTTAACACACTTCTTAGAAAATGCAATAATCAAATTCATAATATTTTATGAACATTTTGTGAAAACTACGCTTTACGCTGTAGCTGTTTCCTACAATTCAACTTTGTTTTTCCGTAAATCTTTTTTTTGTTCTCTCATGCTTTTTTGCATTCGCTTCCCCCTCCTCCTAATATATAAGTGTAGGGTTTCAGTACCCAACAGCCAGTTGGGACTT
>CAZAQD010000091.1:0-4491 GCA_964487425.1 uncultured Marvinbryantia sp. | reverse complement strand
TAAAACTCCCATAAAGCTTTCCGCGTTTTATTTCCCCCGCACCATAATCGCGTGCTGCGGGCACATTTCCTGGCAGCAGTAACAGCGGATGCATTTCGTATAATCGTACACCGGCGGTTCTTCCTTTCCCTTCTTAAAATCCACCGCTTTCCCGGGAACCGGACAGTGTGACACGCAGATTCCGCAACGGATGCACTGCGCCTTCTTTATCACCGGACGCCTTGCCAGAGCCGTCATAATGCCGGAATAACGGCTTAGCAGCGTCTTCTTCACCCCTTTGCGGTCTACATCAAACCGGGCGTTTCCATAACGCCTCTGAAGCTCCTCAAACGAAATGCACTCCCCGTCTGTCATCAGGATCGTGATCTCATTCTCCCTGTCCGTACCGATCCCCATTGCCGCCCCCTGGACATTGGTCGGCGCCAACTCCGGTTCCAGATAAACCAGGCGACAGAATACCGTATCCAGCGCCACCGGATCCTCCGAAAAAAGCAGCACGTTCATTGGTATCGGCGTGCCGGAACCCGGTCCGTTTCCTTCCATCGCCACGATTCCGTCCATAATATGAAGCCGCGGCTGCACGCAGCGATGGATATCCGCCAGCATTCTCGCAAACACACTGGCATTGGGATATTTCACATGCCCCGCTGCCTTGCGGTATCCGCAGATAAAACCATAGACATTTTTCACTGCGCCGGTCACACGCTCCAGCGCGTGCGTTTTCATCTTGCAGAGATTAATAACGGCATCCGCCTCCGTGATTTCCTTTGCGAAATAAAACTCCTTTGCCGTCATCCCTTCCTCAAAAGAAGTGAGCACCTCCTGAGACATGGGCGCAAGCGACGCTCCGTATACCTCGCCGCCAAGCCCTATCCTTTTGGCGGCTGCCTCACAGCTTCCATGTCCGGGCGAATCCCCGTAGGATACCTGCGCACAGCCATGCTCCTGTAACAGGTGCAGCATTGCCCTGATTACAGCGGGATGCGTAACCACCGCCTTATCCGCCTCCGCTGCCGATAAGAAATTCGGCTTTACCAGCACCTTCTCTGTGGTTTGGACAAACCTCCCAAGTCCGCCAAGCAGCGCAATTCCCCTCTTCATCGCTTCATATACGTTCGCTTCCTCATAATTGTCACAAGGAACTACCGCAACTTTGGCTTTTCCTTCTCCTCTCATATCGCCATCCCCCTGCTTTATACTTTTTTAAGAACTGGCGTCATCTGCCCCGCTTGAATTTGCGGCATGCAAAGACTATAATGATTGTATCACAAATTTTACGGATGAACAGGAGGTTTTACAGATGATGATGGATGAATTACTGGCTATGCTGGAAATGCAGGAAGAAATTCTCCAGTTTTCCCATTTTACAAATGAAGATGCCTGGGAACTCGGAAGCATCATAGTATCAGAGATCAAAAAACGCCAGCTTCATGTCGCCGTCACAATCCGCTTAAACAACGGCTATACAGTCTTCCGCTATGCGTCAGACGGCACGAATCTTCATAATGAACTCTGGATGGAAAGGAAATTCAACACGGTGCGGGCTCTGGAAAAAAGCAGCCTCCATGCCGCTATGCTTTTGCAAAAGAGCGAAAAAACGATGGCGGACTGGTTTCTTGATGAAAACGAATATGCTGCCGCCGGCGGCGGTTTTCCGATCCGCATAGAGGAAGTGGGCGTCATCGGCGCTGTTATCGTATCCGGTTTGCCCCATATAGCGGACCATGACCTGGTGGTGAAATGCATCAGCCGTTACCTCCACATAGATGAGGTGCCGAGAATCCGCGGCGATCTGCATTTTTAAAATACGGGGACCGCGCTCACCACTCCCAGGGCGGCGCTTCCTCAAACTCCATTTGCTGTCCCGTAACAGGATGTGCAAACTGCAGGCGGTAGGAATGCAGCGCCTGATGGGACATCCTGCGAAAATCAGGATAATAGAGATAATCCCCGATCAGGGGATAACCCAAATATTTCATATGGACACGTATCTGATGGGTACGCCCGGTTTCCAGCGCAAGCAGAACCAGGGAGTACCCGTTTTTATAATCCAGGCGGCGGTAATGTGTCACCGCTCGTTCTCCCCGCTCAAAGTCCACACAGCGTTCAATGACGGAATCTGCCTTCCTGGCAATCGGCGCATCTATGGTTCCCTCCTGGGGAACCTCACCTTTGGCAATCGCCAGATACTCCCTGTGAATCTCTCTGCGCTTTATCATCTCCCCCAGGATGGACGCGCTGAGCATGTGCTTGGCAATAATCAAAAGCCCGGTCGTGTCACGGTCCAGCCTGTTGACGCAGCGGTAAACAAAATGCTCTCCCTGCTGCGCATAATAATACGCCACGCCGTTTGCCAGCGTATTTTCGTAATTATTAACCGATGGATGGATCGGCATATCCACAGGCTTGTCCACCACTAGGATATCCGCATCCTCATACACAATATGCAGGTTCATCGGCGCCGGTACAATCTGCCGGGAAGATTCTTCCTCCAAAATCAGCACTTCCAGGACGTCTCCCGCCTGCAGGCACTGCGAAACTGGCGACCGCTCCCCGTTTTTTACGATCCCCCGCTCCGTCTGTTTCATCTGCGTCAGAATGTGGCGGGAATATCCTCTTGCCCGCAAAAAGGCGCCGATACTCGTCCCCGCATCCTTCTCTTCTATATGATAAGTAAAACTTCTCCTCATACGCCCTCACAATCAAACTCCGGGATAAAGCTCTCCTTCGCCGTCGCCCCTTCCTGAAAAAATCCGTTTTCCACGCCAAGCGCAATCGCATAATCAAGCAGCGCCTCATACTCCCGCTTCTTTACTCTCCTGCCAAGAAGCCGATCCTGCGCCACCTGCGGCATCGGTGTATACTGATTCATCATGCTGATATAGATCCGGTCGCCGTATGTCTCATACAGATAGCGGACCACCTTTTTCGAATCCGCCAGATGTCCCGGCAAAAGCAAATGACGGACAATCACACCTCTTCTCATCATGCCCCGCTCATCAAACTCTGCCTCTCCTGCCTGGCGCACCATCTCCGCCAGCGCCCGCTTTGCCGCCTGCGGATAATCCGGGGCATGGGAATATGCTTTTGCTATCTCTGTATCCATATACTTAAAATCCGGCAGATAAATGTCCACCAGCCCCTCCAGCATTTTGAGCGCCTGCGGCTTCTCATAGCCGCTGCTGTTGTAAACAATCGGAAGCTTCAGCCCCAATTTCTTCGCTTCCCGCAGCGCTTCTGCCGCCTGCGGCACGTAGTGCCCCGCCGTCACCAGATTGATATTATTGACGCCCTGACCCTGCAGTTCTAAAAAAATCTCCGCCAGGCGCTCTATCGTAATCTGCTTTCCAACCTCTCCGGCAGCAATATTCTGATTCTGGCAAAAAATGCAGCCCATTGAACAGCCCGAAAAAAACACCGCGCCCGATCCTTCCTCACCGGAAATACACGGTTCCTCCCACATATGAAGAGCCGCGCGCGCCACCATCAGGCGGCTGTCTGCGCGGCAATAACCCTTCTGCCCTGCAAAGCGGTCAACGCCGCACACGCGCGGGCAAAGCGTACAGTGCCTTAAGATCTCTGCATTTGGAAACATCTGTAATCCCCGCTTTCTATCGCCGCCCCAAGCCCTCTTCTTTGCACATGCAAAGAGGACAGACTCATTTCACTTTCCTCCAGGAGGGAGAATGGGTATCCACAACATCCTTTACGACCAGGGCATCACCTTCCACTGTAAAGCGGATATCATAGCCTGCAAAATTCATCCCATAAATATAATCCGGCTTCTTATTATATGCCGCTCTCGGATCCTGGGCAAGCACGTCTAAAACGGTCTGGCGCAGTTCTGCCGGAAGCCTTTGCTTTAATACTTCCGGGAATACCACAGAAATCCGCTCCTCTTTGTGCGCTTCCCCAAAACCGCCCCTCGCCTCCGGGTGTGCATCCGTATAGGGAAGGTATGGCTTTATGTCATAAATCGGCGTCCCATCGAGCAGGTCTGCGCCGGATACAAGCAGCACCGGCGCCCCGTTCTCCTCATACCTTACCTCCTCCAGCCACACACTGGACAGTCCGATAGCATTAGGACGGAAAGGCGAACGGGTAGCAAAAACCCCTTTTCGTTCTTTTCCTCCCAGCCTGGGCGGCGCTACCGTCAAATGGATGCGCTCCTGCCGTGCCCGGGAGAAACCCCACAGCAGCCACAGATGTGAATATTCCTCAATTCCCCGGATCGCGTTGGGATTGCAAAACTCCCCTTCAAAATGGATCTCTCCCCGCAGGGACGGCACTATGCCGCTCTGTCGTGGTATGCCGAATTTTTCCGGGAAATCCGTACGAATTCTTGCTACCACCCTTAATGTTTCCTCCATTTGACATTTGCCCCTTTCTTTCTGCATAAAAAAGACTTTTTAAGGCAGTCCCTCAAAAAGTCCTTTCTTTGTCCTGTAGAGCTGATGACGGGAATTGAACCCGTGACCCCTTCCTTACCAA
>CAZAQD010000090.1:0-5087 GCA_964487425.1 uncultured Marvinbryantia sp. | reverse complement strand
CTTCTTCCTGTTTTTCATAACAGTACAGGAACATCCGCGCATCCTCAAATTCATAGCTGCACGTCACAAAGGAATACAGGCGCTCAATTTTCTCCTCCGGCATATCGATCGCTTCTGCTCCTTCTGTCATCTCCCTGATATATTCCTCAAATTCCTCATCGTCCTCAAAGGTTGTTTTCCGCCTGATCGCATCGGAATCCGTCACCAGGCAGGCTAATGGCGTCAGTTCAATTTTCTGTTCCGGCAGATAAAGGGTAATCTTATGTTCTTCCCAATATTCCATATCTTTAAAATAGGTGATGCCCTTAAACATACTTCCATCTCTCATGTGATGCCCGTAAATAATATTATTCTGCGACGAAAAATCCGGTTCGTCGTCCCAATCAAGAAAAATTGTGCCGTATACGCTCTCATTGCCTTCAAAATCTATATGCAGATACGTTTCATTGCTGTCCGGGTCTTGTACAATCGGATAATCGATGCAGGTATTTTCTATCCTGATCCATCCCACGATCTGGTCATTGACTTCTCTTAACGCCTCAAAATCGATCTCTGATTCGTAGGGGGCTTCCCTCTGTTCTTCCGCTGTCTCCTCCTGCGCCTCTTTTGCCTGCTCACCTGCCGCTTCCTCCTGTGCCAGTACAGCCGCGCCCGCATACAGCAAAACGCCGGCAGCGAAACCAATTGCCCAAAACCACATGCGTATCGTTCCCGTTCCCCATTTTCTTTTTTTCTTCATTTCGCCTTCCATGATCCTTTTTACAACTGTTTTTTGCTGCCCCGTTTTTATTGGGCTTCTGGTTTGGAAGCCTCTATTTTTCTTCTGGTCCTCTCGTCTATACTTACCTTCAACTGCTGCAAATACGGAGAAAACACAGCCTTATCCGCTCCGTATGTAAACTGCAGGTCATACTCCAACGGAAGCCATGTGGAAATATCCGCTTCATCGTGCTGAATCACTGCCTCCAGGTTATCCAGCGCTTTATAAAGCTTTGCCTCCCGCTGGAGGTCTATGAATGCCTGGTATTACATTTTAACTTTTCTGCAACAGATAAGATATCCAAGAATGTTTCTGCCTTCATCCCATCTCTCCTCTCCTGCCATTCCATTTCCGTTAAAACAATTATATCGTCTGCCAGCCTATAAATCAACATATATCCAACACGCGTGTTCAGAGAAAATTTTGTATAAAATCACTATTTGCATTTTCTATCCGTTCATGGTATGATACGAAAGTCAAAAAATAGAGATGCATAACGACACAAGTAGTGCTGCGGTACGTAAATCTGATCACGGAAACATGTCATATCAAATTTACGTCAGTACTTCTTGTGTTTTTTGTGCGTTTATTTCAGAAAAGGAGTGTAGATTTATGCCAAGAAACAAATTTCAGAGAATGGTATTTGCCCTTCTCACCGTTATCATCACAGTACATGCTTATGTATTTTTCAGCCTCTATGTAGTAAATGGAACCACACTGATGAGCCTGAACAATGCATCCGGTGTCATAGAAGCCATCAACAAGCAGGGTGGCGTCTATATGTGCGGCAGATTTGTACCCATCTGGGCTGTCATTTTAACCGAGTTTTGCCTTGCCTATCTGCTTGAAATTACCATGGGCAGCCCCTGTTCGTTCAAATTAGCATGCAAAGTATTTGATCCCAAAGCCACGCATCCCATGCATTTTGAAACCGCCATCATCTGCGCCACGGTAGGGCTGATGTGCCCGGCTATGAGCTTTATCGCCGCATTTTTGTATTATCCGTACTATGCGGGCTTTAACATAATTACATTGCTGGCAAACTGGCTGAAGCTTGTATGCTTTAATTTCCCATTTGCGTACTTTTCACAATTATTTTTTATTCAGCCTTTCGTGCGCACATTATTCAAATTCCTTTTTGCCAAAGATATCAAAGCGCGGAAGGAGTCTTACTAACCTCATACTTTCCCTATAAATCCTGCACATCTACCACCCGGAATCCATTTTCCAAAAGAAGGCGGGCAAAAATGCCCTGCCCTTCTATAGGTCGGCGTCCGCCGCAACTACCTTACGGTTTCAGTCCATAAGATGTGTTTTGAAATACAGCGGATCCGCGTCTTTCTTCTTTGGCGGTTTCCGCTTACCCGCCCTGATTTCCTCATTCCGTTTCCGGTCTTCTTTTTTGAACCACCGGAAGATCAGGGCGATGCCGATCAGGTCAACGATAACAGAAAACACAGCAAACACCTCCCGCCTTTCTTTTACTATGATACCATGTTATCACAGGTTGCGCGGAAAGTGAATATATGATTTATCCCCTGCTGCCATTCCTTTGTTTCTCATTTGATTTCCTACTTTTTTTGTCTATCTTTCATAAAAATTAACTGTTTTAATCATTTTATTTGACATCTGTTGCCGATACACTTATAATCATTCTTGTATTTAAACGTTTATATAAATAGTAAATGAATGGAATTTCGATGAAAAAGGAAAAAACTACCATAAGCGATGTCGCCAGACATGCCGGCGTCTCTACTGCTACGGTATGCTATGTAATCAATAATACGCATTATGTTTCTGAGGAAAAGCGTGAAAAAGCTTCAGCAAAAGAAATTTTTTAAAGGAGGTATTTAAATGAACATTCAAACTTATATTACAGGAATCCAGCACATCGGCATTCCCACAGGGCGCATGGAAGAAACCCTCGCCTTTTACCAAAAGCTTGGCTTTGAAATCGTACATACCGCAATGGATGGCGAGAACAGGGTTTATTTTCTGAAACTGAATGACATTATCATTGAAACCTATGACAGCGCAAACGCTCCCATGTGCTACGGCGGAATCGAACACCTTGCCCTCAATGTGAGCGATATCTCAGCCGTTTTTCAGGAAATCTGCGCACTGTGCCTGAACACCTTAAATGATGAAATCCATTTTCTCCCATTCTGGGAAAACGGCGTAAAGTATTTCACCATCGAAGGACCGAATAAAGAAAAGGTGGAATTCAGCCAGTATCTTTAAGAAACAGCGCAAAAGCGGGATTGTCAGGCAGGTTCCCATCTGGACAACCGCATAAACTCTGTCGATAAATACGACTGATTTATAGTTAAAAATAAAATAATTCCTCAAACTTTTTATCCAACGCCAGACATAAAAGCAATGCCAGCTTCGCCGTCGGGTTAAACTGCCCTGTCTCAATCGAGCTAATAGTATTTCTGGATACGCCCACCATATCGGCAAGGGCAGACTGAGACAGCCGCTTTTCTGAACGCGCCGCTTTCACATTGTTTTTTAATACTAATTTATCATCCATACTAACGCCCCATAAAAAATCTCACCGCTGCCATGACCGATACCGCGAGCATAAGAACTGCGATAAAAAGACAACTGCGCTCCCTGGTCCTTATATAGCGGTAAAACTGCCCGATACATACCGAAATGCTTACGGTTGCGCACAAGTCCATCATCGGCAGCCCCTGTCGGTCACGGATGACAAAAAAAACGGCGGCAGCCAAAACCATCGCTATGTAAGTCCATTTCATAGACTGGTCTTTTACCTGTATCTCCATCTCATCATGCTTTTCCTGCTGCGCTCTTTTTAATATTTCATCTCTATCCATTATTCTCTCCTTTGCCAAGTTTTATTTGCATCTCTATCTTAGCATTGCCAAGTATACTTGTCAACCCTTTAAAAATAAAATGATAAAAACATTGACAAACAGCAAATAATATTATAGAAAAAAATCAAAGATAAAGGAGGTTTTCTGTATGAAAAACGATAAGAACACATCTGCAGCGAAAAAGATCCTGGCTTTCATCCATATATTATGCCTTGCCGCTGCCGCCGGTACCGGCGCCGCCGCTGCTGCCGAAACCGAATCCGTAACAGCAGTCCCCGTCGATTCCCGGCAGGCGGAAACGCTGGCACTTACCGATGCCGGTATTGCCGAAGAGGATGCGCAGAAGCTGCGTACCGAAACGGACAGAGAACATGGGGAAACCGTTTATGAGGTGTCCTTTCTGGCGGAAGATATTGAATACGAATACCATATCCGCGAATCGGACGGCAAAATTATAGAATGGGAAATAGAAGGGCGCGATCTCAATTCCGCAGCGGCGGAGCTAAGTCTGAAAAACGATGACGCCAAACAAGACAGCGATCCGCAAGATGCCGCTTCCCTGATCGGATTTGAAAACGCCAAAAAAGCTGCTCTTGCGGATGCCGGGTTAGATGAAGAAGAAATTACCTTCTCCACGATTAAATTTGAAGATAATGAATATACTGCCCGCTATGAAATTGAATTTTATCAGAACCGGCAGGAATATGAATACGAAATCAATGCCTGCACAGGAGATGTCTTAAAAGCAGAACGCGATTAGCGTGATCCTGCCTTTCTGCGGCGGCGCGTGCTCTCTCCTGCGAAGATAGCTGCCGCAACGAGCAGGTACAGATACCCGGCAACAGATGTCTCATCTCCGGTATCCACCGCGCCTGCTCTGGCGGCTGTCGCTGCTTCCGTTTCCGCTGCCTTTTCCGTTTCTGTTTTCCCCTCTGTTTCAACAGTTGCTTCTGTAGAAGGCACAGTCGGCTCTACAGCCTCGGCTGCTGTCTGCGTTTCCGTCTCCGTTTCCGTTTCTGTCACAGGCGTTTCGGTTTCCGGTACGCCTGGCGTTTCCACGCTACCCTTTTTATTCGTCACAGTTAAGGTGACCGCCTGTTCCGTTGCCTCCGCGTCATCCGGCTTCTGGTAAGTGTCCGTCTGGGATACCACTTCGCCGCCTGCCGTATTGGTAATGTTAATGTCGCTGCCTGATGTCGTCGCCGTAATCTTTACCTGATAAACGTCCTCGCATGGCAGATAGCCATCCAGCCCTGCCGTTTCGCGGATCGTATAGGTCCCTGTTGCCGTTCCGCGCAGATCGATCAATCCGTCTGCATCCGTTGTATATGCCGCGCTGCTCCCATCCGGGGACGTCACTTCGAAAGTCACGCCGGCAAGCGGCTCTTTTGTCTCCTCATCGATCTTCTTAACCTTCAGCTTCCATACCGGAACCATATAAAGCCCGAAATCAACGATATAGCTGGTTTCCTGGAATACATTCGAGT
>CAZAQD010000089.1:0-5116 GCA_964487425.1 uncultured Marvinbryantia sp. | reverse complement strand
GTCGGGAACAGCAGCACATCTCTGATCGCTGCCGAATCCGTAAGCAACATACACATCCTGTCAATACCGAATCCGATACCTCCCGTCGGCGGCATGCCGATCTCCAGGGCATTTAAGAAATCTTCATCCGTAGTGTTTGCTTCCTCGTCACCCTGAGCGAGCTGTTCTTCTTGCGCTTTGAAGCGCTCCCTCTGGTCAATCGGATCGTTTAACTCGGAGTAAGCATTTGCCATCTCCCAGCCGTTCATGAAGAACTCAAAACGCTCTACATAATCCGGGTTTTCCGGCTTCTTTTTGGTCAGCGGCGAGATCTCAATCGGATGGTCCATGACGAAGGTCGGCTGGATCATATGCTCTTCTGCAAATTCCTCAAAGAACAGGTTGAGGATATCGCCTTTTTTGTGCCGCTCCTCATACTCCACATGGTGCTCTTTGGCAGCGGCTCTTGCCTCTTCCAATGTATGGATCGCATTAAAATCCACGCCGGAATATTTCTTGACTGCATCTACCATTGTGATGCGTTCAAACGGCTTGCCAAGATCCATCTCCACGCCGTTGTACACGATCTTCGTCGTACCCAGGACTTCCTGCGCCACATAGCGGTACAGGTTTTCCGTTAAATCCATCATCCCGTTATAGTCTGTATATGCCTGGTACAACTCCATCAAAGTGAATTCCGGGTTGTGCCTGGTATCAAGTCCCTCGTTGCGGAATACGCGCCCGATCTCATAGACTCTCTCCAATCCGCCTACGATCAGCCTCTTCAAATACAATTCCAGTGAAATACGCAGCCTCAAGTCCTCGTCAAGCGCATTAAAATGTGTCTCAAACGGCCTTGCGGATGCTCCGCCCGCATTGGCAACCAGCATCGGAGTCTCCACTTCCATGAATCCCTGTCCATCCAGATATTTGCGGATGGTACTGATGATTTTAGAACGTTTGATAAACGTATCCTTTACTTCCGGGTTCATAATCAGATCAACATAGCGCTGGCGGTAACGCAGGTCGGTGTTGGTCAGGCCGTGGAACTTCTCGGGAAGAATCTGAAGGCTCTTAGACAACAGAGTGATTTCCGATGCATGGATCGAAATCTCTCCCGTTTTCGTCTTGAACACTTCTCCCTTCAGTCCGACAATATCCCCAATATCCATTTTCTTAAACGCCTTGTACTCTTCCTCACCGACACTGTCTCTGGCGACATAAGACTGGATATTGCCCTTTAAATCCTGAATATTGCAGAAAGATGCCTTACCCATCACACGCTTGGACATCATACGGCCTGCCAGTACTACCGGCTGCCCTTCCAGCTTTTCAAAATTGTCTTTCACATCCTGGCTGTGATGTGTCGTGTCAAATTTGGTAATCTCAAATGGATTCCTGCCGTTCGCCTGCAGCTCTGCAAGCTTCTCACGGCGCACCTTCCTTAAATGGTTCTCATCTACTTCCTGTCCATTTTTCTGAATGTTCTTATCCTGTGCCACCTTGCCCATCCTTTCTACCGTTCCTGCGCTTTGGCAATCGCATTTTCCTGTACAGCCTGTCTCACTGCGGACTATGATCTCTCAATTCCCAAAACTCTGTATTTGCAGACGCCCACCTGTGTTTCCACAGACACCTCGTCGCCAACTTTCGCGCCCATAAGCGCTTTGCCTACCGGTGACTCGTTGGAAATCTTGCCCATCAGGCTGTTTGCCTCTGTGGAACCTACAATCCGGTATTCAATCTCTTCATCAAACTCTTCGTCAAAAAGCCTTACTGTACATCCAACATTGATTTTATCGTAGTCTACCTCATCTTCCACTACTACTTCAGCATTTTTGAGGATTTTTTCAATCTCTTCAATCCTTGCCTCAATGTCACGCTGCTCATCCTTTGCCGCGTCGTACTCTGCATTTTCAGACAGGTCTCCCTGTTCCCTTGCTTCTTTGATCTTCTCCGCTACTTCTTTTCTCTTAACCACTTTCAGTTCATGCATTTCCTGCTCAAGTGCCTGTAAACCTGCATAAGTCAATAAGTTCTTTTTTGCCTGCATAATTCCTACACCTTTCCCATATACATATACTTCACAAAAACGGACATTCTCAACCGTTTCCTCTTTTGCCGTGGACCCTGCCTTGATTCAAACAGTCAAAACATTATATATCATGTCTCACAGATTGTCAAGCAATTTCTCTAATTGACTGATTGAATCGATCTCGCTAACCCTTCTGCGCAAAGCCGCGCTGTGGGGATATCCGGCGGTATACCACGCCACATGCTTGCGCATTTCCCGCATACCGGTGTATTCCCCTTTATACGTTACCTGAAGGCGCGCATGGCGCAAAATCATCCTTTTCAATTCTTCTTTATCCGGTTTTTCCAAGAGCTGTCCTGTTCTATCATATTCCAAAAGGCTTCTGAATATCCACGGATTTCCCCTGCTTGCCCTGCCAATCATCACGCCGTCGCATCCGGTCAGCTTTCTCATTTCTTTCGCCGCCAGCGGTCCATCCACATCCCCGTTTCCGATCACCGGAATCCGCACCGACTCCTTTACCTCTCGGATGATCTGCCAGTCCGCCTTTCCCGCGTAATACTGCTCTCTCGTCCTGCCGTGGACGGCGATCGCCGCTGCCCCCGCGTCTTCCAGCCTTTTTGCCATCTCAACCGCATTGACATGGGCATCGTCAAATCCTTTGCGGATTTTTACCGTAACCGGTTTTCTGATCGCCTTCCCCGTTTTTCTCACAATTTCCGCCGCCAACTGTGGATTTTTCATCAGCGCGGAGCCCTCCCCGTTGTTGACGACCTTCGGCACAGGGCAGCCCATATTCAGATCCAGAATGTCAAATGGGCGTTCCTCGATCTGTTTTGCTGTTTCGCTGATTAAATCCGGGTCGCTGCCAAAAAGCTGCAGGGAAATGGGATGCTCTCCTTCTTCTATCTCCATTAGCTGCTCTGTATTCCTGTTGTGAAAGGAAATCGCTTTGGCGCTTACCATCTCCATACTGAGAAGCCCAGCCCCCATTTCCCTGCACAGCAAACGAAACGGCAGGTCCGTAACACCTGCCATTGGCGCCAGAATATATGGATTCGTTAATTGTACATTTCCGATCTTCATAACTGCTCCTGCAGAAAAAATACTTTATAAAACAGTTCCAATGATTCTAAAAGCTCTGTCTTAGTGCGCTGCAGCTCCCTGATCTTTAAGACGCTTCCGATTTCATCGTAGCTGAAATCATTTTCTTCCGCCTCCGTATGAAAACAAAGCGTCCCCTCCTCATCGTATTCCAGCGTCAGCACTCCGCCCACATCCTGCACATACAGGACGCACATCACCTTCAGCTCATCTTTGATAGCGTCCGGCAATGCCTGGAAATCTTCGTTGAGATAAAACTTCTGATGATAAGCGCTGGCTCCGCAGAGCACAACTTTTCCCTGATACATATCCTCACCTGTTCACTTCTTCTATTCTTTCAGGCGGCGCCGCAAACGCTGCGAATTCCACGCCGCCATATGACACATTATACATATTGATAGATGCCCCGCACGGAAACCTCGCCGGCATAAACTTTTGTCAGCGTTCCATCCTCTTTTTCCACCAGAAGTTCGCCCTGGTCATCGATCCCTCTGGCAATTCCGGTATATTCATTTCCCGGCTCCAGCACCCGCACTCCGGTATCCATATTGGCAAGCACGCTCTGGTAATCTTCTTTTAACGCGCACATATCCTGATGCTCCATAAATTTCTCATAATAGCCCTCAAACGCCTTCATGCAGGCGCAGATCACCTCGGCGCGGTTCACCGGGCGCCCGGTTTCCACATGCAGGGAGGTTGCCGTCTCCTGCAGCTCTGCCGGAAATTCCGCGACATTCGTGTTGATGCCAATGCCAATCACGACATAATTGATCGCCTCCATCTCCGTGCTCAATTCAGTCAGGATACCCGTTGCCTTTTTCCCATTTACTACCACATCATTGGGCCATTTGATCTTTACCTCAAGCCCTGTCACTTCCCGAATACCTGCCGTGACTGCCAGCCCGGCGACCAGTGTCAGCATCGACGCCCTGTTTGGCGGCAGATCCGGGCGCAATATAATGCTCATTGCAATTGCGCTTCCATGCGGCGTCACCCAAGTGCGTCCCCGCCTGCCTTTTCCGCCCGCCTGATAATCCGCCACTACCAGCGTTCCATGCTCCGCTCCGTCTTCTGCCATTTTTTTGGCATAATTATTGGTCGAATCTATGGTTTCCAGATATTTTACTTTTTTCCCCGCCCAGGCGGTCTCCATCCTGCTGTTTAACTCTGCTCCTGTAATACTGTTCGGGGAACTTACGAGACAGTAACCACGTTTGGGTACTGCCTCGATCACATAACCTTCTTCTTTTAACTGATTGATCCCCTTCCAGACTGCTGTTCTGGTCACGCCGAATTTTTCGCATAATTCCTGCCCGGATACATAGCCTTCCTGTCCGCGAAGGGCATTTAAAATTTTACTCTTCATTGCTTCCTTTACGCTCCTAATGTCGCTGCCATCACTGCCTTGATCGTATGCATGCGGTTCTCTGCCTCCTGGAAAACCTTTGAACGCAAAGAACGGAATACTTCATCTGTCACTTCCATCTCTGTCAGGTGGTAGCGCTCGCCCATCTCCTTGCCAATCTGCGTTTTCAGATCATGGAAGGATGGCAGGCAGTGAAGGAAGATTACATTCTCTCCTCCGTTGTCCATTACTTCTTTTGTCACCTTATAAGGGGTCAGGTCTGTGATTCTCTCTTCCCACACCTCATCCGGTTCTCCCATAGAAACCCATACATCCGTGCAAATCACATCCGCACCCTTTGTCCCATCCTGCACATCTTCGGTCAGCGTGATCGTCGCGCCGGACTCTTTTGCATATTCCAGGCATTCCTCAACCAGCTCCCGGGACGGGAAATATTTCTTCGGTGCGCACGCGACAAAATCCATTCCCATTTTCGCGCAGGCGATCATATAGGAATTCCCCATATTGTAACGGGCATCTCCCAGATATACCAGTTTAATGCCCTTTAATCTGCCGAAATTTTCCTGTATGGTGAGCATATCCGCCAGCATCTGCGTGGGATGGTATTCATTTGTCAGCCCATTCCATACCGG
>CAZAQD010000088.1:0-5225 GCA_964487425.1 uncultured Marvinbryantia sp. | reverse complement strand
GATTATCGAGATGACCGGGCTTCTGACCAGCCGTGAGATGCAGGCGCAGGTGCTGGACAACATGGAGCTGGAGCGGGAGCGGGGCATTACGATAAAGGCGCAGGCAGTCCGCATTGTCTACAAGGCAAAGGATGGGGAAGAATATATTTTCAATCTGATCGATACGCCGGGGCATGTGGACTTTAACTATGAGGTTTCGCGAAGCCTGGCAGCATGCGACGGTGCGATCCTGGTGGTGGATGCAGCGCAGGGGATCGAGGCACAGACTCTGGCGAATGTATACCTGGCATTGGACCATGACCTTGACGTTATGCCGGTTATCAATAAAATTGACCTTCCAAGCGCCGATGCGCAGCGCGTGATTAATGAGATTGAAGACGTGATTGGCATTGAGGCGCAGGATGCGCCGCAGATTTCCGCAAAGATGGGAACCAACGTAGAACAGGTGCTGGAGCAGATTGTGGAAAAAATACCGGCGCCGGTGGGCAATCCCGACGCGCCGCTTAAAGCGCTGATCTTTGACTCGATCTATGATTCCTATAAGGGCGTGATTGTGTTCTGCCGTCTGAAAGAGGGCAGGGTGAGAAAGGGCACGCCGATCACGATGATGGCTACCGGTGCGAAGGCAGAGGTGGTGGAGGTCGGCTATTTTGGAGCCGGGCAGTTTATTCCCTGCGAGGAGTTGTCGGCAGGGATGGTCGGCTATATCACGGCAGGCTTAAAAAATGTCAAGGACACCAGAGTGGGCGATACGGTTACGAATACGGAAAACCCGTGCCTGGAACCGCTTCCGGGCTATAAAAAAGTGAATCCTATGGTTTACTGCGGCATGTACCCGGCGGACAGCGCCAAGTACCCGGACCTTCGGGACGCCCTGGAAAAGCTTCAGTTAAACGACGCTTCCCTGCAGTTTGAGCCGGAGACGTCGGTTGCGTTGGGCTTTGGCTTCCGTTGCGGCTTTTTGGGGCTTTTGCATCTGGAGATTATTCAGGAGCGCCTGGAGAGAGAGTATAATCTAGACCTGGTTACCACAGCCCCCAGCGTTATCTACAAGGTGCATAAGACGAACGGGGAAGTGATTGAGCTGACGAACCCTACCAATTTGCCCGATCCCTCGGAGATCGAGTATATGGAGGAGCCGGTGGTGAGCGCGGAGATCATGGTGACGACAGAGTTTATCGGCGCGATTATGCAGTTGTGCGAGGAACGGCGCGGTACTTACCTGGGGATGGAGTATATGGAGGAAACGAGGGCGCTTCTGAAATATGACCTGCCCCTCAATGAGATCATTTACGATTTCTTTGACGCGCTCAAATCCCGTTCAAGGGGGTATGCTTCCTTTGACTATGAGATGAAGGGCTATGTCCGGTCCGAGCTGGTAAAGCTGGATATCCTGGTGAACCGCGAGGAGGTGGATGCGCTTTCCTTTATCGTACACGGCGCGACCGCCTACGAGAGGGGAAGGAGGATGTGCGAGAAGCTGAAGGAAGAGATTCCCAGGCAGCTTTTTGAGATTCCGATCCAGGCGGCGATCGGCAGCAAGATTATTGCCAGGGAGACCGTAAAGGCGATGCGCAAGGATGTACTTGCAAAGTGCTATGGCGGCGATATTACAAGAAAGAAAAAGCTTTTGGAAAAGCAGAAGGAAGGAAAAAAGCGGATGCGCCAGGTGGGAAATGTGGAGATTCCGCAGAAAGCCTTTCTGAGCGTGCTGAAGCTGGATGATAAATAGATGAGAGAGCTGGAAATCTACGTTCATATTCCGTTTTGCCAAAAGAAGTGCGCGTATTGTGACTTTCTGTCTTTTGCGGCGGAGAAGGACGTACAGGATGCATATGTGGCGGAACTGTTAAGGGAAATAAAAAGCTTTGTAAACGGAGGGGACATCATTGTGCCCTCTGTTTTTATTGGCGGCGGCACGCCGTCTCTTCTGCAGGAGAAGGAGATCTGCCGCATCATGGAGGCGATAAAAGAAAAATTTGCGCTGCAGGCGGATGCGGAGATTACCATAGAAGCCAATCCCGGCACGCTGACGCGTAAGAAGCTTGACGCCTATCGGGAGGCGGGGATCAACCGGCTAAGTCTCGGACTGCAGTCGGCGCAGGATGAGGAATTAAGGCTGCTTGGGCGCATCCATACCTATGAGGAATTTTTAAGGAGCTACCATCTGGCCGGGGAGGCAGGGTTTGAAAACCTGAATGTCGATCTGATGTCGGGGCTTCCGGGACAGACGGAAAAAAAGTGGGAGGATACCCTGCAGAAGGTGCTGGCATTGGCTCCCCGGCATATATCGGCGTACAGCCTTATCATAGAGGAGGGCACGCAATTCTATGACAGATATGCGCAGGACGCAAAACGAAGGGAACGTGGCGAGCCGTGCATATTTCTGCCGGAAGAGGAAGTAGAGCGCCGGATGTATGAGCGGACAAAGGAGCTTCTGCAGGAATACGGATACCGGCGTTATGAGATTTCCAACTATGCCCGCCCGGGATATGCGTGCAGGCATAATGTGGGTTACTGGAAGCGGAAGGAATACCGGGGGTTCGGGCTGGGGGCGGCATCGTTTACCTCCCGGGAAAGATATGCAAATACGAAAAAGCTGCAGGATTATCTTCAGGGAAAATGGCAGGATGGCGGCGTGCAGCGCCTGAGCAGGGAGGAACAGATGGAGGAGACGATGTTTCTGGGGCTGCGCATGATGGAGGGAGTCGGCAGGCGGGAATTTGCCGATGAATTCAAGGCAGAGATGGAGGATGTCTACGGCATGGTGCTGGCGCGGATGTTTGATCTGGGGCTTATGCGGGAAGAAAAACAGCGTGTGATGCTCACGGAGAAGGGGATCGATCTCAGCAATTATGTATTATCTGAGTTCCTTCTCACCTGATATCTGGTACAATTTTACAAAAATGTTAAAAAAATATTGAAAGTTATTGCAAAAGCAGAATAGATAGTATATACTTTAATAAAATGCGTAATGATTATTTAACAAGATGTAGACAGAATTTGTAAGATAGACACCAGATTTAGAAGTAAGGAGAAATCATGAAAGAAAAGAGCAGGGTATTATGGATATTGTGCGTGATGATGTTTATGCTGGCACTGCCCGTGCATGCGCAGGCGGCAAGCTCTTCGATTAAGGTTTCCGGCGCTACGAAGCCGACGACATTGAAGCAGGGCAGCTTTTTTAATATGAAGGGAACCATCACATCTGCCAAAAGCCTCAAGGAAGTTCGTTTCACGATTTATGATTCGACAGGGAAAAAGTGCCTGCAGAGATATACGGTATCGACAAGCGCGAAGACGTATAACATAGCCAATGCAGATCCCTACCTGATCTTCGATAAGCTTGCGATAGGTACTTATTATTACCGGGTACGCGCATATGACACGTCGGGATATAGCAAGCGGGTGATTAATAAGAGGTTTACGGTAATCGGGAACGGGACGATCAAGATTACGAACCCGGTGCCGAGCAGCAGCTTTTCCATCAGTGCGGGCTCGTCTTATTCGATCGGCGGTACGATCAAATCTACATATATCTTAAAGCGCGTCACGGCAAGGATTCTTGACAGCAGCGGTAAGACCGTTTATTCAAAAAGCGTTAAGCCGAACAAGACGACCTATACGGTGGCAAACAGTAAACTGGACTCGGCAATGTTATTCGAAAATCTGACGGCGGGCAGCTATAAGTTCCGCCTAAGCGCCACCGATTCCCAGGGCACTACGGTAAAACTGATCGTGCGTACCTTCAAGGTGACGGGAACGAGCGGGACTTCCCCCAGCGCGACAGGAGGAAGCACAACGCTTTCGAGCACTTATCTGAATACATCGGCTGCGGTAACTGTGCCGTCTGGCTATGTGAAGAGGACGACCAGACCGGCTTCTACCAATCAATATTACTATAATAAGACATACAATATCTATTACGGCTATAACAGCCTGGCGCCGACCGGCAAGGTGATGAGCGATGGCGTCAGCTATGTGACCGGCAACTGTACCTGGTATGCGTGCGGGCGCGCGATGGAGATTGTGGCGGCGGCGGGCGGCGACGTCAGCAAGGTCCAGGCAATTTTCGGCGGCGATCCGGTTGGTATTTACAATATGAATATCAAGCTGAAGAAGTTTTCTTACGGCACTACGCCTAAGATTGGCGCGCTGGCAGTCTTTAACTACGGCTCAGGCGGCGATGCGCATATCGCGGTGGTAGAGGATATTATCAACGGCGTGCCGTATGTATCGGAGTCCGGTTATTCCATCAGTACCAAGAAGCCGACGGCAGGGTCGATCATTTTTAAATACCAGAGTATTTATAACTGGGCAGGCGGAAGAGCGCTGAAGGGATATATTTATCTGATCTGAAAAAAGAAAATAAGTCAAATAAAAAGGCGGCTGCAGGTTTTGCAGCCGCTGTTTTTGTGAAGTGTTAAGCTAAAGCATCCACTACAAAGCTGTGGATTGAACGGTAGGTGTCGTCCGTATAATGGAGCCCGTCCACAGTCTCATATCCATTCTGGATCAGATAAGAGTAGCAATCCAGATACTGATCCGGGAAGGAACTCTTTAAGGTTGCGTTGAATAATTCGATCATTTCATTGGTCGTATTCAGATCTGCATCATCATCCAGCGGATTTACCGATAACATATAAAAATCAGCGCTTGTGTAATCGGTAATCAGTTTCTTGTAAAGGTCAATGTATACATTGATGTTTTCCGGGTCGTTCACTCCCAGGTTGAGAACTACTGTCTGGCTGGGGTTGCTGCCGAGATAATCGGCGAGAGCAAGCACGCCGTCCGACGAGAACCAGGAGTAACCTTCCGCTTCTGCGCCGACGTAAATGCAATCGTCATTTACGGCATCCTTCATGCCAAGAACCCTGGAGTCACCGACGAACAGAAAAGAGTGTTTTTTTTCAGTGGCGGCAGCAGCGGTTTCTGTCTGGACATCGGCAGTTTCTGCGGAAATCTGTGCGGCGTCCGTCTCATCCAGATGAAGGATTTCGTCCAGATGCAGCAGATTGTCTACCTGTTTCCGGAAG
The DNA here is from genome assembly GCA_964487425.1 of uncultured Marvinbryantia sp. Taxonomy (GTDB): domain Bacteria; phylum Bacillota; class Clostridia; order Lachnospirales; family Lachnospiraceae; genus Marvinbryantia. The sequence goes on along the minus strand of CAZAQD010000088.1, from coordinate 189 downwards.
GGATGGGAAGAGTCTGCCGTGTAGTAGGTCATGAAACCGGCAAGACCGATCAGGAAAATGATTGCCAGAACGGCAAACAAAATAGTAAGATAATTTCGTATCTTCATGTCTCGATCCTTTCGTAACAATATTAAATTTATATTAAGTTTATCATATTTACAGAAAATGTCAAATAAAACCAGATTTGAC
>CAZAQD010000087.1:0-5253 GCA_964487425.1 uncultured Marvinbryantia sp. | reverse complement strand
GCCGTGCGCCTGCAGCCCGGTTTTGTTACAGATTCGAATGTTTTGTCACATTTTTCTGGATTTCCTGTAGCGACGCGAGTATACTATATTCGGATTCATCAAAAATTATGGAAAGGAACCACATTTATGAATACATTACGAAAAATATATTGCCGCAGCTTTCAATCTGCCTTTAAAATTGCCATCCCGTTCCTCCCTTACCGGACGCCTAAAATCGTAAGCAGCATCCGGGCGCTTCCCGAAGTCATTCAGCAGGAAAAAGGGAAATGTGTGCTGATCGTCACCGACAGCGGGATTCGCAGGCTTGGGCTTTTACAGCGCCTGGAGGCTGCGCTTTTGGAGAGCGGAATCGCCTACGTGATTTACGACAAAACAGTCGCCAATCCTACTACCGTCAATGTGGCGGAAGCAGTCGCCTTATACCAGAGCCATAACTGCAATGTGATTATCGGCTTTGGCGGCGGTTCCAGCATCGACTGTGCCAAAGCGGTAGGCGCATGCATTGCCAAACCCGGACAATCCCTTGCCAAAATGAAGGGTATCTTAAAAGTCCACAAAAGGCTGCCTCTTTTAATCGCCATTCCCACCACTGCCGGAACCGGAAGCGAAACGACTCTTGCAGCCGTCATAACGGATCCCGAAACCCGGCATAAATATGCCATCAACGATTTCCCGCTGATTCCGCGCTACGCCGTGCTGGACCCGAAGGTGACACTGAGCCTTCCACCCTTCATTACGGCGACTACCGGTATGGACGCGCTGACCCATGCCGTGGAAGCCTATATCGGCAACTCCACCACGCACGCCACCAGGAAATATTCGCTAAAGGCTGTAAAACTCATTTTTGCCAATATTGATACGGCTTATACGGACGGTTCCAATGTGCAGGCGAGGAAGAATATGCTTCACGCCGCCTACTACGCCGGATGCGCCTTTACCAAATCTTATGTGGGATATGTCCATGCGGTTGCCCATTCCCTGGGCGGACAATATAATGTACCGCACGGGCTGGCAAACGCCATCCTTCTTCCCTTTGTATTAGAGTCCTACGGCAGCTCCATCCACAAAAAACTGCACCGCCTGGCTATTGAAGCGGGCGTCGCCGCCAAAGATACTCCCCACGATGCCGCGGCTGCCCAATTTATCCGTGCTATTAAGGATATGAAAAAACGCTTTGATATCGGGGATACTGTAAATGAGATCCGAAAAGAAGACATTCCCAAGCTTTCACGGTACGCAGATAAGGAGGCAAACCCTCTCTACCCCGTGCCGGTTTTGATGGATGCAAAAGAATTAGAACAGTTTTATTATCTTCTAATGGAAGAAAAGGAGGAATCCCCAAATGACGGAACAGGAAATTCATGACATTGTCGAGTCACAGCGGTCTTATTTCTATTCGGGCGCCACACTCAGCATTCAGGAGCGCCTTCATGCCCTTCAAAAGCTAAAATCTTATATCCAAAAATATGAGGGCGAGATCCATTCCGCCATAAAGGCAGATCTTGGCAAAAGCGCTTTTGAAAGCTATATGTGTGAAACCGGGCTGGTTTTAAGCGAAATCCGCTATATGCAAAAACATATCCGCTCCTTCGCCAGAGAAAAAAACGTATTGACGCCGCTGGCGCAGTTTCATTCGCGAAGCTATAAAAAGCCCTCGCCCTATGGCGTCGTGCTTATCATGAGCCCCTGGAATTATCCCTTCCTCCTGACAATAGAGCCTCTGGTGGACGCGCTTGCCGCCGGCAATACCGCCGTGCTCAAACCGAGCGCCTATTCCCCTCATACGAGTGAAATCATCCGCCGGATCATAAAAGAATGCTTCAGCGAAAAATACGTCGCGGTTATTACCGGCGGGCGCGAAGAAAACGCCTGCCTTTTAAAAGAACACTTTGACAATATCTTTTTTACCGGCAGCCAGGCGGTAGGCAAAGAAGTCATGAAATATGCCAGCGAGCATCTCACTCCCGTTACTTTGGAGCTTGGCGGCAAAAGCCCCTGTATCGTGGACGCTTCCGCCAATATCCGGCTGGCAGCCAGGCGGATCGTTTTCGGCAAATTTTTAAACTGTGGGCAGACCTGCGTTGCGCCGGATTATATCCTCTGCGATCCGTCCATACATGACAAACTGGTAAAGGCAATCTGCCGGCAGATTAAAAAACAGTTCGGCACGAATCCGCTTGCCAGCGCAAATTACGGTAAAATCATAAATGATAAACACTTTCAGCGGATCACGCGGCTTATCGACCCCGCCAAAGTAATCTGCGGCGGCAAACAGGACGCCGGCGCCCTGAAAATAGAGCCAACCGTCATGGATCACGTAACCTTCGCCGATGCGGTGATGCAGGAAGAGATCTTCGGTCCCGTTTTGCCCATCCTGACTTATACGTCTCTGGATAATGCCATACAGCAGATTAACTCCATGCCGCACCCTCTGGCGTTTTATCTGTTCAGTTCGGACCGGGCGGCAATCCGCAAAGCCACCGCACGGTGCGGCTTCGGGGGCGGCTGTATCAATGACACCATCATCCATCTCGCCACCAGCCACATGGGCTTTGGCGGATTTGGCGAGAGCGGCATGGGTTCCTATCACGGAAAAGACGGCTTTATGACCTTCTCCCACGATAAAAGTATTGTCGATAAAAAGACCTGGATTGACCTGCCGATGCGCTATCAGCCTTATCGCACAATCAACAGCAAGCTGATCCATATGTTTTTAAAATAGTATTCTGCCATGTGCATGAAAATCAAACAGGGGAAAGCCTCTCTCGGCTTTCCCCGTAAACGGTTACTGCTCCTTTAAATGCTCCTCAAATTCCGGCAGGAGCTTCTTATAAATGCGGTTCCCTTTCTCCTGCTGAAATGCTTTCACCAGCGCAGTATTAAACCGGTTCTTAGCGCTCTCATTCATGAAAATATTATAAATCGTCTTATAGCTTCCGCCCTTTAACTCCTCATCCTTAACCTTCAGGCGGATACGCTTCTTAATACCCTCGGACAATTTCCCTTTGCGCGCCGGCTGCTCACTCTTTACCGCCGCCACCGTTTCCGTTTCCGTCACGGCTTCTTTTTCTTTTTTCTGCTCCGCTTTCATTTCCTGCACTTTTACCTCCGTCTCTGCCGCCTGGACATCCGGTTTAACAGGCGCATCCTGCTTATCCTCTGCCTTTTCAGGCTTCTCCGGCTGCCCCTGCGCAGCGCTTGCTCCCGTCTGCACGGCATCCTCTGCTGCCTCCGCAGCCTGGCTGGCAGCTTTTCCTTCCTGAGGCGTGCGGTCGCTATCCGCATCTGCCTTCACTTCCTGCGTACGATCCCCCACAGGCTCTGTATGCTCTCCCTGAACGTCTGCCACATCCGCCTGGTTCTCTGCCTGCTGGACGGTTTCACCCGCTTTATCTGCATTGTTGTTCTGCCTGTTGCCGTAGCTTCGTCTGCCGCGCCCTCTTTGCGGGCTCCGCCGCGGACGCTGCGGCTTTTCGGGATGCTCCTGGCTCTCCGCTTTTTCTTCCTTTTCCTGCTTTGCCGCTTCCGGTACAATTCCCAGGCTCTCATCAATCGTCTCCACGCGGCTGATCTTCACATGCTCCTTATTGTCTGTCCAGAAATCAACCACACTGTCAAACCCTTTATCCTTGCTGATAATAAAAACTTTTCCAGACTCAAGCCCTGCCATCAGATACCCGCAGTATGTTGCCAGCTGAAAGTCCAGATAATTCTTACATACCTTGCCGCATTTTATATATTTCACCTTTGCCGGTGCATCCGAAATGCGGATATGCCACTCAAAAGGGATTGCCCCTATTGTGTTGCCGAGAAAAACAATGACGCTATCCTGCGCCGTCAGTTTTTCTATTCCCGTCATCCCGTACAGATTTACATTTTCATAATCAACCAGATATATCATGCTTTTATTCCTTCTCCATATTTGTTTGCTTATTTATTTTTCATTTTATAAATTTTCCTCCTTTATTATACATGCTATCCCGTTTTAACACCAGCCCTTTTTTCTCTGCACCCTTTTCCTATGCGTAATCCCCCTTCTGGCCGCCGTAATGACAAAAGGAGGCATGAAACCATTTCTGATTTAATGCCTCCAGTTTGCCAATCGTTTTTTCCATAAAAATATCCCCAACCGCATCACTGCGATCGGGGATATGTGCCTTTTCTGATTCATCAAGCTTTGTTTTCGCTTCCGAGAACGTTTTTAATCTTATGAGCAACCATATCTTTTACAGCCTGACGAGCCGGTTTCAGATACTGGCGCGGATCGAAGTGATCCGGATGCTCTGCGAAGTATTTACGGATATTACCTGTCATTGCAAGGCGGATATCGGAGTCGATATTGATCTTGCAGACAGCCAGTTCTGCTGCATGACGAAGCTCTGCTTCCGGAATACCGATAGCATCCGGCATATTTCCGCCATACTGGTTCACCATTTTAACAAATTCCTGCGGAACAGAAGAAGAACCATGCAGTACGATCGGGAAGCCCGGAAGGCGTTTGATACACTCTTCCAGTACGTCGAAACGCAGTGGCGGCGGAACAAGAATTCCATCCTCATTACGTGTACACTGGGATGCTTTAAACTTGTATGCGCCGTGGCTTGTACCGATTGCGATTGCCAGAGAATCGCAGCCTGTTCTGGAAACAAACTCTTCTACCTCTTCCGGACGTGTGTAGCTTTCTTTTCCTGCTTCCACTGCTACTTCGTCTTCCACGCCTGCCAGGGTTCCCAGCTCAGCTTCTACTACTACGCCGTGGTCATGTGCATACTCAACAACCTGTTTTGTAAGCGCGATGTTCTCCTCAAAGGACTTAGAAGAAGCGTCGATCATAACGGATGTAAAGCCGCCGTCGATACAGCTCTTGCAAAGCTCAAAAGTATCGCCGTGATCCAGATGAAGTGCGATTGGGATCTGCGGATTTTCAGCAACTGCTGCTTCTACTAATTTTACAAGATAAGTGTGATTTGCATAAGCACGTGCACCCTTAGATACCTGAAGAATAACCGGGCTGTTCAGCTCGCCTGCTGCTTCTGTGATACCCTGCACGATTTCCATGTTGTTTACGTTGAAAGCTCCGATAGCATATCCGCCATTATATGCTTTCTTAAACATTTCAGTAGTTGTTACTAATGGCATATTTTCCATCTCCTTTTCATTTTTTTAATAAGGCATAGACATAAAGTGCCTGCCCATTAATTGCCATGATTATAACACACCCTAACAATATTTGTAAAGTGTGTGCGCATCCTT
>CAZAQD010000086.1:0-5334 GCA_964487425.1 uncultured Marvinbryantia sp. | reverse complement strand
AAGTTCTTGCTAAATTCATGGCAGAGCTTTATAATTGAAACAATCTTATTGGGGATAAAATGAGAGGAAGAGGATATGAGTAAAACAGAATTTTTGGATACGTTACGCACGCAGCTTGAAGGTGTGCTCAGCCAGACAGAGATAGAGGGACATTTACATTATTACAATGAGTATATCACAGACGCGGTGGCATCTGGCAAGACGGAGGAACAGGTGACGGAGGAATTGGGCAGCCCGGTTTTTATCGCCAGGACGTTGATGGATACCGCGGAGGCTTCAGAATATGAAGAGAGGAAGAATGGCACCGGTCAATGGGAGAACGGTTATGGAAGAGAGGAGCAGGGGGAACAGAGAACCTTTGAGAGGAGCTTTCGCACCTATCACCTCAGCCCGTTTCTTGTGAAATGGGTGCTTCCCGCCGTGCTGATACTGGCGGCGGTGCTGTTGATCTTTTTACTGTGTACCATTGTGGGGGCGGCGATCGCCATTGTGGCAAGGCTGTTTGTGCCGATTCTGCTGGTGGTTCTCGTGATTGCAATCTTTAAAAGCCACGGATAGGCACAAGAGCGGAAAAGACAAAGTAAAATGCGTGAAGAAAAAGCAAAAGAAATAGCGAAAGAAAGTGAGACAGCCGGTAGGGGAGCTACCGGCTGTCTCGAGGGGAGTATAAATAATTAATAAGGGGTTTGTAAGAGATATATCTCTTACAAAAGGCATTATAATATAGATTGGAAAAAATTGCAATACATATTTTTTAAAATGTTACGGAATAATAATGCTTGTAACTAAAAATTAATATTTCAGGAGGTCTGTAACATGGCAAAGAATAAGAATATGCAGGATACGAATACAACAAACGGAAAGACAAGCAATGCCAAAAACACCACAAATTGCAATGACAGCGCGAAGTCCAAAAACAAAGCGCAGAATAAAGCAACGAGTGCAAAGAACAGCAGTGAAACTTCCAGTTATGAGTCTGACTGTAATTATTAAGGAATGAAACAGGAACCGGATGCAGGGTATCGCCCAGCATCCGGTTTTTTGATTTGTTGCGGCGGGCAGGCATTTCACACTGTCCGGTTTTTCTGCATATCGTAGGATATAGGGGTGAGGAGTGAAAAAAATGGATTTTGTAATGATTCCGCCTGGGGATCTTGATGCGTATGTAAAAGACCCCGACGTATTGCTGATTGATTTGCGTACACCGCAGGAATATAAGGAGCGCCATTTGAAGAACGCGATTAATATCCCATATGAAAAGCTGCATTCCTGCTGTATGTTTCCGATGGATATGTACCTGATCCTGTATTGTGAGAGGGGAGCAAACAGCCTGGCGGCAGCAAAGGAGCTTGCGGATAAGGGATATCAGGTGATGACCGTGGTGGGTGGGATTCATGCCTACCGGGGAAAACTGATTGAATAATTCAAAAAATGGAAAAAGAACCCACGCTTACAGCCGCCCGATGCCGGGCGGCTGTAAACCGTAATCTGAAATGCCGTGAAGCGTAACCTGAAATGCCATATTGACAGAAACGCAGATTTAACAGTAAGATAATAAATAAAGCAGATGGAAAGGAAGACTGCAGGTGAAGACGATAGAATTGATTGCACCCTGCCATTTTGGCATGGAGGCGGTATTAAAACGGGAAATACTTGACCTGGGCTATGAGATCGGCCAGGTAGAGGACGGGAAGGTTACATTTATCAGCGATATGGAAGCTATTTGCTATGCCAATGTGTTTTTGCGCACGGCGGAGCGGGTGCTGCTGAAGGTCGGAAAAATTCATGCGGAGACATTTGAGGAATTGTTTGAGCGGACCAAAGCGCTTGCATGGGAGGATTATATTCCGGCAGACGGAAAATTCTGGGTGACAAAGGCGACTTCCATTAAAAGCAAGCTGTTCAGCCCGACCGATATCCAGTCTATTATGAAAAAAGCGATGGTAGAGCGGATGAAGACAGTTTATCATCAGGAATGGTTTGAGGAGAGCGGGGCTTCCTATCCGGTGAGAGTCTTTTTTATGAAGGATGAAGCGACGATCGGCATTGATACCTCGGGCGAATCGCTGCATAAAAGAGGATACCGTTTGCTGACAAGCAAAGCGCCGATCACGGAAACACTGGCGGCGGCGCTTATCATGCTGACGCCGTGGAACAAAAACAGAATCCTCGTGGATCCCTTCTGCGGAAGCGGTACGTTTCCGATAGAGGCGGCGATGATGGCGGCAAACATTGCGCCGGGGATGAACCGGAGCTTTCTGGCGGAAAAGTGGACAAACCTGATTCCGGGCAAGCTGTGGTATGATGCGGTAGATGAAGCCAGGGAGATGGTAGATGACAGGATAGAGACGGATATCCAGGGCTACGACATCGACGGGAAGATGGTCAAAGCTGCGAGGGAAAATGCCAGAAAGGCGGGAGTGGATCATCTGATCCATTTTCAGCAGCGGCAGGTGAGCGAACTCAGCCATTCGAAAAAATATGGTTTTGTGATTACAAATCCGCCTTATGGAGAGCGGCTTGAGGAAAAAGAGAACCTTCCGGCGCTGTACAGGGAAATAGGCAGCAGCTTTTCGCGCCTGGATTCCTGGTCGGAATATGTGATTACTGCCTATGAGGACGCAGAAAAATACATCGGAAAAAAGGCGGATAAGAACAGGAAAATTTACAATGGGATGATGAAGTCGTATTTTTATCAGTTTTTGGGTCCGCGTCCGCCCAAACAGAAGAAATAAGGGGAATACATTGATTAAAAAAATAGAAAAATTACTGAGATTTGTCCTGATGTGCCTGGTTGCTTACCTCGGTTTTCAGCTATACTCAGGAAGCGATGCCACGGGCAGCATGGAAGAGATACTCGTCTATAACGAGTATGAATTGACAAAAGAGGACGGGGCGCTGCCCGCGCGCTACGATCCAAGAGAAACGGGAGAGACGCCGACGGTAAAAAATCAGGGCTCTTTGGGGACCTGCTGGGCAGTGGCGGCATCTTCGGCGCTGGAGGCAGCGCTGCTTCCGCAGGAAAGGATCGTATTTTCAGCGGAGCATCTGGTGCAGCAGAATTCTTTTTCCCTGGAGGCGGATTACGGCGGGGACAGTATGATGACGATGGCTTATCTTGCCGGATGGCAGGGGCCTGTTTTGGAGGAAGACGACCCGTATGGAGACGGGGTATCGCCTGAGGGACTGGCTCCTGTAAAGCATGTGCAGGAGATTCAGATGCTGGAAAATAAGGATTATGAAGCGATCAAGCAGGCGGTATACCAGTATGGCGCCGTACAGTCGTCGATTTATATGGATATGGAAAATGCCTTCAGTGCATCGGTGTATTATAATCAGTTGGAACATTCCTATTATTATAACGGTACAGAAAAGGCGAACCATGATATCCTGATTATCGGCTGGGATGACGTTTATTCTCCTGAGCGATTTAACGTAGAGACGAACAGGAGCGGCGCGTTTATCTGCCAGAATAGCTGGGGCGAGGATTTTGGAGAAAACGGCGTCTTCTATATCTCTTATGAGGATGTGTGCATCGGGGGAAAGAGCATTGTCTATACGTCGATCGAAGAACCGGATAATTATGCGCATTTGTACCAGACAGACGAATGCGGATGGGTAGGGCAGGTCGGATACGGCGACGGGAGCTGCTGGTTTGCCAATGTCTATCGCATAAACGGAGAGGAGAATCTGGAGGCGGTAGGCTTCTATACGGTGGGAGAAGATACGCAGTTTCAGGTATATGTGGCAGAAAGAGAGGGAGAAATACAAAATTTCCTGGTGGAATTGCCGGTGGCTGAGGGGAAAATAGAGAATGCCGGATATTATACGATCCGCCTCGATGAGCCGGTGGAGGCGCAGGCGGGAAAAGAATATGTAATTGCCGTGAAGATTCATACCTCCGGCACAGAGTATCCGGTGGCGATGGAATATGCGGCGGATGAATCCACAAAAACAGTTGATATTTTAGACGGAGAGGGTTATATTAGCTATAATGGCGTTAGTTGGACGAGGACAGAAGTGGCGCACGGGGCGAATATTTGCCTGAAGGCGTACACCAGTGACAGGCAGTAAGAGATGGAGAGGACAGAGTGAATAAAAGAATTATTTTTGCCACAGGTAATGAGGGAAAGATGAAAGAGGCACGGATGATACTGGAGGATTTGCAGCTTCCGGTACTGTCCATGAAGGAAGCCGGAGTGTCGGCGGATATTGTGGAAGACGGGAAGACCTTTGAGGAAAATGCAGTGATTAAAGCAAGGACGATACAAAGGCTGCTCCCGAATGATATCGTGCTGGCGGATGATTCCGGGCTGGAGATTGATTATCTGCATAAAGAACCGGGAATCTATTCGGCGCGTTATATGGGCGAGGATACTTCTTATGATATAAAAAATGCCCATATCCTCAGGCTTCTTGCAGGAGTACCAAAGGAGAAGAGGACGGCACGGTTTGTATGTGCAATTGCGGCGGCATTGCCGGATGGCGCGATCCTTACCAGCCACGGCGTGATGGAAGGAAGGATTGGCAGCAGGATTGCCGGGGAGAATGGATTTGGTTACGATCCGATTTTTTTTCTGCCTGAGTGCGGATGTACATCGGCGGAGATTTCCCCTGAACAGAAAAATCAATTAAGCCACAGAGGAAAGGCACTGCGTGCCATGACGACACAGTTAAAAGATAAATTGTAAGGAGAAAGAAAGATGAAGATACTGATTGTCAGCGATACACACCGTAAGGAGCAGAACCTGGAAGCTGTGCTGGAAAAAGAAGCGCCGGTAGAGCGGCTGATACATTTGGGTGATGTGGAGGGCAGCCAGAACCATATTTTGGAGATTGCAGCCTGTCCCGTGGATATTGTGGCAGGAAACAACGATTTTATGAATGACCTTCCCAAAGAAAAAGAGATCATGCTGGGAAACTATAAGGTACTCCTTACACATGGGCACTATTACTATGTTTCCCTTGATACGAAGATGCTGCGCAAAGAGGCGAAGGCAAGAGGGTTCGACATTGCAATGTATGGGCATACCCATAAGCCGAGGATTGAAGAGGGGAACGGAGTCGTGGTTCTCAATCCGGGAAGCCTGTCCTATCCGCGCCAGGAAGGGAAGAGGCCAAGCTATATTATTATGGATATAGACGAGGCTGGCGACGCGCATTATGAAATAAAATATTTGTAAAAAAAGGTGTTGACTTTTTGAAAATGCTATAATATAATACTACTTGCGTCAAATATGGGGTTGCACTGTAGCAACAAGAACGGGGTGTGGCTCAGCTTGGCTAGAGCACCTGGTTTGGGACCAGGGGGTCGCAGGTTCGAATCCTGTCACC
>CAZAQD010000085.1:2445-5719 GCA_964487425.1 uncultured Marvinbryantia sp. | reverse complement strand
ATTTGGCAAAAAGTCCACGTTTAACTTGTACTTTTTCTTGACATAGTACCAGATTATCATTTCACGATAAAAGACCGGGGCATTGACCTCGGTCTTGAAATGTGGGGCTGATAAAACTCACTTTTTCTTATGCATCGACAACAGCCTGTCCAGATAGATGGATTTAAACTGCCTGCTCGCCATTGCCTGTTTCACCGGCGGCAGCTTTAAGATCGTCCCGAACACCGCCGCCATCGCCCGGTGGTTGGCAAACGCCTGATTGTCAAAAATCAGGTTCTGAAGGGTTCCCTTCTCGATCGCCTGCAGAACAAAACGGTGGGTACTGTTAACCGGTGTAATCACCTGCACCTGCCGGCGTTCTAATTCAATCGCCTTTGTCGGGCAGTTTCTCGCACAGACGCCGCATCCCAGGCAGATTTCACGGTCAACCGCTGCACACTTCTTCCCCGCTCCTTCCTCCTTCTCCTCTAAGGAGATGGCAAGGATCGGACAGATTTTTGCGCATTTCCCGCAGCCGATACACTTATCAGAGGAAACCTTCGGGATATAGTTCGTTGTCGCCACCGGCTGCATGGGTGAAAAACGGCGCGCTGCCTGCAGCGCTTCACAGCAGCAGCCACAGCAGTTGCAGATAAATGCCGGATGCTCCCGCACATTTTCCCCAATCTGTACCAGGTTACTGGCATAGGAGCGTTCCAGTACATCCTTCGCCTCTTCCTTTGAAATCAGCCTTGCATAATCGCCATGCTCCGCTAAAGAACGCGCCACATTATCAAAAGTCAGACAGACATCCCAAGGTGCATCGATCTCACAGGGATGCCCCGCATGGTACGCCTTGTGGCGGCAATAACACAGCCCCAGCCCGATATACTTTGCTTCGTCCACAATATGCGTCGCCCGCTCATAATCCAGAATATGGTTTGTCTTATCATTTGTCAGTACCGGCTCCTGCACATAAACACGCCCCAGGCGGGTCTCTGTGGCAAAGAACAGGTCCTTGACAAAGTCTTCCTCCACGTTCATATACTGATAGTAAAGCTCGCCCAGATATTTCTGGTCGATATCCCCTCTGGTCCGCATGAGGGCAAATTCGATAAAGCCCGCCATCGGCGGCGGCATTACAAACTGCCGCTGCCCGTGATACATGGAATCCACGAGCAATGCTTTTTCACAGAGATGGTCAAGAAGCTTCTCCGCCTTTGCCTCCGTTGTACCCCATATTCTCGCCGCTTTTTTCAGGGTAAACGGGCGTACCGGCAAAAGCGCGACCCATTTCGCCTCTTTCTCCGTATACAAAACCTGCAGAATTTTATACAACGTCTCCGAAGGGGGCGCTCCCTGCGTAAACCAGTTGATACGCTCCTCCAGGCTCTTATATGCATCCTTTGTCGTCAAATGTCCCATCTGCTGCCTCCTTTACATCCAAAGCATTCACATTGTATTCCCTAATTCTTCAGAAGCCGGAAATATCTCTCATGCGCTTCCTGGTACTCGCGGTTAAAGGCATCGTCCCTGCCGGAGTGCAGCATGGAAACATAATCATGCACCTGATGCTTCAGTTCCGGTTTTACCCGCGCCACCGTTGCCACTCCCACATTGGAGCAGATATCAGAAATACGTTCTACTTCTGAAAGCAGGTTCAAAAACTGTGTGCCTGCAAATACCCCGCAGGTTCCTTCCCGCAGGCGCATCAGATGGTTGTCCGTCAAAACATGTACCATGTCGTCCACCACCTCTTCCAGCGGTTCAATATGGCGTGCTGCCGCCAGATCCCTCTTCTCAAACGCGTCCCGCGTATAATCCAGTATGGTATCGATCAGCTCCCGCAGAATATTCATCTCCGACAAAGCCGCTTTAGAAAACGCAATTTCATTCTCATTTAGCGCAGCGGCAGCTTCCTTCATATTCATGGCATGGTCACCCAGCCGCTCAAATTCCGTTATTCCTGAGTAGTACTGGTTCATGATCTCCACATGCTCCGAGGAAGTGATGCGCGCAGAAATCTGCAGCAAATAATTGCTCACCTGATCCGCCATCATATCAATGTAATTCTCATCCTCCTCGATCTGTGCCGCCGCCTGTTCATCATACTTCGTATAAAGCTCAAACGCACGGTTGATATTCCGCCGTGCCATGCGGTACATCTCCAGAAGCACATCATAACAGCGTGCAAAGGCAATTGCCGGCGTAGCGACAAAGACCGGATTCAGTGCATCCAGCATTTCCTCGTACTTTCCAGCCGATACCGGTTTTTCCCGAACCAGCTTGTGGCTTGCCTTCTCATACAGCGGAAGCGCCGGAAACAGTAAAAGCGCGCATGCCAGGTTGAAAACCGTATTGGTATTGGCGATCCCGCCCGAATGAATAGTGCTGTTCCACAGTGCGTTCAAAAAGCCCAGCTGGTGGATGATCGTCACCACCGCCAGTATCAGCACGGATTCGCTTAAATTAAACAAAATATTGACGATCCCGACTCTCTTTGCATCCGGCTTTGCGCCGATATTACAGACAATCGCCGTCGTCACGCAATCGCCCAGATAAATTCCAACCAGCACGGCGTAAATGCCGCCGAAGGTAAGCTCTCCCGACGTCGAAAACGCCTGCAGGATACCGATGGTTGCCGACGAACTCTGAAGGACAAACGCTACGCCTGCCCCCACCGCATAGCCTGCCAGCGGATTCTCTCCCAACCCTGCAAAAAGCTTTTCAATCATACCGCTCTCTGTCAGGGAACTAACTGCATCCGTCATATTCATAAGCCCGGAAAACAGGATACCAAAGCCTATGATAATACGTCCTGCCTTATCTGCGCCTCTGAACTTTTTCCCCATAATCAGGACAATTCCTATAATCAGCGCTAAGGGAGCCAGGGTAGACGGCTTGAAAAACTGCAAAAAAGAAGCACCCGATGAATCCAGATCCAACAACCTTATAATCTGGCCCGTCACCGTAGTACCGACATTCGCTCCAATGACAATTCCAAGAGACTGATGCAGAGAAATGATCCCCGCGCCCACCAACCCGGCAGTAATAACGATCGTTGCCGTAGAAGACTGAATCAAAGCCGTCATTGCCACCCCCGTCAAAAATGCTGTAAAAGGAGTACTGGTGAGCTTCTCCATTGCTTTTTTTAAGGCGCCGGAAGAGCTTTCCTTCAATCCGTCACCCATCATACGCATTCCATACAAAAACATGGCAAGCCCACCCAGAAGAGAAATCACGCTAAAAATGTCCATATCCGTTCTCCTTAAATCATGGTTGAGAATATTTTACC
>CAZAQD010000085.1:0-2345 GCA_964487425.1 uncultured Marvinbryantia sp. | reverse complement strand
ATTTTACCATAATTCTACATAATATGCCATCTTTTTCTTCGCTTATCAGCGCCGCTTTTCTCTTCTTTTTCTTATTATTTCCAACTCTCCATGCCCGCATACGGACAATCATGCAAGGCGGTTCATCCATTTCCGCTCTTTAAAAACGATAAAAGAAATTGCCAACCGGACACATTCCTCCATCGACAGGATGATATAGACCTGAGGAATCGGCAGTTTCCAGACAAATGCCGCACAATCTTCTGTTCCAATATGCCCATAAATGGCAGCATATACATTTTCTCCCAGGCTCCACAAAAATTCACAGCATTCCACTCCTTTGTCACCTTCACCATCATAAAAAAGCCTGCGTTTTCCATCTCCTTCGACAGATAATTTAAAGAGGCGGCAATAAAATGATCCTCCAGTGCATGCCTCTCATATTTTTGATGGTCATTGACCACCACCCCGATAATTCTGGAATCATTCTGTGCCGGCAAGATCCCCGCCATGCTGGGAATGTACTGCTTTTTCTCCAGCAATTCCTATACGCGTTTTACCGTCTCATCTGAAATTTTCTTTGTCTTCCCATGTATAACGTTGGAAAACCGTTGCCGTGCTCAGCCCGAGCTCTTCGGCAATATCAACGATCCGCACTCTCGGCTCTTTTATCATGCTTTCTCCCGCCAGCTGTCTGCGCTCTATCCGATTTATTCGCTTTCTATCTGATATTCCAGATACAGCCTTTCTCTGTAATCCTTATCCTCTGCCGCCTTAAACAGCTCCTCTGTTCTTCCGTCTGCCAGCAAATGTTTCGTAAGCGCGGCACTTCTCTGCACATGTTCTCGGTGATGAGCCGCCTTCCTCTCATGCTATCGTGCATACCGTCTGGGACACGGTGGTTTCGCTTCCAAAAATGGTTTACACCGCTGCCCTGAAATATTTTTTGTAGATAAAAAGAAACAGAACGGCCGCCAACGCTGCAGCCAGATAATCCGTCACCGGCTGCGCCGCCGCCAGCATTCTTGCCGAATCAAATATCTGCCGGAATAAAAACAAAATCGGTATATATAAAATTCCCTGTCTGCTTATGGACAGAATCAGAGACGGGGCCGCCGCCCCTGTGGACTGGATGGCATTGATAAATACAAAGAGGATTCCCATCACCGGTCCTGAATAAATATAGGTTCTTGCGAAAGCAATTCCGTATCCGTAGGCATTAGGCTCATCCAGAAACGCTTTTACAAGAGGACCTGCCCCCAGG
This sequence comes from uncultured Marvinbryantia sp., assembly GCA_964487425.1. Classification (GTDB taxonomy): domain Bacteria; phylum Bacillota; class Clostridia; order Lachnospirales; family Lachnospiraceae; genus Marvinbryantia. The sequence continues at coordinate 1,102 of CAZAQD010000085.1, read as the reverse complement.
TAGCAAATAGCCGTCATAACAATACTCAGTATAAATGCCAGCCCAAGAGAGAACTTCAATACCGACATATAGCGCTTACGGTTGCCTGCGCCAAAGCAATATCCCAAAAGCGGCTGTATTCCGGTTCCCAGCCCAATAAGCAGCATCACGACGATCATATTGACCTTCATGGCGACTCCCAAGCCTGCCACCGCCATATCGCCGTAGTGAACCATCAGGTTATTGATCAAAACATTGGATGTACTCAGCAAAATGCTGTTCAAAGATGCCGGAATTCCGATCGCCATAACTCCGGCGGCAATTCCCTCTCCCGCCTGATAGTCCTTTAAGCGAATAGACAGGACTGCTTTCTTTGATACAAGATGCGCAATATAAAAACCTGCCGAAAAAACATTACCGATCACCGTCGCAATAGCAGCTCCCACCACATTCCAGCCAAAGCCAAGTATCATGACCGGGTCCAGCACAACGTTCATCAGGTTACCAATAACAATTCCCGCCATCGCCACCTTCGGGCAGCCCTCTGCACGGATGATATTGCTGAAGCTGTTGCTTACGATCAGCCCCGGAATTCCTAGCGCGACAATTCCCAGATACTGGGATGCATAACCAATCGTATCATCACTGGCGCCAATCACCCTACAGATCGGCTCTGCAAAAATTAAAATCAGGATCATTGCGAGAATCCCTATGCTTAAACCTGCCCAGAAACAAAACGCAGACGTATTCTGCGCCCTGCTTTCCTTTTTTTCGCCGAGTAACCTGGAAATCAGGGATGTGCCGCCAATGCCAAACAGCATCCCTACCGCCATAAAAAATAAAAATGCCGGTGTTGCCACCGAAACCGCCGCTACCATATACGCATTTTTTGTCTGCCCTATAAAGAATGTATCCGCAAGGTTATATACAAGTACCATAATCATACTGATTATGGACGGCACAATGTTGCTGATTACCGCTTTGGGTACAGACGCATCTCTAAAGATTTGTGTTGTCTTCTCTTCCATTTGTCTTTCCCCTTCCTCACCTTGAAAATCGGATAATAGTCTACCATATATTGCCTGTAATGGCAAGTCCCTTTCGCCAAACTTTTTCAAAGGTG
>CAZAQD010000084.1:0-5896 GCA_964487425.1 uncultured Marvinbryantia sp. | reverse complement strand
TATCTTGCAAAGGAGGTTGAAAATATGGCAGTACACCACGGTGGAAAAGTCGGAAAAGCTGGAAAGACTTTAGCAAGTAACTCATCAAGTAAAAGTGCAAAAAGTAAAGCTGGCAAAACATTAGCTAATCACAAAGCTAAATGTCATTAATGTAAGGAGACTTACACGACCTGAATAAGTCGAAAAACTGTTCTTTTTCATTGGAGAAATATGTGAATATGATAAGTTATATATAAATTTTAAGAATAAAAATTAAAAAAATCCTATTGACCCTCACGGAACGTCATGGAGTAGAGTGTTTATATCAAGAACAGGGAGGGCATACAGAATGATGACAGTAAAAGAAATATCGGCACTTACAGGTATCAGCGTGCGCACACTTCACTATTATGATGAAATAGGGCTATTTACGCCCACTAAAAAAAGTGAAGCGGGATACCGGCTTTATGACGATAAAGCCTTGGAGACTTTGCAGCAAATTTTGTTCTTCCGTGAGTTCGATATCCCTTTAAAGGAAATCAAAGTTGTTATGGAAAATCCTGATCTTGACAGAAACCAAATTCTGCAAATGCAGAAAAATATGCTGGTTGCTAAAAAGGCGCGTATGGAGCGCCTGATATCCAGCATTGATGACATTCTGAAAGGAGAGAATAAGATGGACTTTACGGTTTTCAACAAAACAGAAATCGAAGAAATGTTTCAGGCTATGTTAGAGCATATGCCGGAGGATATGAAAGAACTTTCAATTAAAGAGTTTGGGAGTATTGAACAGTGGAAAGAGCATTATATGGAAGTGGTTTCCAGAGAAGAAATGCAGAAAAGTTATGCAAAAGTGGTTGAGTGGTATGGCGGAAAAGATGAATACCTGGCTGTCGCCAAAAACCCTGTCAGTAAAGAAGTTGCAGAAAGCTATGCTAAACGGATAGAGGTAATTTTAAATAAGTTGATTACAAAAATTAACTGCCCTGTAGATTCTTTCGAGGTAAAAGAGCTTGTTGCCGAATATGGATTTGTGATGAAGCAGTTCAGTCAGATTAAAGATGAGAGGGGAATGATGCTCTCCGTTGCACATTCCTATCAGGACCCAATGGTAAAATCAAAAATAGACGAAAAGTATGGGGAACGGGCTGCAGAATTTTTCGCACAGGCAATTGAGGAATTTTATAAAGAATAGACAAAGGAAGCCCATCTTCTTGATCTACGGTCAAGAAGCATCGCTCGCACAATTCAAGTTTGTTGAACTGACAGCCTATCAAAAAACTGAATAATTAGCCGCTACCGGCGACACTATCAAGCAGGAAATCTGAAAAGGTCTCCTGCTTTTTCTTGTCCGGAAACCGGGAGAAAGGAGGCCACACTATGCCGTGTCCGCACTATGATATTATTATCATCAAACGGAGCGAAGACCGTTCCGCTGTCGCTTCTGCCGCCTATCAGAGCGGCGAAAGGCTGTTTTCTGAGTACGACCAGGAACAAAAGTATTACGGTCATAAGAGAGAAGTCGTCCACAAGGAAATCATGTTGCCGCCCCATGCGCCGCCGGAGTACGCAGACCGAAATACCTTGTGGAACTCTGCGGAATCTGTGGAAAGACGATGGGACTCCCAGTTTGCCCGCAGGCTCATCCTTGCCATTCCGAGGGAACTGCCCCCGGAACAGTATGCTGATCTGCTGCGTGACTATTGCCTGGAGTTTTTTGCTTCCAAAGGTATGATTGCAGATGTTGCATCCATGACAAAGGGGATGGGAACCCACATGCGCATATCCTGCTCACTCTTCGGGCGATGGATGAAAAAGGAAAATGGCGTCCCAAGAGCCGCAAGGTCTATGACCTTGACGAAAACGGGGAACGAATCCGGCTTGCGTCCGGCAGATGGAAAAGCCACAAGGAGGACACCGTGGACTGGAACGACCAGAAACATGCGGAAATCTGGCGGCAGGGCTGGGCGGATACCGCAAACCGTTATCTGGAAGTTGCCGGACGTACCGAGCGCCTTGACCTGCGCTCTTATGAGAGACAGGGTATTGACAAAATCCCCACTGTCCACATGGGAGCCGCTGCCAGCCACATGGAGAAGAAAGGTATCCAGACCAATATCGGGAACTTGAACCGGGATATAAAAGCGGCAAACAGCCTTATGCAGTCCATCCGGCAGATGGTGCGCCACCTGAAAGGCTGGCTCTCTGACCTGCGGGAGAAGAAAGAGGCACTCATGGAAGCACTGGAACAGGAAAAGGAGCCGACACTGCAGGAACTGCTTATCCGGTATATCAATGTGCGGCAGGAAGAACGCACCGGCTGGGCGGCAAAGGGGCAACTTAAATGCAGTGTTGCCGATTTTAACAAAGTGATGGAAGCAATCCGTTTCCTGCAGGAGAAGGAGATCACCACTGTGGAGAGCCTTGACGCCCATCTGGATGAGGTCAGCCGGAAAGCGGATTCTATCCGTGCCGATATGAAGAAGAAAGAAAAGCGAACAGGGGCTATTGATACCATCCTCTCCCGTATCACAAACCATGAAGCAAACAAAGGCGTTTATAAGGAATATGCCGCCATCGGCTGGAAAAGGAAAAAAGAGAAATTTGCGGAAGCGCACCGGGAGGAACTGGCGGCGATCCAGTCAGAAGTGAAGGTACTGCGGAATGTGCGGAACTGGATCAACGCAGTATTGCCGCCCGACCAGCGCAGGGAAGCCCCGGAGCCGGGGAAGAAAGCATCCGTCACGCAGAAACTGAATTGGAGGATTCAGGGCATGAAGCAGAGGGAGGAGCTGAGACAGGAGCAGCCCCGGCAATAGAAAAAACAGGATATGGAACACTAAGCAACCAGGCGTCTGCCATTTCACCATGGAAATGACAGGCGCTTTTTTTAATTCTAATTATTTTGAGGAGGAGACCGATTGAATGTATTTGAAGCCGTAAAGCAGGCTGTTACCACCCGGCAGGCTGCGGAGCAATACGGAATCCGGGTGAACAGGAACGGGATGTGCGTCTGACGTTCCACAATGATAAAAACCCCAGCATGAAAGTAGGCCGCCGCTTCCACTGCTTCGGCTGCCAGGCGGACGGGGATGTGATTGATTTTGCGGCACGACTTTACGGCCTGCCTGTTAAGGAAGCAGCCTTGCGGCTGGCGCAGGATTTTTCCATCCCCTATGAGGACAGGGAGCTGCCGGGCAGGAACCGGGCAAAGCCGCGGCCCCGGCAGGAAACGTCGGAACAGCAGTTTAAGCGCATGGAGTGGTACTGCTTCCGGATCCTGTCCGATTATTACCATCTCCGGATCCGCTGGGAAAAGGAGTTTGCCCCGCAGGTGCCGGGAGAAGAATGGAATCCTCTGTTTACGGAAGCCCTGCAGCACAAGGGCCGTGTGGGATACCTGCTGGATGTGCTGCTGCCCGCTGATCTGGGAGAACGTGCTTCCCTGATTATCGAATACGGAAAGGAAGTGAGGAGCCTTGAGCAAAGAATGGCAGAACTTGTCGCCAGAGATACGGCAGGCCGTAGCCGACACCATAAACGAAGCGCCGCCGCCCAGGAGTGTTGAAGAAGTAAAGTCCATGCTGGAGGAAACCGAGAAAGGAGGTGTCCGCAACAGTATTCAGAACTGTCTTACCGTTTTCCGGTATGACCCGGTACTGTCCGGCGCAATCGCAAAAAACCTTCTGACAGAGCGGAATGACCTGATAAAACCCATTCGTAAACGGCGTAGCCCTGGCAGAGCCATGACGGATACCGATATGAAGTATATCCGGCTGTATCTGGAAAAGAATTATAACCTTACCAGCGAGAAAAAGATTGAGGACGCTGCCGAGCTTGCCGCCGAGGAAAACGCTTACCACCCTGTAAGGGAGTACCTTGACAGCCTTGTGTGGGATGGAACAGAGCGGATCCGCTACTGCCTGCGGCACTTTCTGGGAGCCGACACGGACGAATACACCTACCAGTCCCTGCGGCTGTTTTTACTGGGGGCTGTATGCCGGGTATTCTCACCCGGGTGTAAGTTCGAGGTCATGTTCTGCCTGGTGGGTGGGCAGGGAGCCGGGAAATCCACGTTCTTCCGCTTCCTTGCAGTCAGGGATGAATGGTTCTCCGATGACCTGCGGAAGCTGGACGATGACAACGTGTACCGGAAACTGCAGGGCCACTGGATCATTGAAATGTCAGAGATGATCGCAACAGCCAACGCCAAAAGCATTGAGGAAATCAAGTCCTTCCTGAGCCGCCAGAAGGAAGTCTACAAAGTGCCGTATGCCGTTCACCCGGAGGACAGGCCGAGGCAGTGCGTGTTTGGCGGTTCTTCCAATGCGCTTGATTTTCTGCCCCTTGACCGCACCGGGAACCGGCGTTTTTTGCCGGTCATGGTCTACCCGGAACGGGCGGAGGTACACATTTTAGACGATGAAGCCGCTTCCAGAGCCTACATTGGGCAGGTATGGGCGGAAACGATGGAAATCTACCGTAGCGGCGATTTTAAGCTGGCATTCAGCCACGAAATGGTACAGTACCTAAAGGTACACCAGTGGGATTTTATGCCGGAGGACACTAAAGCGGGGATGATACAAGCCTACCTTGACCGCTATACCGGCAGCGCCGTCTGCTCCAAGCAGCTTTACCGGGAAGCATTGAACCATCCCTATGAGAAACCCAGGCAGTGGGAAATCCGGGAGATCAATGACATTATGAACCACTGTATCACGGGATGGCGGTATTTCTCCAATCCCCGGATATTTGGGGAATATGGCAGACAAAAAGGCTGGGAGCATGACAGCCCAGCAACGGGCGCTGACAACGGGGCCGGAAAAAGGGGTGACAGAGCCGCAAATATCCCGGACGGATTTGTGTCGGTCATGGAGCAGATGGAGCTTCCATTCTGAAAATCAGGAGCCGGTTGCCGATCCCATTGCTATCCCGTTGCCGGGAAAAATCCCGTAACTGCGGGCTTTTCTCTTCTTTGACAACCAAAACAACCCCAAAATAAAAGAAAAAGTAAATAGATAAGCAGACCGCTAGGCAGAGATTGTTTTCAAGGTTTTTTGAAGCCCGTTGCCGACCATCCCCTGTCTGGCTTATTTCATATGCGCAAGCAACGAGCCAAGCGGATATGTTTGCATATTCATTTGGTGACTGCTACAACAACGATAGTTATGGAGGTAAATGCCAATGAAAGAAGTCCCTATTTGGGAAAAAAGTAATCTAAGTCTGGAAGAAGCTGCGGCTTATTCTGGAATTGGTATTAATAAACTGCGTGACCTGACAAACGACCAGAATTGTCAGGTCGTCTTATGGGTAGGAAATAAACGCTTGATTAAACGCCGCCTGTTCGGCCAATATATTGAACAGGCTTATTCTATCTGAAATTTGTGATGTAAAAAGCGGCCTTGATATGATACAATAATTATGTCATATCAAGGCTCTTTCCATCACGGAAAGGAGTTTGACAATGTCCGAGAAACGCAAAGACCATAAAGGAAGAATCCTGCGGACAGGAGAGAGCCAGAGAAAAGACCTGATTTATCAGTATCGCTATACAGATATTCGAGAAAAACGGCAGACCATTTATTCTTCTGATTTGAAGGAGCTGCGGGAAAAGGAAAAAGAAATTCAGCGGCAGCTTGACGACGGCATTGACTATGCTGCTGGCAATATTACCATGATTGCCCTTTTGGAACGCTATATCAGTTTGAAACAGGGCGTGCGCTACAATACCAAAGTCGGTTACAATTTTGTTTTGAACTTGGTCAAGAAAGAAGATTTTGGAAAACGGCAGATAAGGGACATTAAGGTATCAGACGCGCAACAGTGGATTATGAAGCTTCACAACGACGGGAAAGGGTACAGCACCATTACCAGCGTCCGGGGCGTTGTCAAGCCAGCCTTTCAGATGGCATACAAC
>CAZAQD010000083.1:0-5969 GCA_964487425.1 uncultured Marvinbryantia sp. | reverse complement strand
TTTATTCCATCTTCCGCAGAAAAGCAAATTCCTTGATTATCTGCACCAGGAGCATCCCGGTTATGTAATCGAAGGGCATTGTCCCTCCCTGGTCGGACTGGATCTGGCAAAACTTCTATATCTGGGTATTGACGGGGATCACACGGAACATACGCCGGAAGAAGTTTCAACGCCAAAAACCTCTGCCAACCGAAATAAAAAATCTGTTTCCTGCGGATTTTTACCAAAGCGTACAGCTTCCGTGAAGGACGGCTTCCTTACCGTGCAGAACGGACAGATAAAGGCATCGTCGATGTGAAAAAAGGGACGGTTGTAAGCCTGATTGTTTAAGATTTCTTTTTTAATTCCTTTGTGTTTTTTTCTACCAGTTTTCTGGTAACCATTACCTGATGCCCGCATCCCTGGCACTTCAAGCGGAAATCCGCGCCTACGCGCAGTATTTCCCATTCGTTGCTGCCGCAGGGATGCGGCTTTTTCAGTCTGACGATATCCCCCACGTCATAATTCAAACGCTCCATCTTTTCTAATCCTTTCCTGGTTTCTTTTCATGAATGCCTGCATATCATCCGCGACCGGCGCTGTCACCTCGATGTGTTCTCCTTCCGCCAGCCGCCTCGTCGCCCGTACACGCTCTTTGTCAACCAAAATACCGCCATTCCTGAACTTTGCGCTGCGGATTTCATGCGCGCTCATCCCAAGACGCCTTCTTAAAATCTGTTCCACACTGCACGGCAGATCTGCTTCCTGCACAATGTATTCCAGTATTTTTTCCATTTTCCTCTCATCCCGACCGCCAAAGGGCGCTCTTATACCTGTATTTTGCCGAAAATCTCACCGATACTGTCCTGAATCACCAGGTCCGCATTGTTATCCCTGGAGGTTACGCTTTTGTTGATAACCACCAGCTTGCTGCCCCTGAAATAATCGATCAGCCCTGCCGCCGGATATACGACCAGCGAGGTTCCGCCGATAATCAGCACATCGGCATTGGCAATGTACCGGATCGATTTGCGCATCGTCATATCATCAAGCCCCTCTTCATAGAGAACCACATCCGGCTTGATCGTACCGCCGCATTCACAGGTTGGCACATCCTTTGCCGCTTTCATATACTGCGCATCGTGGAATTTACGGCATTTCATACAGTAGTTGCGATGCACGCTGCCATGAAGCTCCATAACCTCCCGGCTGCCCGCCATCTGGTGCAGGCCGTCAATATTCTGCGTAATCACCGCGCGCACATGCCCGCTCTTTTCCCACTCCGCCAGCCTTTTGTGCGCCATATTGGGCTGCGCGTCCAGCATCAGCATCTTCTTTTTATAAAAACGGTAAAACTCTTCCGTATGATACAGAAAAAAACTATGGCTTAAAATTGTCTCCGGCGGATAAGCATACTCCTGATGGTACAGCCCGTCCACACTGCGAAAATCCGGTATCCCGCTCTCTGTGGACACTCCCGCTCCGCCAAAAAATACTACATTATCGCTTTCAGCGATCCATTTCTGTAAAGTCTGCACTGCATCCGGCATCCTTCATCCTCCTTTTCTTTTTGCTTCTACTATGCCTCTGTCTCCTCACTCTGCGTCTCTTCCTCATAGCCGCCTGCCTTCGGCACGGACTTATAGGTGCGCACCCGCTTGCCCTGTACAATAAACCTCGTGGCATCGTTGCCCGTACAGGTAGAAAGCGTAACAATGGTATCCCCATATTCCACTTCCGTGTCGTTCGCAATCAGCGACTGCCCCTTTACGCGCTCCAGATAAGCCTCAAAATCTTCCCGGTCCGTAAACGTAATGCGGTAGTCATCGCTGAGCTTATCCACCTCGGCGCAGGAGAAAATCTCATATTTATAGATATAATTCGGCGTATAGATCCAGAAATATTTGCTGGTGTCCCAGGTTTCCTGTTCGCGGTATTTTCTCAGTATTCCGAACATGGAGCCATTTTTCATATTATGCCCGTAGACAATGCTGTTTCGGTCCCCGAAATTACTGTGGTTCTCAAAATCCAGGAAAATAGATCCGGCAAAATTGTCTGTCTTCTGAATCGTGTGATGCAGGTAATAATTATTATCCCCGCCCTGGGCGATCGGATAGCTGATGTCGATTGCCTCCATCTCCAGCCAGCCCACAACGTCTGTATTGATTGCCAGCAGGCTGTCAAAATCGATGGGATTCTCCATCTCCTCATATTTGTCGCCTGTTGCATCTTCGTCCAGGAAAGCGTCGCCCCATACGTCGCCCATTGTATTGTTTTCCACCATCTCCTGTTCGTTAAAGCCCTCCGTAATCCTGGTTTCCTCCATTACCATCTCCGCCAGCGCATTATATTCATCTGTTCCCACCTTATAATCCAGATAAATCCTGATTAGCTTATATCCCGCAAAGCAAAATACGCCAAGCGCTATGATAATAACCAGCGTGCTAATCACATTCCCGATACCGCCGCTCTTTTTCTGGTTTCTTCTTCCTCTCTGTGCCATAATTACCTCCCGTTAAATCCTTTCTCTTCTTGCCCGGGAACGGCTGCTTTCTTTCCCCGATGCGCCCCTGGTGTTTCTCGTCCTCTGCCGCTCCATTCTCGCCACCGGCTGCTGTATTAGCAGCGGAAGCTGCACTTTAAAGCTGGTATGGCTGCGGTCGCTGTACGCCTCAATCGTACCACCGTGCAGCTCCACGATCGTCTTCGCGATCGATAATCCCAGCCCGGCGCCGCCGGTCTGGCTGGAACGGGCATTATCTACACGGTAAAACTTTTCAAAAATAGCCTTCAGCTTCTGCTCCGGGATCTGGTGTCCCTGGTTGGTGAATGTAATCACTGCCTGATCGCCTTTTTGTCTCGCCACAATCTGAATCTGCGTATCCTGATAACTGTAGGCGATCGCGTTGCGCAGAAGATTGTCAAACACCCTCGCCAGCTTATCCGGATCACCGCTTACGATCAGGTTCTCATCCGCGTCGATCCAGCAGGTCAGATACTTGGCAGCAAGGATCCCATAGCTTTCATCTGCTAACTGTTCCAGCATTACCGTCAGATTCAGCTTCTCTTTTTCCAGTACCATCTCCTGCAGGTTAAAGCGCGTAATCTCAAAGAATTCATTAATCAGCTCGCCAAGCCGCGTCGCTTTCTCCAACGCAATATGCGTGTATTTTTCCCGCTCCTCGTCCGTCATGCTCCTCTGCCCGTCGAGCATGGTCAGGTAGGCGATAATAGAAGTCAGCGGCGTCTTTAAATCATGCGCCAGATAAACCACCAGGTCATTTTTTCGCTTTTCACTCTGAATGCTTTCATATTCCTTCTCTTTCAGCGTCAGCTTCAAAGCCGTCAGCTTGTCCGAAATCGGCTGCAGCTCCGGCACCAGCTTCACCGGCTCTCCATCTTCCTCCTGCAGGCTGTCGATCGCGGTCTCCACGCTCACCAGATAATGCAGCAGCCTCTTGATCTGTATATTGTAAAGGATCAGAAACAGGAGGATAAAACCAATTCCCAGAAACAATTCCTTATGGTCCATGAAAATCCGCCCGTAAAACGCGTCCGCCGCCTGTTCGTCCATTCCCATGCTGGAAAATACCCACATGATAAGATCCGTGAATACTTCCTGGAAAATTCCGTCAATGAAAAAATGGACAATTCCATAGACCACCGCCAGCGCCAATGCTGCCACCAGGCTGGTCCGTATCAGAATTGTCCGTTTTAATTTCTTATACTTACTTTTCAACTTTATAACCAACTCCCCAAACGGTCTTGATAAATTCCGTCTTTCCCATTGGACCGCCCATCTTCTCTCTCAGGTGGCGGATGTGCACCATGACTGTATTATTGCTCTGTTTATAATAAGTCTCATGCCACACCTGCTCAAAGAGCTGCTCAGAGCTGATAACCTGTCCCCTGTTCTCGCAGAGAATCCATAAAATATCAAACTCGATGGGTGTCAGTGTCAGTTCCCTTTCGTTAAAAACACACTCATGTGTGCTGCGGTTCATCACCAGTCCGCCAAAATCGATGATATCCTCCAGAGGCTTTGCCCCCTCGTTATATTTCGTGGAACGCCTAAGCTGCGCCTTTACCCGCGCCATCAATTCCAGCGGATTAAACGGCTTTTCGATATAATCATCCGCGCCGAGCGTCAAACCATTGATTTTGTCCATATATTCCGTCTTCGCGGTCAGCATAATCACCGGGAACATATACTGTTCCCGGATTTTCTGCAGAATAGTAAATCCATCAATGTCTGGAAGCATGACATCGAGAATCGCCATATCCGGTTTTTCATTCTCCACCGCTTTCAGGGCATCTTTTCCATTGTAACATTTGATTACTTCAAAATTTTCATTCAAGAGATACAGCCCGATTACGTCTGCAATCTCTTTTTCATCGTCTACGATCAGTATTTTGCCGGACATCATGTTCCTCCTTAGAAATTGAGTTTCCTACAGCTCGCAATTTCCTACGGTTCTCGGGAACGGAATCACATCGCGGATATTCGATACTCCTGTCAGGTACATCACACATCTCTCAAATCCTAATCCAAAGCCCGCATGACGGGTAGAACCGTACTTTCTAAGATCCAGATAGAAGCCGTAATCCTCTTCCTTCAGCCCCAGCTCCTGCATACGCTGTAGCAGCTTATCATAGTTGTCCTCCCTCTGGCTTCCGCCGATGATCTCGCCGATCCCCGGCACAAGGCAGTCCATCGCCGCCACTGTCTTGCCATCCTCATTGAGCTTCATATAAAACGCCTTGATCTCTTTCGGATAATCTGTCACAAATACCGGGCGCTTAAACACTTTCTCTGTCAGATAGCGCTCATGCTCTGTCTGCAGGTCACAGCCCCAACTTACCTTATATTCGAATTTATCATTATTTTTTTCCAGTATCTCAATCGCCTCTGTGTATGTCACATGCCCGAAATCAGAAGACACCACGCCCTGAAGCCGCTCCAATAATCCCTTATCCACAAAAGAGTTAAAGAAGTTCATCTCCTCCGGCGCATGTTCCAGTACGTAATGAATCACATACTTTAACATAGACTCCGCCAGCACCATATCATCCTTCAGATCGGCAAAGGCAATCTCCGGCTCGATCATCCAGAACTCCGCCGCATGGCGGGTCGTGTTGGAATTCTCCGCCCGGAAGGTCGGTCCAAAAGTATAGATGTTGCGGAATGCCTGCGCATAAGTCTCGCCATTTAACTGTCCGCTAACGGTCAGATTGGTCGCTTTGCCAAAGAAATCTTTGGAAAAATCGATTTTCCCATCCTCTGTCCTCGGCGGATTTTCAAGGTCCAGCGTCGTCACCTGGAACATCTCGCCCGCGCCTTCACAGTCGCTTCCTGTAATCAGCGGCGTATGCACATAGACGAAATCTCTCTCCTGGAAAAATTTGTGAATCGCATATGCCGTCAGGGAACGGACACGGAATATTGCCTGAAAGATATTCGTCCGCGGGCGCAGATGTGAAATCGTTCTCAAAAATTCCACGCTGTGACGCTTCTTCTGCAGAGGATAATCCGGCGCCGAAGTTCCCTCGACCATCACCTCTGCTGCCTGAATCTCAAAAGGCTGCTTCGCCTGCGGCGTAGCCACCAGCGTACCTTTTACGATAACCGCCGCGCCAACATTGAGCTTGCATATCTCCTGAAAATTAACCATTGCATCATGGAACACGATCTGCAGCGTCTCAAAAAACGTACCGTCATGCAGTACCAAAAATCCGAACGTCTTGGAATCGCGGATGCTGCGCACCCAGCCGCCCACGGTAATCTCCTTATCCAAATACTGCTCTCTGTTCCTGTATATCTCTCTTACTGTAATCAAGTCCATCTTCCTGTACTCCTTTATATAACCTTATCTATCTGATAGTATAGCCTATTCTCAGGGCTGGTGCAAGGTCAAAAATTCCCCAGTGTTTGCTGAGTTACTGTCAAGTAAACGTTGGCAAATTTTTTTCATATACGATTTACTGTATGT
>CAZAQD010000082.1:0-6151 GCA_964487425.1 uncultured Marvinbryantia sp. | reverse complement strand
TCGTCCTGCAGGACACCCATCTGTTCACGGGAACCGTCAGAGAGAATATCCGTTTCGGAAAGCTGGATGCCTCCGACGAGGAAGTTATCGCGGCAGCCAGGCTGGCAAATGCGGACGGCTTCATCCGACGCCTGCCAAATGGCTACGATACGATGCTCACAGGAGATGGCGCGAACCTGAGCCAGGGACAGAGGCAGCTCCTGGCAATTGCCCGGGCCGCCATCGCAGATCCGCCGGTGCTGATCCTCGACGAGGCCACCAGTTCCATCGACACACGTACAGAACGCATTGTACAGGATGGTATGGACCACCTGATGAGTGGAAGAACGACCTTTGTCATCGCCCACAGGCTTTCCACGATCCGCAATGCGGACTGTATCATGGTGCTGGAGCAGGGGCGCATCATCGAACGCGGTACGCATGAGCAGCTTCTGGAAGAAAAGGGAAGATATTACCAGCTTTATACAGGAAACGCCATCGAAGCCTGACCGTATGAAGTATTTACAAACCTCAGGGAAAACCCGACGATCGAAAATATGCAGAACGGCGTAGAAGTATACAAGGCTTCCGGCGCTGCGGCTCTTTGCGGATTTGACAGCGCCAGTAATTTCGCCAAAATGTTTAAACGTTTTTATAACTGTGCCCCCACGGGAGTACAAAAACAAGAACTTATAAAAGCCCCGAAGAATGGTTTCCCATTCTTCGGAGTCTTTTTTCAATCGCCGTTAAATAACGGTTCCAGTACATCCGCGTATTCTTCAAAAATCTCCGGCAGGAAAATATTCCAGTGCCGTGCATCCTTGTCGGAATCCCCGAATACATAATCCTCCTGTCCATAGTCGAGCACATCGAATCCCGGTATTGCCTTGCTTGCCCCTGATGTTCTGTAGGCTGCAATGTCCGCCAGGGAGAAGGAAACTGCCGAAAGGTCCCCGCTGTTTATCCAACTGCTCAAATCCTTGCCGGACGCTTCCTCCGCCGTACCGTTTTGCGTCTGCTTTTCGGCTTCCGGCCTGGTAACGCTAATTGCGCCGTCCACATACTCGCCGTACATCTGGTCTACATAAAGCGCCAAAGAATTTCCGAAGATCTCAGAAGGAACGTGCCCGCCGTCCCACTGCCACTCGATCACTGCATCTGTCCCGAAGCTCAGCCATGCCAACTGCAGATTCAGCGAATTGAACATCGACATATCGCCCTCCGACGCTCCCATGACAATTTTGGTCCATACCGGATTTTCTGTATTTTCCGCACCGATATAATTCAGTGGATTATATAGCGAAACAATGTTGTTCCCGTACTCATCTCCGGCATACAATTCCTCGATATCCGCTTTGTATTCCGCCACCATATCTTCATACGTCGCATAATTCGCCGAATCTCCGCTTCCGGTTGCCGACTGGGTTGTTCCGCCGTCCGGCGTTCCAGCCTCCATGCCGCCATCGGCTATCCTGTCATCCGGCATTTCGCCGCCAAGCGCATCGCCATCTGTTATCTCATCATTCGGCAGCTCGCCGTCCAATGTTCCGCCGCCGAATCCTCTCCGTTCCGGTAATTCGCCGTCCGCTATCTCGCCGCGCTTGCCGCCCATTTTCCCTTCGCCGTTTCCGCCTTTCATGCCGCCTGCTGCATTCCCGTCCATCAGACCGCTTGGCATACCGCTGCTGTTCCCTTTAGCATAACGCCCTTCAATGAACGCCTGCGCTTTCTCTTCCACCGTCATCGCTGCGACCGCCTCATCGTCAAGAGTGTTGCCATCGGCGTCAAACCAGGTCCAGCCGTCGGTATAATCGAGGTTGTCCAGATACCACTGAAGGTTTTCCGTAAACTCTGCCAGATACAGATCCAGATATGTCCCATAATATCCGTTTGTCTCCGCATAAGCCTCCGGGTCATATTCAATCGTTAGCGCAATGGTATCCTCCATATCGCCATCCCCGTTCAGGTCAAAGTCCACCGCGCTTTCTTCCACCGAAAGCTCCTGCTCATTAATATATTCCATATAGGCTTCTGATAAATACGCCGCAAGCTGCGCCTGGAAGGAAGTCTTAAAGGAGTACTCCGCATCCAGATAATATTCAAACGCAAGCGCCATATCCGCTTCATAAAGCGGCGTAATCGCGCTGTAGGCAATGCAGCCCCAGGCTCCGTCGGAAATCGCATAATCGGCGCCGTCGATAGTAACGCTGGTAGAATAGCTGCCGTCCTCATTCAGATAGACGCCGACAGCGCCGGCTTCAATCTGATAATCATAAAAATCAGGGTTGTTGGAGGTCGCCGCAAACATTGCCGCGTGCGCGCCGCCGCCTGAACCGCCGGTGGAAACAAAATAGTCCACACTGCCCGGCAGGTTGCCAAGCAGGATATTATATTTCACATAGCGCGCCGCCGCCTTCTGGTCTGCAAGGCAGGACGGGGCATCGCCGGTATAATACGTATTTCCTTCTTCGTCCGTCACGGTATCCTGTTTTCCGCGGTTTCCGCATGAAACATTAATATAGCCCTCCGCCGCATACGCCGTCGAGGCGGACGCATTATTCTGTGAGCCGTAGCCTGCCGCGCCCGTATTGAGGATAACCGGAGCCGTCTGTGCAGTATATACCTGCCCGTTTGTGCTGGTAATCTCCGCCTCATAGTCAATTACCAACGAGCCTTTTACTGCCGTTTTTCCCGCCTCCTGCGCGCTCACATCCGCCTCGCCGTCGCCATCGGTGTCAATACCGGTAACATAAGCGCCCGGCACGCAGACGGAAACGCCCTGCTGATCCGGCAGCTCCGGGCAGGCAACCGCAGACACGCTGGAAAGCACCCACGCGTCAGCGCCTGAGGAATACGTCCATTCCTGCTCCTCATTGTTGGAAAGATTCAATGTCTGTTCAATATATTCTTTTGTCCCGCTTTCATCCGCCGCCTGTGCAAAACAAGCGCCAAATACAGGCAACGTTAAGGAAAGAAGTACCGCTGCTGTTTTTTTACCTCTCATTCATTATACCTCCTGTACAAAATTGCTGTTCATACCGGGCTTTTGCCCTGGTATTGCGATATTGTACCGAACAAAGATTGAAGTTTTATTGAAACAGAGCGGTTATTTTTGCAGAGGAAGCGATACGGTAAATTCAATTTTTCCTGCCGGGCACTCCACGCCGATCTTTCCCTTATGCGCCGTCACGATCGCCTTTGCAATCGCCAGCCCCAGCCCGTAATGCCTGCCGTCGCCATTCCTTGCCGTATCCCCCCGGTAAAAACGTTCAAACATCTGCTTTCTCTGATCCGGCGAAATCGTATCGCACTCATTGATTACGGTAAGAACCGCACAATTACGTTCCTCCTTTAATGAAAGCGCAATCTCCTTTCCCCCTGCCGAATAGCGGATCGCATTGTCCAGCAAAATCCCCACCAGTTGTTTGAGCTGGGCGCTGTTTCCCCAGACATATACTTTATCCGCAATCTCACAGCGTATTGCCAGCCCCTTCTCAAAAGCAACGCTTTCAAAGGGAAGAAGCTCTCCGCCCACCAGCCTGCCAAGCTCTACGCGCTCCATCTGCGCAGCGACCGCCTCCGTCCTGGCAAGCTCCAGAAGCTGCTCCACTAAAGCTGCCATCCGTTCATTTTCATACTGGATATTCGCAAGCCACTGGTTCTCACCGATCTCACACGAAAGCAGCTCCGCATTGACGCTAACCACGGACACCGGCGTTTTCAGTTCATGCCCGGCGTCTGATATAAACTGTTTTTGTTTCTGATAGCTCTCCTCCAGAGGCTGCACAATCTTTTTTGCCAGAAAGACCGAAAAGAAAAACATGAAAAACACTGCGGTTCCGCCAAACACCAGCGTATAGCGAAACAGCGTCGTCATGCTCTCCTGCATAATCGTGTTATCCATAAACACCACCAGCGTATAATCTCCTTTATCCGCCATGCAGTAAATCAGGCTGCCTTTGATTCCCAAATTTCTGCCGCCTTCTATAATACTGCGGGCAATCTCTGCAAGCTCACTGTCACTGCAGACTTTTGTCAGGTCGTTATCGGTCGCCAGAACCTCCCCTTCATCCGAAATGGCAATGGAATAAAACGTAATCAACTGAAGCCTGGGCGTCTTCTTAAAATCCCTCTTCGGCGCCTCTTCCGGTTCCGCCTCCGGCTGCTCCCCCAGAGAATAGACTTCTGCATACAGCTTCAGCATTTCATAATTGCGCTCCGTCACCTTAA
Source organism: uncultured Marvinbryantia sp. (assembly GCA_964487425.1). Taxonomy (GTDB): domain Bacteria; phylum Bacillota; class Clostridia; order Lachnospirales; family Lachnospiraceae; genus Marvinbryantia. The sequence continues at coordinate 1,942 of CAZAQD010000082.1, read as the reverse complement.
AATAGCTGGAGCCGTAAATGATACCAAGCGTACCCATCAGCAGTATGACGAGCACCGCCATGATCGCGGCAACTATTTTTCGTCTGGATTTTTTAAACATCATCGTACCTCAATTCATATCCGATCCCCCGGACCGCTTTTATCTCTGTTTTCGCCCCGATAAACGCCAGTTTCTTTCGGGTAAAAGACATATAAACTTCTACGTTGTTGTACTCCGCCTCACTGTCAAAGCCCCATATCTTAACCGCAAACTGTTCACGGGTAAGGATCTGCCCCTGGTTGGCGACCAGATATTCCAGGATACGGTACTCCTTCTCACTGAGCCGCACACGCTGTCCGCTCAGCGGACAAAGCAGATTCAGGGAATGGCTGTCCAGAACAATATCCCCAAAAGACAGGCTGCCATCCGCCGATTGAATCCCGCGCCTGGCAAGCGCCCGCAGCCTGGCAAGCAGTTCCTTTGTCATAAAGGGTTTGGTGAGATAATCGTCTGCGCCGCTGTCAAGCCCCATAACCTTATCATCCAGCTCGCCTTTTGCCGTCAGCATCAGGATCGGCGTACGGATCCCTTTGCGGCGGGCACGCTGTGCGATTTCATATCCGTCCATTCCCGGAAGCATGACATCAAGAATAATGATATCATACGTATTGCTCTCAATCGCTTCCATCCCTCTTTGCCCATCCGCACAATGGTCAACGTCATATTTTTCGAGACACAGTAATTTCGTCAACGCCTGTGCCATTCTTTTTTCATCTTCCACAAGTAAAATTTTCACTGCCATACCTCCGCCTGCTGTTTATGCTCTCATCATACAACGCTCCGCCGCCTTTGGCAAATAATTCTCGCAATGGACATTCCCGTCCATACGTTTTATAATGAAATTATCAATCAAAAAACGAATGAAGGTTATGGTCATGACACAATTGTATATGAAGCAGGCGCTGATGACGCTGCATAAAAAATCGAATTGCGCGACGAGCAAAAAAATCTGGCATATGAAGTGACGACCGATTTCTTTTCCCCTCACGATAAGACTCATATCAAAAATGCCAACGGCGAGGCAATCGCGGAACTTCGCAAAAAGATACTTTCTTGTCATGCAAAATATTATGTGGAAATGACTCATGGAATAAAATTTGAAATGAACGAAGAACTGTTCCATCTGGTAAGAGATGTTAGTGACGTAAACGAACTCGGTTGGACTATTAAAAGCAACTTCATGGAGCATATCTTATTCTCAAGGTCACAGACCAGATCCAGTTTAAACAACTCCAACCAAAACCCGTAGCTTTTCGGCATGCCATTTTTGCAGGAGAAATTTATGAAGTATACCATACGAAAAATGAAAAAGACAGAATATCCGCTGTTGAATGATTTTCTTTATAATGCCATCTTCATTCCAGACGGTGTGAAGCCGCCGTCAAGAGCAATTCTAACCTCTCCCGAATTACAGGTTTATATTGACCGCTTCGGGGAGCAAAAAGATGATCTTGCATTAGTGGCAGAGTTAAGTAATGAGCTATTAGGTCACATATTTTGATCAATCTGTATGACCGGAGACTGCGCTGTGGTCACGCATAAATGACTTTACCTGTTCTCCATCGGCATAGTCCTTCTCACAGAGCCGCTTCATTTTCGCGGGATCGCGGGACAGCGTACTGACGCCACAGGTGTCGTCCGGCGTGACGATAATCGCTTTCCCCGCTTTGACATAGTTTTGCGCCGCAGCCATCCCTTCGTTGTACCGCTTTGCCCTCTGACGGAGGCGTTCTGCCGCAACGGGGTATTTTTTCCTGATTCGAGCGGCAAGCTTTTCGTCCTGTTCAGAGGTACGCAGAACATTTATTGGCTTTGTCAGTAAAACGATAACATGGTCACACCCCAAAGCAAATGCCTTTTCCACCGGAACCGGATCGCCCAACGCCCCATCGTAATAGGGCG
>CAZAQD010000081.1:0-6271 GCA_964487425.1 uncultured Marvinbryantia sp. | reverse complement strand
ATGGAACCAATACATTCAAGATGCTGCGTATATTACCATATCGTATGGTGCACGAAATACCGCAGGAAAGTCCTGTGCGGGTAAGCAGAAGCATGCGCTTACGAAGCCCTGCGTGCAAAGGCATCTGAGCTTGGATGTCACATTGCAGAAATAAACGGGGACGCAGACCATATACATATTCTGCTTCAGGCGCCGCCTACTGCTTATATACCGGACATAATCCAATCATTGAAAAAATTATAAAAGACATCCCCCTCATGCAATAAGCTTGAGGGGTGATGTCTTTTTCTAAATCATACATTTTTCACCTGTCAAGCCAATCATCCGCTCCGCGCAGCACGCTATCCCATGCTTCATAATCAGTTTTCGGATCATCGAATATTTCCGGTTGTGCAGCTTCTCCTGCGAAAGCACCTTCCCTTCCAAGGTTTTCCTTTTCCTGCCATGTGGTCTCGATGCTTACGATCTTTTCAAACCCTTGCTCTTCATTCATGTCATTATATGCTTCCCGGTCATTTTCCAACTTGCCCAGCGCCAGTACGGAATTTCCCAGCTCTTCCTTTACCATCTCATAAACCGCCTGCGCACCGCCTAAGGATTCAGGCATCCGGTCACAGAATGCGATAAAAGATTCTAACGTGGTCAGTGAAGATCCCTGAAGGTCTTGGCCCATGTACTTATTCGCCATAGAATGGGCCATATGCCGCATTTTTGCTTCGGCGCCACGCCCATCGTGTATCTGGGCACGGAAACCAACCAACCGTGCATCCATTGCAAACAGATACTGTGCTGAGCTCGATGATACCTGGTCTGCGATGCCGGAGATGAAATTCTGTCGTTGTTCACGGTCTGGAATATCAACCAGGGCATCCTTCATCGTCATCTGTGCCTGCCCGTTTGCCATATCTCTCGCGTCCTCGAACTGTTTTGCGTTTACGTCCTGCTCCCGGACACCCGCCCTTGCTGCTGCATCAATCATTGCGGCAGCGTCCAGCAATACGGCGGTACGAGATGTCGCGCTCGTGCTGCGGAACCCCTTTGAGTCGTATTTGGTAATCTGCTTTTCGATCCCTTTCCATATCCGCTCCCCGGGGTACTGGTATGTCATCAGGGCGGATACGGCGACCTTTGTAAATAATTCTGATTCCTTTTTAGTAAGATCCGGATGTTTATGATGGAATTCGCTAAGGTTGTCTGCAAATGCCTGCATGACGTCTTCGGCTTTCTTATAGTGATCTATATTTATGCTTTTACCTGCTTCTATTGCATCTATGGCACAAGATGCATATGGGAAGCGTTCTTCAAGAGTAGGATTGCCTTTTTGCTTTGCTTCCTCCTTGTTGGGCTGGTTGTCCTGCTTTCCCTTGTTTTGGCTTTCCCTGTTTTTACTTTCCCTGTTTTGGTTCTCCTTGTTTTGCCGTTCCTTGTTCTGCTCCTTTTCGGCTTCACGTCCCCTGCTTCTCTTCTTGGTGTTCCACGAAAACCCGTTTTTGGCGTATTCACGGATTTGCTGATTGTAATTCCCTTTCTGATATTCCATCACGATTTCCAGGACCGTATTTTTGGCCTGTATCGGGACGTCCTTTCCCTTCATCGCTTCAGTCAGGCTTTTGGCGTAAGCCTCTTGGATTTCACTTCTCACAGAAACCTTCTGTGTGCGTATAAAAGCCATGTCCTTGATAAAAATGTCTTTCGCCTCTTTTTTGTCGATCTCACCTTTTGCCAGTGCTTCCGCGAGCATACGCCCTTTGTCTTGATATGCGTCTTTGATCAGGTCATAAAAAGGCTCTATGTCCTTCCGTTCCCCTGCGCGTTCCAGACCATTTTTCAGTACCTGGAACGCCTCCGTAATTACCTTCTGTACGTTCGCGATCATCCGCAGCGCGGTGTGCGCAATCCCGGTGTCATATTTCCCATGCGGGCGTTCCCATGCTTTTTTGATCTCATCTAAACGCCTGCGCAGATCCTTAAGCTTTATCTCCTCCGGTGTCATGATCTTCTTTTCCCCTACCGTCTCATTTACCTTCTGGATTTCGTCGCGCAGGACGGAACGCCCGAAAAGGTCGATTCCTTTGTTAATTTCCAAAACAAGCTGCTGGTAATACGAGTCTCTTGTCAAACGTATTAAGCCATGCTCACCGGCGAGAAAAAGCTCTTCCGGCTGCTTTTCCCATGCCTGCTGCAGCTCCTTACGGAAGGCCCCCTCGTCTTTATTTGCCATGTAATTGGCCACGATACGGGCGGCGTCCTTTTTGATCCTGTTATCGATTTCATTACTCATGGTATCCTTCCTCCTTCTTTTATGTGTCGGAAACCGGATGCGGGAAACCAGGTCCCGCGCTTTGGGTTGGTGAAAAAATGTTTTCTGGCGGTTCCCAAACGTTTTCCGTCTTTGCCAATAATATGACAGAAAAAAAACTTTCTGAAAACTTTCCAGGAACCGTTTTCGAGAAGGACCTTCCACGGGCTTAAGTTACCGTTTCCCCATCTCTGCGCCTCCCTTTTCCATTTTTTTGTTTTTTTCAATTTTTTTTCGGCATATTAAATTAAAAGAAAAAAGGAGGTAGCTGTTATGCTAACAAACAAGAACTCGAAACATAGCGCCGGGCACGTACAGATGCGTACCAGGCTGTCCGCGCTGCTGGTGGCTGCGGCTGTCTTACTGGGGCAGGCATCCACAGGCTGGACGGCGACCGCTTCGGAAAGCGGGACGGACGCCAGCCTTCTTACCGTAAAGGTATGGACAGAAGGCGGCTCTGTGTTCATCAATCAAGGGGAAGAGGATGAGCGGTACGTCAAAGTGGCTGCTTATGACGGCGTGGATTATATCGACGCGTATGATAAGGACGGCATCCTTGTTTCCAGCGCCGAGGCGGAAGAAAACGGATACGCCTATATTTACGGTACGGAAGACGCGGCTGTCTCGCTTTATGCCGAAGCCGACGACGGGTATGAAGTGTCGTGGGTATGGGACGCAGGCGAGGAAAAGGCCGTCCTGGACGAACCGGCGGAGGGTTTCTCTTACTGGCTGTTCATGGACGGCGATAAGTCGGTAAGCTTTGAGTTTTCAAAGAGCGCCGATGAGACAGCAGCGTCGGAAGCAGCCGAAAAAGCCGATGAGGCGGCAGCGGAGGAGGCCGCGAAGAAAGCGGAGCGCGAGGCAGAAGCGGCGGCTAAGGCTGCGGCGGATGCAGCGGATACGGCAGCGTCCGAAGCTGCGGTAAAATCGGAAGAGGCAGCGGAAGAAGAAGTCCAAACAGAAGCAGGGACAGAGGCTGCCGTTGGTATCCAGGGCGAGGTAAACCTGGCAGGGCTTGGCGCGGAAACGGAAGCTCCCGTGCAGGCAGAAAGCGCAGGGGCGGAAGACACCTCCGGCAGCGAAGAGGCGGAAACCGTGCAGGAAACGGATGACGCCCTGATCGTTGCGCCGGGTGAGTATGCGGCGGCTGATGCCGAAATGGAAACGGAAGCTGTGGAAACGGAAATGGAAACAGAAGCAGAAACAGAAGCAGAAACAGAACATTTCCTGACGCCGATAGAAGGGGTTGGTTCCCTTGACGCATCTGCTTTCGCATCAAAAAGGCTGATAGTCATGACAGAAAAGGAAGCAGATATCATCGACACGGAGCATCTTCTTTCTTCCTATGAAAATATCTATCTGCTTGAATACAGATCGGTTGAGCAGGCAATGACTGCATACTTGTATTACATGGATCACGCAAATGCCGTAGAACCGGATATTGCTGTGGAAATGGCTTCTGACGGGCAGGGCGGGGAATCGCCGTCCGATTTGGGGGACGGTGCCGCAGATCCGGTCGCCGCGCTTTCGGAAGCTTCTGATATACCAGAAGCCGGCAGCAATGGAGCCATTGCCCTGATTGATACCGGCGTGGAGGACGGTACGAATATCATCGGGCGAATCTCTCTGATTGACGACCAGTTATCAGGAAATGGCCATGGCGATGATATGGTTGCTGCCATTACATCCATCAACCCGGATGCCAGGATCCTTTCCATCCGTGCATTGGGTGATAATGGGCAGGGGACGATCTCCTCAGTTGTATCTGCAATTGAATACGCTATTGAACAGAACGTGGGTGTAATTAACCTGTCCCTTTCTGCAAAAGCATCCCTGCTGAATTCCGTATTGAAAAAAGAAATACAGAAAGCAGCCGGGCTGGGCATCATAGTAGTAGGCGCCGCTGGAAATAACGGTGAGGATGCATCCAATTATATGCCGGGTGCTGTGGCAGAAGCATATATCATCGGCGCATGCGATGAAAACGGTACACGCCTGCCAAGTTCCAACTATGGTGCGACGGTAGACTATAACGTTGTATCGGAAAGCACATCGGAAGCTGCAGCTAAATTTTCCGGGTATGTATCCCTATATGGGACAGGCAATTTAAGCACAGAAGGCTCAAATGGGCTGATCTATGTCCCAAGTGATGTACAGGCAGAAGAGGCGGAAACAGAACCTGTTTCAGGGACAGAAGGACAAACAGAAATGGATGGACAGGGTGAAAAACACCGTATATTCATTTCTAATGCGGAAAACTACACAATAACCGTCCCTTCCAGTGTGTATGAATACAGCGAAGGCGAAGAGGTGACATTTATAGCAGAGCCGGAAGAGGGATTCGAACTCGGAAAAGCTTACTATATGCAATGCGAAGCGGTTTATCTCCCGTCTGAAGAAGATGCAGATATGGAGGAGAATGGGCAGGATGCAGAGGGCTCGGCCAAAGCAGGGGAGTTTTTTGACAAGAGCTCCAAAGAATCCCCGGATTCCCTTATCTTATTCGATGAAACACAGAAGGAAGCAGAAGAAACTTATTCAGGTTCTGAATTAGCAGGGACATCAAATGTCCTGGTTTCGAAAGAATTTACGTTCACTATGCCAGATACGGATGTTATCATTTTCTGTGACGGCGCGCAGTATATGTATACTGCGGCAACTACCGTGACAAGCGTTAAACTGGTAGTTGGCACGACATTCTGGACATGCCCTACTGCTTATCAGTCCACTGCTGCAGCTTCCGCGGGAGGCGTCGGGACAGTTGTACGCCATGCAGAAATCACGCAATCCAATGGAAAGACAAAGACAGTTGCAGCATATTGCTTACAGCCGGCCCTGGGCGGCCCGTCCGGTGGAGATAAGGAATTCGAAGAAATAAGCAATGGTACAAAAGTCTCAAAGCTGCTTTACTACGCAGAATACAATGGGATTACCTGGGGCGAGGATGCTTATTACGTGGAAAACAACAAAAAGAAGACCATTAATTTCAAGGATTGGTTCGAGGATAACGGAATCACATCTGAGAGCAATTGCCGTTTTATCCTGCATATGGCGCTTGCATATGCATATGGTGTAGATGACTGGAATTATGGGACCGGCATTACCGGTTCCTATTTTGGGATACCGGTTACACCGGCATTAAATAGCAAGGGAATTGCCCTTGTAGAAGAGCTGATCGGGTATATAGAGAAACTGGCCACGCCCGGTTCCTCATTTTCCTCGACATCTGTTACGGCATCTTATGATACATCTGCCGGAAAGTCTGTGTCAGAATCCGTTACATTTAAAGGGGATTACGGTAATACAGCAACGGTTTCACTTCCGGACGGGATATCCCTTGTAAATGAAACAACTGGGACAACGTCTACCGGGACCGTTGTTGTGAATGGCAAGGATAAATTCCATCTGGAAGCAGACTCTACGATAACAGGAACCGGAACTTATTCTTTTGCAACCAAGTTTGCCACTAATTTTGAAGCCTACAAAATCAAACAGGCCGGTGTACAGAATATCGGGTTTATGTGGAGGGGGACTACGAAAAAAATTACGCTTTCCGTAACCTGGCCGGCCACAGCCACAGGCAGCATATCCCTGACGAAGGCTTCAAGTAATACAACGGTCACATCCGGCAACAGCAGCTACAGCCTCGCAGGCGCGGTATATGGGGTCTACACGGATTCCGCATGCACGTCACAGTATGCGACCATGACAACGGACAGCAATGGCAATGCCTCCGTATCCGGGCTACCGCTTGCCACTTATTATGTGAAAGAGAAAACAGCCTCGCCCGGGTATACGCTGGATACGAATACTTATACGGTAACGCTCAGCTCAAGTGTGACATCGGCAACGGTCTCGTCCGCTGAGACGCCGCTTACGGGCGATGTGACACTGTACAAGAGTTCCAGCCTACCGGATATGACGACCGGGAATAACTGCTACAGCTTAGACGGGGCCGTGTACGGGATCTAC
>CAZAQD010000080.1:0-6311 GCA_964487425.1 uncultured Marvinbryantia sp. | reverse complement strand
TAATCGGGGACATCACGGTCTCCTGTGCAATTTCAATGTCTGATTTGAATCCCATAATAAAACGCTCCCTTACTATAGTTTTTTTAATGTTCCGATCGCCACATCACACACGACCACTAAGTCCTCTGCATGAAAAGCCGCCGGAAAATTATCACTGAATAAAATCTGTGCGGAAGGGGGAAACTCATCGTCCCCCTCCCACAGCAGGAACTGTACAAAATATCCAGGGAAAATTTCGAACTGGTATCCGATATCCCCCGCTTTCACACGGACAGCTCCCATCGTCTCCATTGCTTTTTCAAACGATCCCAGTTTATTCCCATAAGAATATGCCAGGCGCAGCATACAACGCCCGTTAAACTGGCGATAATAAACCTCTCCCCAGGGTACTTCCCGATAAGTCAAAAATTTTCCGGTACTAACCGACACCGCTCCTTCTAACAGGAAACGCACCACAAGAATCTTCGCCGGGTTTGTCTCCAGCAGCGGGGAATAACCATATTTCTCATCCAATACTCTGATCGAAAAATCAGGATGGGAGACTTCATATTCCCTTCCAAGAAAGGTAACATGAAAAACATGACTTTCCTTGTCATAGCCAAATCCGGTCCTGGCACAGATTTCCTCCGGGTCTGCTTTGCAAAATGCGTTCAGATAATGCTCCAGCGGTATCAATTCCTTATTATTGTTTTTCTCGATTTCTGACACCATATCGTTACCTCGGGTTTCTTTTCTCTAAACCACACTCGGAAACAGTGCGGCATCTGTATGCGGGAGGAAACAAGCTCCCACAAACTCATCCATATAGGATGGAATTGCGCTCAATTCAATATATGTCATGTTTTGAGCAATTTCGTAAACCTTGCGTTCAGACTCTGTAGAATACAGCATCGCGTACGCTCCCACCAGCGAAGAGTTTCCGATATATTCGTACAGCTCCAGCGGTACGTCCGGGAACATACCGATATTGATCGCATTCTTCATATTGATGCCGCTTCCGATACCGCCCGCCACATAGACATGCTCGATCATCGACACATCAAAGTCACAGTAGGACAGCATTGTACGGATCGCGGAGAATATCGCCCCTTTCGCCCGGATAAAGTTATCGATATCCACTTCCGTGATCTCCACATCTTTCACAGAGCCGGCATCCTCCTGGAAGGCAAGCACATAAGAGCCGATGCCATAGGGATCACGGCGTACACGCCTGCCCTCGCGGATAAATTTGCCTTTCGGACTGATGATCCCGCAGCGGAACAGTTCGCTGATTACATCAATAATACCGGAACCGCACAAGCCAACCGGTTTTGTGCCCTCGTCCCCGACAATCTTAAAGGTCGGTTCCATCGTCTCCTTATCTATGGTGCATGCCTCAATCGCCCCGTCTGTCGCACGCATGCCGCAACTGATATCGCCGCCCTCAAAAGCCGGTCCGGCGGAACATGCACAACTGAACATAAAGTCCGCATTGCCAAATACAATCTCTCCATTGGTGCCCAGGTCAATAAACAGCGAAAACTCCGGCTTGTTCCAGAGCATACTGACAAATGCACCCGCTGTAATATCTCCTCCTACATAGCTTCCAATATTCGGCGCTACGATAATATGGGCTCCCGGATTGATGTGAATGCCAATATCCGATGCGTAGACAGAATTTGTCTTAAAGAAAGTCGGTATATACGGCTCCGTACGGATCGGATCGCCATTCATGCCAAACAGCAGATGGTTCATCGTTGTATTGGCGCCCACGCTCATACGGTAAATATGCTTATGGCTGATCTTCGCCTGCCGGCACATCGTTGTAATCAGTGGATTAATCGTCTCGTCCACCACAGCCTTTTGCAGCCGTTCTCTTCCGCCCGGCTTCGTAGATTCAATAATCCGGTTGATGACATCCGCCCCATAACGGATCTGCCCATTCCCGGAAGAACCTTTGGCAAGAATCTGCCCTGTGAGCATATCGATTACAATAGCCGAAACCGTCGTCGTACCGATATCCACAGCCAGACCGCCGACAATAACCTCTTTTCCTGTTTCAATTACATCATAAATAAATACGTCGTCTGCTGTTTTACGCAAAATTACCTGCACTTCAAAATTGCTTTCACGCAAAACAACCGCTAATTTTTTCATTACGGAATAAGGAATCCGGATCTTATCCATACCGGTCAAAGCCTGCATTGCACGGGTGAAACGCTCATTATCCGGCATCGTATCATCTAATGTAGGAACTTCCATCTTTACCGTTACAAGCTCCATATCATTTTTCAGCAAAATTCCCGCTTCCACAACCTGTTCTTTTAAGTCATCAAAAATCTTGATTTCACTAGGAGAGCTCAGATCAGCCACCTTCATACGGCTCCTGTAAGCAGAAGCAATGTCAGGTACCAGGACTTCTACATCGTCACACACGGTACTGACACAGGCAAGCCTCCATCCCGCCTCGTATTCTTCGTCGCTGATATGTCTTGTTTTTTTGGAATCTAAATTCCCACCAACGAGCTTCACTCTGCATTTTCCGCAAGATGCATTTCCAGAACATGGTGCATCGATAGCCACGTTTGTTTTTCTCGCTACCTCAAGAAGGTTCTCACCGAAAGCAGCGAAGACGCTGACATCTTCGCTGTTTTCAAACTTAAAAGTTACCTTATGCATTTAGATCTCCAGATAAGAGTCCGCATATAATGTATTGCCCTTGAATACGTCACAGGACTTGATTGTTTCCATCAGACGTAAGTCATTCGGATTTACGATTGCAGAGGTAAGTCCCTGCATCATCGCCATAGCTACCAGTGCAGAATCCATGATCGGACGGATGTGCTTCGGCATACCGTTGGAGTTATTGGACAGTCCGCCTGTAGAGTTCAGTCCCATATCCGCAAACATCTTGATACACTCCAGAACCTGCATCTGCTTGTCCTGCATACCCTTTACAACCAGGAACAGCGGGTCAAACCACAGATCTTCTGCTTCCATACCATGCTCCAGACCTCTTTCCAGAAGCATCTGGCAGTATCCCATACGCTCATCGTTGTCTTTTGCAATACCTTCACCATTACACAGTGCAATAACAATTGCATCATTTGCTGCTGCCAGGTCAATGTTCTCGATTCTTCCTGCAGCATCTGCGGAGTTCACGATTGGTTTCCCTTTGGAACGGTTGTAGACAGAAATACCAGCCTCGATCGCTTTCTTATTGGAGGTATCCAGCGCCAGAGGAACGTTGTCAAACTCAGACTGAAGCAGCTGAACTGCCCACTTCATCAGATCCTCTCCATAACCTTCTGCCGGTCCAATATTTACATCCAGGTAAACAGCGCCAGCATCAAGCTGCTGTTTTGCTCTCTTTAAGATCGGCTCCGGGTCTCTTTCCAGAAACGCTTTGTTCACTGCCGGAGCTGTGGTAGAAAGTCTTTCGCCAATTGTTACAAATTTTGCCATCTTTGTAGCCTCCTTATGATATTATTTTAAATTATTGCATATCTTTTAAGAATTTTACTAACTGTGCAGCCTCTGCCGGAGCAATGATGACTTCCCAATTCGGAAGCTTTGCTTCGATCTCGCCTTTCAGGACAGCTACTTTACCAGGAATAATCAACTGGCGGTTCTTAATCTTTCCTTCGATATCCTGTTCCTTCCAGAATTTTTCAATAGAAGAAGAAGACAGTTTACCAGCCGCCCATGCTGTCAATACGGACAATCCGCCCGCATCGCTGATGATTAAGTTCACCGGCACGCCGGAACGCTCCAATTCACCGGATACCAGGAAGTAAGTAAGCGCAAAGTCAACCGTTGTCAGGCAGATGGAATTCTCATCTGCGCCGTTGATCGGGTAAATACCCGGTTCTACTCTCATCGGCTTCTGAGGATCGGTAAAGATATTCTGTCTCAATCCGTACAGCGGAAGCGCCTCTGCATAAGTAATCTCTTCCATCACTACGATAGAACCGTATTTAATCGTAAATACTGCTGCCAGTGCAGACTGCAGATGCATATCGCCCTTTGCAATCTTAGCAAGATTTACAATTGACGGATATCCGCAGCTTCTGTCGCTGTCTTTGATTGCCGCCTTACGAATCTGAACCGTATTGGCAAGCGTCTCTTTTACAGTCGCTCCTGTTGTATCGATTACCAGCTCCTTATTTCCAAGAGCTTCCAGGGCTTTTACAGTATCGTATAATCCATTGATATCAGCGCCAGTTACGCCAAGCACTACACCAGCCTCTTTTGCCACTGCGTTCATCGCCTCATAATTGTCCGGTGTCGCACCATTTAATACTGGTTTGCCGTCCTTACATACGGCAAGAGCTGCTTTTGCCACCTCTGCATCAGTACATCCAAGAACCATCGTTCTTCCCAGTGCAGCCGCTTTTGTTACCAGCTCTACATAATCGGTAACGCCATCAGCAGAGTAATTCACATAAATGATTTCTACATACATTCTCTCGCCGATACGCTCATAATCAACCTTCGGAATCGCTGCCAGCTTCTCATCGATCGTTGCAGCGTCCATGCAATTGCACAGAGCAACACCATATCTTGTCTTGCTGACAAACGTTTTCTCATGACGCTCCATAACGGTTTCTCCGCCAAGCGTCATCTCCTCACTGCCTGCTCCAATCCTAACTGTCTTCATAGGCGGTGCAGTTGCCTCAGAAAGCTGTGCTTTTGCATCCTCCGAGAAATATGGGCAGGCGCTGATGTCAACAGCCCCCTGCGCCACCTTCATAGAGAATGCCATACAAGTCGGGCTTCCACACTCCTTACAGTTTTTCTTAGGTGATAATTTGAATATATCAAGACCTTTAAGTGCCATAATCTTTCTTCCTCCTTAACAGCAATTATACTAATTCTTTAATCATTTTGGAAATAGTTGCGATTGATGTAGGATGTTTCAAGATTACTGCATTGGAGCCGCAAGCCAGGTCTGCTGCTGCAGTCTGAACCTCCATATCCACTCCACGTCTTTCCTGATCACCCCATTCAGGCAAATCAGCTTCAGCCGTAACTGCTTCTTTTACTCCCCATATCTCAGACGCTACCGGTGTAACGATCGGCATCTGTAACTGTGCGTCATTCTGGGAAAGCGCTGCTGCCTTAACACGCTGCATCGTAGATGCAACATACTCGTAACCATAACCTGCTGCTGCTGTACCAACATTCATAGCGATACTGGAAGCATTCACACCTAACTGTGTCAATAATACATTCAACTGTTTAGCAAGGTTGATATCTACAGAAGACTCTGCTCCGACAACCTGGGAATAAGCCAGCCCCGCCGCTGCACCGACTGTTTTGTAGTTTTCCTCTCTTGCCGCAAGGATAAGTGCATTTTTCCCCTGAACTGCCTCTGCTGCCTTTGAAAGAAGCTCGCCGTCCTTTTCCGCATTTTTAGAACCAGATACAACCAGTGGAATGTCCACTGCTTCTACCACTTCTTTTAATAAAGCAATCAGTTCTTCTGTTGGTTTGTTTGCTCCGTTTGGATCTCCGCCTTCCATACGGAAGCATAAGAAATCTACACCCTCAAATGAAGCAGCCTTCTTTGCGATGTCTGCTATCGTGGTGCATCCCTCATAATACTTTTTAATACATTCCGGTTCGTTTTCCATACCGAAATCCGTGATTTCAATTCCAACCTTCGGTGCATTTTCAATCGGCGCATCAAATGAATAGAACGGCAATACATTTTCTCCACCTAATGTAATCGCCTTGTCACCAGTGCCAATCGTCACCGCTTTAATGCTGGCATTGAACTTTCCTGATTTTGCTGTAAACGGCATTTTTGTATTTCCTCCTTCATGCTTATAACCGCACTGCCTGCTGGGTTTGGCAGGCACTGCGGATATCTTATTTCTAATAATTATAACTTATCTGTCAGGATATGTCTACTTTCGTATGCATATCTTCATAAACCCGGTTGAAAACAAATATTTAAACCAGATTCAAGAATCTTTCCTCGAGCTCTAAAAATCATCATTGCTTATGTCAACTACGTTGACGAAGCCTTACGGCTTCACGCAATTTCGATTTTTATCGCTAAGGTCCCAGGAAATGCTCGTGCAAGCACGGCATTTCCCTTGCGGACCTTACATCATTGGTTCCATGGTGAGTGCCGGATGTCCTTTTTCCTCCAGGAATGCCAGTAATGTTTCAGGATCTTCTGCGATCGTCTCATCTGCTATCATGTCACAGAAATTGTCGATTCCGTACAGTTCTTTTGCAGTTGCGTTTACTCTGTCTGCAACCTGAGCCTTCAGATCCTTCGGCATCCATACGATACGCTCGATACCGCCCTCTGCCTTCAT
>CAZAQD010000079.1:0-6466 GCA_964487425.1 uncultured Marvinbryantia sp. | reverse complement strand
GATTTACGAAAATCCGTCGCCGGGGAATAAAAAAGGCGGCATCACGACGCTGGAGGATAAATCGCTTGGATGTACGCAGAAATCAGGAAGCGCGGCTGTGCGCGGCGTGCTGAAATACGGTGAGCCGGTCCGGACGAAGGGATTAAATCTTCTGAGCGCTCCGGGAAATGATCTGGTGGCGTCCACTGCGTTGGCGGCGAGCGGCGCGCATATCGTACTGTTCACCACCGGACGGGGAACGCCGTTTGCGTCGCCCGTTCCGACCGTAAAGATTTCCACCAATACAGGGCTTTCGCAAAAGAAGAATAACTGGATCGATTTCAACTGCGGCGTGATGGTGGAGGATACCAGTCTGGAGGAAATGGGAAAACAGCTTTTTGATTATGTGCTGGAGGTTGCCTCCGGAAAGAAGGTGAAGGCGGAGGAAAAAGGTTTCCACGACATGGCTATTTTCAAACAGGGCGTGACACTATAAGGGCTGTAATGAAAGGATGAAAAACATGAAAAAATTAAGCTATGCGACATTAGAAGAAATGGGATATGACGGATACCTGCTCAGGGAAGCGCCCGAGAGAGTATTGCAGTTTGGCGAGGGAAATTTCCTGCGGGCGTTTGTAGAGTGTTGGATCGACAAAATGAACGAGAAGGCGGACTTTTGCTCCAAAGTGGTCCTTTGCCAGCCGATCGCTCCGGGCCTTGCGGATATGATCAATGAGCAGGAGGGACTTTATACGCTCATCCTGCGTGGAAATGAGAACGGACGGAAGATTGACGACCGCCGCGTGATTTCCTGTGTGAGTAAATGTCTGAACCCATATAAGGAGTATGATGCTGTGCTTGCCTATGCGGAGAGCGCGGATATCCGTTTTATAGTCTGCAACACGACCGAGGCGGGGATCCAGTATGATCCGTCCTGCCAGTTTACCGATGTTCCTGCGGCGAGCTATCCGGGCAAGCTGACACAGTGGCTGTACCGCCGCTTCCGGAAATTCGGGCAGGAAAAGGGCAAGGGCGTCATCATCCTTTCCTGTGAGCTGATCGACAACAATGGGAAAGAACTGGAGAAGTGTGTAAATCTGTATGCGGATCAGTGGGCGCTCGGCGAGGAATTTAAGACCTGGCTGAAGGAGGAGTGCGTATTCTGCTCCACGCTGGTTGACCGGATCGTTCCGGGCTATCCGAGAAACGATGCCGCGGCGATCTGTGAAGAGCTTGGTTACCAGGATAACCTGCTGGATGTCGGAGAAGTGTTTGGCCTCTGGGTAATCGAGGGACCGCAGTGGATGAAGAAGGAGCTTCCGTTTGAAGAGGCAGGTCTCCCGGTCATTATCTGCGACGATCACAAGCCGTATAAGCAGAGAAAGGTCCGCATTCTCAACGGCGCGCATACTTCTATGGTGCTTGGCGCATACCTTGCCGGACAGGATATCGTGCGCGACTGCATGAATGACGAGGTGATCAACGGTTTCATGAACAAGACCATCTATGACGAGATCATTCCCACGCTGACACTGCCGGAGGATGAACTGAAGGAGTTTGCGGCATCCGTGACAGACCGTTTCAACAATCCGTTTGTAGATCACGCGCTGATGTCGATCTCTCTGAACTCCACCTCGAAGTGGAAAGCGCGGGTACTGCCGAGTTTGAAGGGATATGTCGCGAAATTTGGCAGTCTGCCGAAGTGTATTACCGCTTCCTTCGCTTTTTACATCGCGTTCTATCATGGACAGAAGCTGACCGATGACGGACTGGTTGGAAGCCGCAAGACCAATGAATATACGATTCATGATGACAGAGATATTCTGGAGTTTTACGCAGCGCACAAGGATGACTCCGCGAAGGAACTGGCGCACGCGGTCTGCACGAACACTGCTTTCTGGGGCGAGGATCTGAGTGAAATCGCGGGCTTTGAAGCTGCGGTTGCGGATGACCTTGAACAGATTGAAAAAGATGGCACTTACGAAGTGATGAAGCGCGTACAGGCATAGTTCCGGAGCGATTCCGCGCTGCGGCGTGGGCGCTGTGTCCGGGCAATCGGGAAAGACCGTCTGGTCTTGTATATGACGATGAGCATCCCTCAGGGGATGCTTTATCGCGTTACAGGGAACTTCGTCTCCTGTGACACAAAAAGCTCCGCGTGGATGCGCGAAGCATATTTCTGCGAACTTTGTCGATGTAAGCTTTGCAGAAAATTTTGACTTTTTACTACATTTTCTCAGAAATCCCGTCACAAAATCTCATGAGTTACGTTATTCTATTAAGGTCGGGGCATAATACACGGGGAGAAAAGAGGCATTTACTGTCGATTTTGCGGGACAAGATTTCCTTGCGAATACGGGCGATTGTTATATAATACAAGTAGTTTTTGCGCATGACAAATTTTGTTAAAGGCCTTCAAAAAATGCATCAGTGCAACGACATAATATATCATGAGAGGAGTATAAAATGGAAAAGCTGAATATCGCAATTGCCGATGATAACGAGAGGATGGTACAGTTACTCGACCGTATTGTGAGCAGCGATGAGGAACTGGAAGTTGTCGGAAAAGCAGGAAATGGGGAAGAACTGATAGAGATCATAAAGGAAAAACAGCCGGATGTTGTTCTTCTGGATATTATCATGCCCAAGCTGGATGGCCTTACGGTAATGGATCGTGTCAATCATGATGTAAATCTGAAGAAGCCTGCGTTTATTGTAATATCTGCGGTGAGTCAGGAGAAAATGACGGAGGATGCTTTTGATCTCGGGGCAGATTATTATATATTGAAGCCCTTTGACAATGATACGGTGGTGAACCGTATTAAGCGCGTGCGTTCCGGCAGGCAGAGGACATCCGCCAAAATAAAAAAGGCAAATACCTTTGAAAGTCAGATGGAGTATATGAAGCATAATCTGGAGACAGATGTGACTAATATTATTCATGAAGTGGGAGTTCCGGCGCATATTAAAGGGTATCAATATCTGCGGGACGCGATTATTATGTCGGTAAATGACATGGAGATGCTCAATTCCATCACGAAAATTCTGTATCCTACCATTGCCAAGCGCCATCAGACCACGCCAAGCCGCGTAGAGCGGGCGATCCGGCATGCCATAGAGGTGGCCTGGAGCCGGGGCAAGATGGATACCATTGATGAGCTGTTTGGTTATACGGTGAACAACGGAAAGGGGAAACCGACCAATTCGGAATTCATTGCATTGATTGCGGATAAGATTCGTCTGGAGTATAAAAACAGGGCGTAAAATGATGAAATATTACTAAAAATACTTTTCATTATGGAGAAAATGATGTATAATTTCATCAAACTCTATCGAGCGGAGGTTCGTTTATGAAAAGAATACTATATGTTTCATCTGAATGTGTGCCCTTTATCAAGACCGGGGGTCTTGCAGATGTGGTCGGTTCCCTGCCAAAATGTTTTAATAAAGAGGAATATGATGTCCGGGTTATTCTTCCTAAATATATGTGTATGAAGGAAGAGTGGAAGAGCAAGCTGAACTATGTTACACATTTTTATATGGATCTTGCGTGGCGTTCCCAGTATGTGGGCGTACTGGAGACAGAGTACGAAGGAGTACAGTTTTATTTCATAGATAATGAGTATTATTTCGCGGGAGCCAAGCCATACGGCAACATTTATCAGGATATTGAGAAGTTCGCGTTCTTCTCCAAGGCGGCTCTGTCGGCGTTGCCGCTGATCGGCTTTAAGCCGGATATTGTACATTGCCATGACTGGCAGACCGGTTTGATTCCGGTGTTTCTCAAGGATAAATTCCATGAGGGAGAGTTTTTCCGGGATATGAAGTCTGTCATGACGATTCACAATCTGAAATTCCAGGGTGTCTGGGATGTGAAGACCGTACGGGATATTACGGGACTGCCCACATATTATTTCACTCCGGATAAGCTGGAGGCGTATGGGGATGCCAATTATCTTAAGGGTGGCCTGGTATATGCAGATGCCATCACCACCGTCAGCGATACCTATGCGGAGGAGATTAAGCAGCCCTTCTACGGCGAGGGCCTGGATGGACTGCTGAGAGCCCGCAGCAACGATCTGCGGGGTATTGTGAACGGTATTGATTACGATAAGTACAATCCCGAGACGGATCAATTGATCGAACATAATTACAACGTAAAGAATTTCCGCAAAGAGAAGATTAAAAATAAAAGAGCGCTTCAGCGGGAGCTTGGGCTTACCCAAAGCGATTCCGCATTCATGGTAGGTATCGTATCCAGACTGACCGATCAGAAGGGCTTTGATCTGATTGCCCATATGATGGACGAGATTTGTCAGAATGATATTCAGATCGTGGTGCTGGGAACCGGTGACGAAAAGTATGAGAATATGTTCCGGCATTATGCATGGAAGTATCAGGGGAAGGTTTCCGCGAATATTTTCTACTCCGAGGCATTGTCTCACAAAATTTACGCTTCCTGTGATGCGTTCCTGATGCCTTCTCTGTTTGAACCCTGCGGTCTTTCTCAGCTGATGAGTCTGCGTTACGGTACGTTGCCCATCGTTCGGGAGACCGGCGGCCTTAAGGACACGGTTATTCCGTATAATGAGTATGAGGGCACCGGTACAGGCTTCAGCTTTGCGAATTATAATGCGCATGAGATGTATTATACTCTGCAGTATGCGATGCATATCTACTATGACAAGAAACGCGAGTGGAACAAGCTGATCGATCGGGCCATGACAGCAGATTTCTCCTGGAATGCTTCGGCTGAAAAATACCGCGAGTTGTATGACTGGATGATTGGTTAAATAAATAATGACGTATATTTTTCTTCCTTCCTGGAGATACTGACAGAGTAATTCAGTATCTGGAAGGAGGAATTTATTATGAATGGAATATCAGAACTGGATCTTCAGAATCTCCGCCATCTGATCGGCGGCTTTTCAACTACCCACTGCAAAATGCAGGCTTACGCAGAGCAGGCCACGGATCCCGGCGTAAAGCAGTTTTTTCAGAAGTCTGCACAGTCAGCTATGGAAAGTAAGCAGCAGCTTATGAAGTTTCTGCAGTGACAAAACCAATCAGAATCAGGAGGAAATGAAGATGGATGAGAAAACAATGGTAAGCGATACTCTGGTAGGCATTAACAGTGAGCTTGGCCGTTATGGCGAAATGATTCCCCAGACGGAAAACGCGGAACTGAAGCAGACTCTGAAGCAGTTTCGGAATCAGTGTGAGCAGTCTCAGGAAGAAATTTATCAGATTGCCCGCGCCAAGCAGTATTATGTACCGGCTGCCCAGGCTGCAAGAGAAGAGATCGAGCATGTGAAATCAATTCTGATGCAGGGCTGAGTATAGTCCGAAGTTCATTCCTGACAAATGAGGAATGAGAAAAAACTGCCGTTTCCGGTGCGGAGGCGGGACAGGACAGACTGTAAAAAGACTGGAAGAAAGAAGGCCGCCGGGATGATCCCGACGGCCTGAAATTTTTCCGTACAGCGAGGAAACCGGAGCATATCCGCATAATAGCGGCTTCCGACAGACATTTGCCATTTCAGAAGAATTAATCCGGCTCCAGCTCGGTTGTCTCCCGGCGGTAAAGAATCGGGGTAATGATTTTATGCACCGGCTCCATAGGCATAGGCGTTCTTTTTTTGCGCTCATTGATCTGCAGTGTCAGAAGATGCATCGTTTCGGCGACAATCTTATCGATCTGCTGGCCGACTGTACTGATTGAATAGATGGCATCCTGTGAGATGGGGGCGCCGTCATAACCAATAATACGATAGTCAGCGGGCAGCTTTTTATATTTCCGGATCAAAAGCTTCAGGAATTCGTTTGCGTCGTTGTCATTGGAGAAGAATATTCCTTTTCGTTTGTCGGGATACTCATTTTCCATCTGCTCCAGAATTGCCTGCAGGTCAACCTTCTGCTCATTGGTGCCCACCGTATTATCATGGATAATAATCCGATAGGTAAACTGATGCTCCTCGCAGAAATCCCGGAAACCATTGATTCGCTGATAGGAAGGCCGGGTCTGCGCGGTGGGGGTATTGATATGGATGAAGACCTCACAGTCGTGCCTGGCAAGCAGACTGACAGCCTGGACGGCTCCCATATAATTATCACAGTTGACACTGGTGATGTACTCATCCTCCCGCTCAATGGATACAATCGGAATATTCAGCGCTGCCAGTTCCCTGGAAGAGAGGGTATGGCTCATGACGAGCAGTCCCTCGATCTTATAGGACATCAGTTCGGTCAGGTACTGGCGCTCGGTTTCCTTCTGGTCATCTCCGTTAAATACGAGAAACTTGTATCCGTATGTACCGTAGGATTTTAGAATCTGCCGGAGTATTTCCGAATAGTAGCTGTTGCGCAGGTCCGGGATAAGAATACCGACAAACTCTGTCTGGCCGTTGGCCAGGATCCTGGAGATATTATTTTTTTTGTAATCTAATTTTATAAGAGCATCCTTTATTTTTTCCTGATTCTCAAGGGT
>CAZAQD010000078.1:0-6509 GCA_964487425.1 uncultured Marvinbryantia sp. | reverse complement strand
CCAAACGGACGGCGCCTTCATTCTTCTGATTATTATTATACAGCTGGAAACTTAAGCTATCCTTAAATAAACTCTGCCTCTGTTTTAATTGCCTAACCGTACCGGAAAACTGATTAACAAAGATTTTGTTGGCAGTGTCATGGCTACCTTTTAAGCTTTCAGTGGTTCAATAATATGATTGCATGAAACCGTTATTTTGCCAACAGCTAAAACCTCACAGACGTATTGGTGCCTGTTCAGCTTAAAGTGCTTTGATTTTATCCTTCCGTTTCACTTTCTGTCTCCGTTCCTGTTTCCGTTTCGGTTTCAGTTTCCGTTTCACTTTCCGTCTCTGTTTCTGTCGCCGTTTCGCTTTCCGTCTCTTCTTCCGCCTCATAGTCTTCCAGGCTGCCGGAGACTGCCGTGCGCAGACCGGAGGAGACGGTGTAAATGACCGACTCGTCATCATCTACCATGATATAGTCGTTCCCCGTACCGCTGTTTGTCGAGCCAATCGTAACCGTCACCGTATTTCCATCGGTATCTGTATAGACAATGACATTCTGCGGCTCTTCCATCCCGTATTCTGCCGTATCTTCTACCTCTTCCAGTGTCCGTACTGCTTCTACCAGCGCCAGGTCCGACACCACCGTGTCCAGCATATCGCCGTCCGCCAGGAACGTATCGTCCCCTTCCATCGTCCATTCCCCATCTTCATACAGGAAGACGGTATTCTCTCCATCAATATAAAAAGATACGCTCGCCGCTTTTTCCGTGTCAATGCTTAATATCGTCGTGCCGCCCGCTGCTGCCTCTTCCTCTGCTTTTTCATTATACACCTTTAATCCATAATATGCCCCAAAGAGGCAGCAGAGCGCCGCAACGCCCGCTATTAGCCTCGTTTCCTTTTTCATCATAATCCTGTTTCCCTGTCCTTTCCCTCTTATTGCCGGCGTCTTCTCAGCCAGGTAACCAGTCCCGTAATCAGAAATGCCGCCGGAATCAGCCCGATCACAATAATGCTCCAGAAGCTGCTGCTTGCCGCCGTGAGCGTCAGATAGCTAACCGACATACTCTTTGATGGAACAGATACAGACGAAGCGTGCCCGCACGCCCAACTCACCGTGTTCATAAAAAGCTTTGCATTTCCGCCGGATACCATCTGGTCTGCGGACGCATCCATAATCGCCGATGACGTAAAGACTACCAGCTTCGTCACAACTGTCTCTTCCTCTGCGCTTTCAGACTCTTCCTCTGCGTCCTCGGACTCTTCCTCCGTATCCCCGGACTCTTCCTCCGCACCGGCAGCAGTCACCTCTTCCGTAATCAATACTGCCAGGTCAAACGGTCCGTCCGTATCACTGGACTCCTTCTCATATGTCCTCATATTTTCTACATCCGTTTTGGAATAAGCCGAATCCGAAGTAGAAAGGATACCGGAAATGCTCAGGCTCTCCCTTGCTTCCTCTAATATATGGATTCCCTGCGCCGCTGCCAGTAACACATAGCTTTCGCCGCCGGTCATACCATCCGTAACTTCGGTACTATTGATATCCGGCACCAGATAGTACGGCGCCTGCACATAGTAATTGCTGTCGCCCTCGATTACAATTCCCTCTTGCTCTTCCACACCGTAATATTCCAGGATCGATGCAAGGTTCGGCATCTCCTTCCCGGTATAATCGGTCACTAAAATCACCTTGCCGCCGTTTTGCAGATAGTCGAGAATTTTGGCGGTCTCCTCATCAGAAAAATCGGTCGATGGAGATGCGATCAGCAGGCACGCCGCGTCTTCCGGTACTTCATCCGCCGTAATCAGGTTCAGCGATTCTGTCTCAATATTCTCTTTGGAAATAGACTGTGCCAGCGAATCGTTAATCATCAGCTCGTTATGCCCGGTTAACGTATAGAGCTTTGGCAGGTCGCCGGAAGCAAACGCCGCGATTGCGCTGGTGATCTGCCCCTCCGCGTCAAAACCGGTCGTTTCGTAAGTGTAATAATTGTAGTTAAAAGAGCTTTCATACATGCTGTCGTAAGTGATTACCCGCACACTGTCCTCGCACACGGCGATGATGCTGTTTTCCGACACCTCGCTGTCCGTATACTGGGATGCGAAGTTCGGATACCGCACCGGATCTTTTTGTTCTACCGTAATGTGTGAGGAAAGCCCCTCATAACGTTCCAGGAGCCTGGAGACATTCGTATCCTTGTTGCTGTCCTGCACAATGTAATAAAGCGTAATGTCTTTTTCCAGCCCCGCTACGATCTCTTTGGTCTGTTCCGTCAATGTGTAAAGCTGTTGCTCGCTGACATCGATCTGCATATACTGAGAAGGAAGCTCAGCAGCAATCAGGTTTACCGCCACTGCCGCCGCAACGGCAATCGCAATGACGCTTATACTGTAGGAACCGTTTTTCAGCCTGCGCTCACCCCAACGCCTCTTCTGGATCGACTGGACCGTAAAAAACAGAAAAACACCCGCAAAGGACACATAATAAATCAGCCCCTGAATATCAAATATCCCCTCCGCAAACCCGGAAAAATGCGCGGAAATATTCAGTACTCCGAGAATATCCTGTATCAGCCCTTCGTAGCAGGAGGCGTTGACAAGATACAGAATCAAAAGCCCCGCTTCACACACGGCGAAGAAAATCCCCGCTATGATTTTCTGATTAATCATCAGGTAGACGACATAGGAAAGCCCCGCTGCCAAAACAGCAAAGGTAAAGTAAGATGCCGACGCCGTTTCCGGGAAGAAGGATGCGATTCCCTGGATGACAAAGCAGCAAAACAGTACCAAAAAGGTCAATACTGCAGCAATCACCTGACTCTCTGTCACGGAAGAAAGATATAGCCCGATCGCCAGATAGCAGCATCCCATGAGGAAAAAGCCAAACAGCGCCGTATAGCTTTCTCCCCAGGGAATAGAGCCAAACTGCGAAAGAATCAGCGGATAGAGCGCCATCACTACTACTGCAATCCCGTATACCGCCACAAGCGCCAGATATTTTCCAAGCACGATTCCCGTCACGGATACCGGGGAGGTCAGCAAAAGCTGGTCTGTTTTCTGCTTACGTTCCTCCGCCAGCATCCGCATAGTAAGGATGGGAACCGCAATCAGAAAGACGAATACAATCGATTCCAGCGTGTACGCCACCTTCGGGTAGCCGCTCTGCAGGCTGTATGCCGTCAGATAGACGCCGCTTAATACCAGCAAAAACGCGATAAAAATATAACCTGTCATAGAGGTCAGGAAGCTTTTCCATTCCTTTTTAAAGATTGCTTTCATGCTGCTCTTCCTCCTTTCCTGCCTCATCTGCCGTCTCCTCTTCTGTCAGCTCCAGGAAGACCTCTTCCAGCGAAACATGCGTATGCTGCATACGAAGAAGCGGCAGCCGCTTTTCTGCCAGGGCATAAAACAGCGTTTCCCTGAGATCCCTCTCCCCTTCTGTCTGAACCACAATGTCGCAGGCTTCTTCCTCCTGAGACTTTTTAATCTCATAGGAAGCAATCCCCTCTATCTGATCCAGAAAAAGTGCAAGTGAGGGCTTACTTCCGCGAACGGTCAGCTCCAGAGACGCCGCCCCCTTCATCAGCTTATAAAGGTTTTCCGGCGTGTCGCTTGCCACTAACTGTCCATGCGCGATAATCATAATATGGTCGCAGATCGCGTCGATCTCCGAAAGAATATGGGAGCTTAAAATCACCGTATGCTTCTGGCTCAAATGGCGGATCAGCTCACGAATCTCAATGATCTGCTTGGGATCGAGCCCCACCATCGGCTCATCCAGAATAATGATTTCCGGGAAGCCCAGAATCGCCTGCGCAAGCCCGGTACGCTGCCGGTAGCCCTTCGACAGGTTACGGATCAGCCTGCTTTGCATATCCGTTAGCCCGGTCAGCTCCATCGCCTCGTCAATCAGTTCTCCACGCTTTTGCTTTGCCAGCCGCTTCAGCTCCGCCGCAAAACTGAGATATTCATACACGGTCATCTCAGGATAAACCGGCGGAATCTCCGGCAGGTAACCGATGCATTTGCGCGCCTCCTCTGCTTCCTCCTGGATATCATGCCCGTTGATTTTTATTTCGCCCGCCGTGGGCGCCGTATATCCCGTCAGAATATTCATTGTCGTAGATTTCCCCGCTCCATTAGGACCCAGGAAACCATAAATCTGTCCCTGCTCTACAGTAAAAGACAGGTCGTTGACCGCGATATTTTTACCGTAGCGCTTCACAAGGTGATTTACTTCTATCAAAATAATTTCCTCCTGATTATTTATATTTTCCTTATACTATTTTATCCTTCAATTTTGGTAATTTTGTGCATAGTTTGCGAAATAAGTATAAGAAACAAATAAATTTTATAAACAAACAATAAACCGCAGATTTTCAGATTTCTTTAAGGTAAGCCCCCTATAATACCGGTAAATAACTTTTGACCTCACGAAAGGATGTGAACAGATGGAATACAGAAACGAATGGAAGCACGAAATTTCCTTTTCCGATATGATCGCTATCCGCCAGCGCCTGCGCGCCGTAGCCCGGCCGGATCCGCACGCGGATGCCGACGGTTCCTACACGATCCGCAGTATCTATTTTGATACCCCTACAGACCGGGCGCTCCGCGAAAAAATAGACGGCGTTGCCATCCGCGAAAAGTTCCGCCTGCGTTACTACAACGGAAATACCTCTTTGATTCATTTGGAAAAGAAACGCAAGGTAAACGGCATGTGCCAAAAGCTCAGCGCCAATCTCTCGCCTTCTGAGGTGCAGGCGATCCTGGCTAACGATCTGAGCTGGATGCCGTCAAGCGCACGCCCTCTGGTAATTGAGCTTTACAGCAAAATGCGCTCACAGGGGCTGCGCCCGAAGACAATCGTCGATTACACGCGCGATCCTTTTGTCTACGCACCCGGTAATGTCCGCGTGACCCTGGATTATAACATACGCACCGGGCTTGGCAGCACCGATTTTCTCAATCCCGGCTGTGTCACGATTCCTGCCGGGGAACCGGTGCAGATCCTGGAAGTAAAATGGGATGAATACCTTCCCGCCGTCATCCGGGACGCCGTGCAGTTGCCCGGACGTTTTTCTACCGCTTTTTCAAAATACAGAGCCTGCCGCATCTACGGTTAAGTCCGTGCCGCGGCAAAAAACATATAAAACATACAAAGGAGAATTTATTATGACATTTTCAGATATTTTTAAATCCAGTTTCCTGGAAAACGTAACCAGCGTCTCGCTTTTAGACATGGCGCTCGCCCTGATCCTTGCCTTTGGCATCGGGCTTTTTATTTTCTATGTATACAAAAAAACCTTTTCCGGCGTTATGTACTCTTCCAGCTTCGGCGTCACGCTACTGGCGCTGACTATGATTACCACGCTTGTGATCCTGGCAGTTACCTCCAACGTCGTTCTCTCGCTCGGTATGGTCGGCGCGCTTTCTATCGTCCGTTTCCGTACCGCGATCAAAGAGCCATTGGATATTGCTTTTCTGTTCTGGTCGATCGCAGCCGGTATCGTGCTGGCGGCCGGCATGATCCCCCTTGCCGTGATCGGAAGCGTGATTCTTGGTATCATCCTGCTGATTTTTGCCAACCGTAAGACATCGGCAAACCCGTTTATTGTTATCATTAACTGCTATGACCGCGAAGCGGAAATGCGCGCCGCTGATTTTCTGGTTCAGCAGACCAGCCGCGCCGTCATCAAAAGCAAAAGCGCACAAAGAGGCAGTATTGAACTAAATTATGAGATTCGCCTGAAAGATGACAACACGGACTTTATCACCCTGCTCTCTGAAATGGAGGGGATAAACAGCGCCGTGCTGGTAAGCTATAACGGCGATTATCTCGGATAGGAGGAATGCAGATGTCCACAAGCAGACACATTGATAAAATCTGCTGTATCGTGATCGCTTTTTGCCTGGTGCTTACGCTTCTTTTCATG
Source organism: uncultured Marvinbryantia sp. (assembly GCA_964487425.1). Classification (GTDB taxonomy): domain Bacteria; phylum Bacillota; class Clostridia; order Lachnospirales; family Lachnospiraceae; genus Marvinbryantia. Next base: position 584 of record CAZAQD010000078.1, on the reverse strand, counting down.
CACGCAGCAGGCACCAACGCCATTCCCGCCGCTTCCTATTCTACGGGATATGAGGAGCGGCTGTTTGACCAGTCAAAGGTACATACACTTAACATCGTCATGGATGATTGGGACAGTTTTTTATCTACCTGTACCAGCGAGGAATACTCCTCCTGCAGCATCGTCATCGACGGAGAAGCCTATAAAAACGCAGGGATTCGCGGGAAGGGCAATACTTCCCTTACCTCTGTGGCAAATTACGGCAATGGCCGGTACAGCTTTAAAATAGAATTTGACAAATACAGCGAAGGAAACAGCTATTATGGGCTGGATAAGCTGAGCCTGAATAATATCATTCAGGACAACACATATATGAAGGATTATCTGTGCTATACGCTGATGAATCAGATGGGCGTTGCCGCTCCGCTGTGCAGCTTTGTCTATATTACCGTAAACGGCGAAGACTGGGGGCTGTATCTCGCAGTCGAGGGCGTAGAGGATGGCTTTCTACAGCGCAACTATGGTTCCAGCTATGGAAACCTCTATAAACCGGACAGCTCCAGCTTCGGAGGCGGACGCGGAAACGGCATGAATTTTGACATGGA
>CAZAQD010000077.1:0-6543 GCA_964487425.1 uncultured Marvinbryantia sp. | reverse complement strand
AAGAGGTTTCGGCCTCTTCCTTTTATTTTTGCCAATGATAATTATACTCTAAGTGTGATAACGGAACGCCAAAAGTACCAGCATAAGGGCAAGGCTTACATTATAGCTATGATAAATAATTCTCATATCATGCCAGATGGGAAGCAGCTTCTTCATTTTCCCCATCTTCTTTCCATTGTTCTCAATGTCTTATCTACCGCCGTAACTGTTATCTCAAAAAGGATTATCGCCAACATCAAAGCGCCCATCACCTTCAGGATTGCAGCAATCAGGCATTTGATTCCTTTTAACAGAAGCCCTGCAAAATATATTGCAGCAGACAGATATTTTTTTCCCGGCACGCCAACACCTCCCCTGAAATATTCAGCTTACAATATGATAATATGTTCTTGCCGTAATTGCATACACAAAAATATATCCCATCGTAAAGACTGCCGCCACAACTGCCGTTACGCCCGCGAACAGCCTCATGTTGTTCATATTGAACGCCTGCAAAATCCTGTTCATCAGCGGGAAGGCTGCCAGGCAGTGAACCAGCGCGGTCCCAAGCGGCAGAAAGAAAAGGATCAGGATCTGGCTCTTTATGGAGCGTTTCACCTCCTGCTTATCCATCCCCACCTTCTGCATAATCACGTAACGGTCGCGGTCCTCATATCCTTCCATAATCTGTTTGTAGTAGATAATCAGCACCGTTGCCATCAAAAACAGGAGCCCCAGATAGATTCCCAAAAACAGCATACTGCCAAAGGTGGTATAGGCATCATCTCGGTTCAGATATTTGCACTCGATCCCCGGAAGTCTCATATCTGCGGCATCATAAAGCGCCGTCCGCAGATGCTCATAAAATGCCACCGCCGCTTCCTCCCCGCCTTCTACGTCAAAGTTAATTTCAAATTTCATTTTGCTTGCGTACTCCTTATACTTTTCTTCCTGCAATTCAAAAATATGCTCCAGTTCTTCCTCACTGTCCACTACGACCGTAAACCAATACGGCACAAAATGGGCGTACGTATTTCCAACCGGAAAATCCACAAGGCGCTCCTTCACCTTATACGCCTCGCCAAAAAGAGTAAACGTTTCCGGTAATTCTCCCTTGTCACTATACACCGCCACTTCATGATCCTGCAGCGCAAGCTCCCTGCCTGTTACCTGCGCATACATCTGTGCTGTGACGAACGTCAGCGCCGCGATCCCCTGAAAACTGCTCACCACCTGCGGATCCCTCGCGCCAAATTCACTCCCTTCCCTGGAAACGGCAACCTCCAGTTTCGTATATGCCCGGTAATTTAAAAGCGCGGCTCCCTCTTCCTCCGATATCGTATGAATCAGTTCCTCCAACCTCTCATTCTCCTCTTTACTTCTGTTGTCATCGTAATTCACACTGATTTCCGTTGGAAAACGGGTGTCCAGAATATCCTGCATGCCGGCATAGAGGCTTACAGTCGTGGAAATCACCAGCAGCACGCCGGTGGAGAGAATGCAGATATTGGCAAGCCCTACGGCATTTTGCTTCATGCGGTAAATCATTCCCGATACCGCTACAAAATGATTCGTCCGGTAGTAATAATTTTTATTTTTCTTTAATAGCTTCAGTATCGTGATGCTGCCCGCCAGAAACAGGCAGTAAGTGCCGAAGAGCACCAGGAGCACCGCCACCAGAAACATCGTGAGGGCTTCTGAGATATTATCCGTCGTAATGGCAATATAATAACCGATTCCCAGACAAATCACGCCTGCGGCTGCCAGAATCCGTTTTGCCTTCGGTTCCCGCTCTCCGTTATGCTCACTTTTCAAAAGCTCAATCGCGCTGGTGCGCTTTATCTGTCGGATATTGGATAACAGGACCAGCAGGAATATCGCCCCAAATACCGCGCAGGTCATCCACAGAGCGTATGGCTGTACCTGATAAGCGACGGAAACCGGGTAATGGTAAATTTTCAGAATAATGAGGAACATCAGACGGTCCAGCAAAAGCCCGGCTGCCATTCCGCCTACAATTCCTGTAGCAGCCAAAATAACGGTTTCCCACACCAGTACCCTGGAAATATGGCGTTTTTCCATCCCCAGAATATGGTACAGCCCCAGCTCCTTCTTTCTTCTCTTCATCAAAAAGCTGTTGGTATAAAAAACAAAAATGCCGCCAAACAGCCCAATAATAACCACGCCAAACTGCAGCACCATCGCAACGGAATTGTTTTCCGTAAATGCCGGATTACGGCTGATCCCGCACATATTGCAGAACATTGCCGACGTTAGGACAATCGTCAGTAAAAACGGGATATAAAACCGGTGATTCTTGCGGATATTGGTTACCGCCATCGTACGAAAGATTTGTCTACTCATAGCGCTTACCGCCTTTCGTCAGGATCGTCAGCGTATTGGCAATCTTCTCAAACATTTCCTCATTGCGCATACCGCCCTTGTAAATCTGATGAAAGACCTCGCCGTCTTTGATAAACAGCACTCTCTTCGCATGGCTTGCCGCCTTCGTGGAATGTGTCACCATCAGGATCGTCTGCCCCTCCCGATTGATCGACTCAAACATCTGCAAAAGGCTGTCCGCCGCCTTCGAATCCAACGCCCCCGTCGGTTCATCCGCGAGGATGATCTTCGGCTTCGTAATCAGCGCCCGCGCCACCGTCGTCCTCTGCTTCTGCCCGCCGGACACCTCATAGGGATACTTTTTGAGGATATCGCAGATCGCCAGCTTCTCCGCAATCGGCTTTAAACGGCTTTCCATCTGGTGATGATTCCCGCCCGACAACACCAGCGGCAGAAAAATATTATCCTGTATGGAAAAGGTATCCAGCAAATTAAAATCCTGAAACACAAAGCCCAGATTATCGCGGCGAAAAACCGACAATTCTTTGTCCGCAGCGCTTAACATATTTTTCCCGTTCAGCTTCACCTCGCCCCCGGTAGGCTTATCCAGCGCAGCCAGAATATTTAAAAGCGTTGTCTTTCCTGAACCGGATTCCCCCATGATTGCCACGTATTCCCCCTGCTCAACAGAGAAGTTTACGTTTTTCAGCGCCTGCACCTGATTGCCTCCAAATCTTGTGGTATATATTTTTTTCAGCCCTGTCACCTCTAATATTGACATTTCTTTGTCCTCCTTCTAAACCTGTGCATATTGACATCTGTCTGTACATGCATCAAGTATAAAAGACAGGGAAATATCCTGCCATAGCTTTGGCTTACATTTCCCCGGTGAAACCTTACGCTTTTGTAAGGTTTTATTCCGCCTGCATACGCACAGTGACTTTCGTCCCCTTGTCTGGCGCCGATTCCACCATGATCTGATGCGACAGCTTCTCTAAAATACGCTTGCACAGGTACAACCCCAGTCCTGTCGCTTTTTTATCCATGCGCCCGTTAAATCCGGTATAGCCCTTTTCAAAAATCCGCGGCAGGTCTTCCTCTGAAATGCCGATGCCGGTATCCTCTATCGTAAAGCTTTTTCCGTCTGCCGAATAAATCGAAATTGTCCCGCTATCCGTATATTTCAAGGCGTTGGACAAGAGCTGTTCGATGACAAACACCATCCATTTCTCATCTGTCAGCACCTTCATATCTGTCTGGCAAAATTCCAGGAAAAGCTTTCTGCCGATAAACATTTTTGCATATTTTCTGAGCGCCTGCCGGATCATGTGATCCAGTTCATACTGCTGAAAAACAAAATCATTTGCCGTGCTGCCCAGGCGCAGATACTGCAGAACCATGTCGGTATACTGCTCGATCTTAAAAAGCTCCATAGACATTGCCGTGCTGTTTTTGCTGTCGTCTGTCTGCAGCAAAAGATTTATAGCCGAGATGGGCGTCTTGATCTGGTGGACCCACAGTGTATAATAATCCATCATATCCGCATAATTCTGTAAAAACTCCTGTTCGCCCTCTTTTTTGTTCGTATAGATTTTTTCTGTCAGCCTCTGATATTCTTCTTCCAGAGAATCCATCGCCGGCAGAAACTCCCCGATGACCGGCTGTTTCTGCTCCAGCAGGTGGGCGAGCTCCCGGTCATGCCGCAGATAGCGCCAAAAATCCAGGAGAAGCAAAAAGATGCCCGGGACAAGCGACAGTATTGCCGCATACCCAGCCGCCGCCACCGGCACCTCATACAGATAAAAAACAATACCAAAGCACATGACAAGTAAACAAAACCACAGCAGCACCTTAAAAATTCGTTTTCCGTATCCGATCAGTATCCTATTCCACAAGATAACCCATTCCCTTCCTGGTTATGATAAAATTCTCCAATCCCGCCTGTTCCAGTTTTTTGCGCAGCCTTGTCATGTTAACAGTCAGCGTATTGTCATCGACAAAGCTATCTGTCTCCCACAGCCTTTCCATCAGCGCATTCCGTTTCACAGTCTTCCCTTTGTTTTCCAATAGGATGCGCAGGATTTTAAATTCATTTTTTGTCAATTCGATCTGTTCCTCCCGGTATGTTAACGTATTATTATCTATATTTAAAACAGCTCCCTTATGCTCGATCAAATTAGTCTGTCCGCCGAAATCATAAGTCCGGCGCAGGATCGCCTGTACTTTCGCTGTCAGAATATTCAGATCAAACGGCTTGGCGATAAAGTCATCCGCTCCCATATTGATCGCCATGACAATATTCATATTATCTGCCGCGGAAGAAAGGAAAATCACCGGCACCTTAGAAATTTTCCTGATCTCCTGGCACCAGTGATATCCGTTGTAGGAGGGCAACGCAATATCCAGGAGCACAAGCTGCGGCGCATAAGCCGCAAACTCCGCGATGATATCCGTAAAATTTCCGGTTATTTTTGTATCGTATCCCCAGGAGCACAGATGCTCCCGTATTTTATCCGCAATGATGCGGTCATCTTCTATAATTAATATTCTATACATTTTTCATCCCTTACAGCAAATTTTTCTATCATAGACAACAAAAGAGCTGCCGCCTAACCAACTTTTGGCTATTGCGACAGCCCCATTTCTTAGATTATAAGGTTCTCATAGCGGCTTCTACTACATGTCCAACCAGCACGGATGTCGTTACGCTTCCAACACCGCCCGGAACTGGAGTGATCGTCTCTACGATCGGCTCCACTGCTGCGTAATCCACATCGCCGCAGAGCTTTCCTTCTGCGTTTACATTGATACCAACATCAATGACGGTCTGTCCTTCCCTCACATACTCTGCGCCGACCACGCCTGCACGTCCGGCGGCCACGATAATGATATCTGCTTCTCTGACAACCGACGGCATGTCTACAGTTCTCGTGTGACAGATTGTTACGGTCGCGTTTTTCTTCACCAGCATCATAGCTGCCGGTTTGCCCACTACCAGGCTTCTGCCAATGACAACCGCCTTCTTGCCTGTACAGTCAATTCCGTAATGATCCAGAATCTCCATGCATGCCTGCGGCGTACACGGCGGGAAACCGATCTTCTTTCCGGTAAATACGCCGGACATAGACAGATCTGTCATACAGTCAACGTCTTTTTCTGCCGCCAGTGCATTTTCAATCACCGCCTGATCCAGATGCTTCGGCAGCGGACGGAATAAAAGAACGCCATGAATATGCGTATCTTTATTCACCTTGTCGATCACTTCCAGAAGCTCCTCCTGTGCTACATCCTCAGGTAACAAGATCTTCTCGCAGGCAACTCCTAAAGTCTCGCAGCGCTTAGTAGCGCCCTTTTCATAAGAGATATCACTCGGATTCTCGCCTACACGAATGATGCACAGGGTCGGGTTTACCCCTTTTCCCTGCAGTTCTGCAACGTTCGCTTTGATTCTTTCATTCAAAGCAGCCGTTACTTCCTTTCCCAATAACTGTTTTGCCATGGTTCTTTCCTCCTATTTCAGTCTTCCCAGCACACTGTCAAAAATTTCGTCTGCCTTTACGGTATATGTCTCCAGCATGGCATCGCATTTTGCATTTAACTGCGCCGCCAGCTCTTTGTCTGCCATAGACTTCGTATTAATATATACATTCAGGCTGGCGCCCTTTAAAGCCGCCTTGCAGAATGCAACGCCTACGCCCGCATCACTGATCGCCAGAGCAGAACCTTTCGCTGCGAATTCGGCGATGATATCGATCGCCTCGCAGCACTTCTCCATGATTTCCATCGGGACAGAGCAGGCATCCTTCAACACGATTGCCATCACTCTTGCCTTTTCCGCCTTTTCCTCTTCTGTCTCCCTCGGCATTCCATATGCTTTAGACAGCGGTTCAAATACTTCCGCATCCCTTTCAATCAGGCGCAGAAAATCCTTCTGAAGCTGGTCGCATTTTGTTTTCAATTCAACCATTTCTGCTTCTACATCCGCATATTTCTTTTTGCCTACGGTCAGGCTTCCTACCATATTGCCAAGCGCTGTGCCGACTGCGCCTACTAAAGCAGACGCGCCGCCGCCGCCCGGAACCGGAGCTTTGGAAGCCAGAACTTCAACAAATTCATTGCATGGTACTGTTGAAAATCCCATTTTATATACCTCCTAAAACAATCCCGTAATCTTTCCTGTCTCGTCTACATCGATTCTCTCTGCCGCGGGCACTTTCGGCA
>CAZAQD010000076.1:0-6636 GCA_964487425.1 uncultured Marvinbryantia sp. | reverse complement strand
GGTGCCATAGCCAAGTGGTAAGGCAAAGGTCTGCAACACCTCTATCCCCGGTTCAAATCCGGGTGGCACCTTTTAAAGTAGATGATGAAAGCATCCTGCAGAAGTTTTTCCGCAGGGTGTTTTTATTTTGAAATAATCCGGCAAAAGATTTTGTCGGGCATGCCGGTTTTCGGAACCTGTGCAGGCCTGATTCTCTTGGCAAAGGAAGTGGAGAACGATCAGACATATCTGGGGACGATGAACATAGAAGTAAAAAGAAATGCCTATGGCAGGCAACTGGTGACGGCGTTTCACCCGGAAGTTACCAATGATGTGAGGGTGCATCAGTATTTTCTGGATATGATAGATTAATCCGGTTTCGCAGGAAAAGGAATATGACTCGTAAGGGGAATATCCCTTTCTTATTTTTCTAAAAAACAGTTGACAGATAGAAATAGCAGGAATATAATTTAAAACAATTCATATATATCATATCAAAATAGTATGAAAGGAGAACGTTATGTCAAATATTTATAAAGGAACATTGGGACTGATCGGGAACACTCCGCTGGCGAAGCGCCCGGAGAACAAGGGCAAGACGATTGTGGCGCTGCTGCCGGATAATGAAGACAGATATTATTCCACACCGCTTTTTGTAGAGTAAGATAAGGCTGAGAGATAGATAAAAACAAATCACATGGAGGAACGAAAGCTATGAGTGAAAAAATAACCAGAGAAAACAGAAAATTAAAATTTGAAACCTTACAGTTGCACGTAGGACAGGAAAAGCCGGATCCGGTGACGGACGCCAGGGCAGTTCCGATTTACCAGACCTCTTCTTATGTATTCCGCAACAGCGATCATGCGGCGGCGCGTTTTGGGCTGGCGGATGCGGGCAACATCTATGGAAGGCTTACCAATCCTACCGAGGATATATTTGAGCAGAGGATCGCGGCGCTGGAGGGCGGCGTGGCAGCTCTGGCAGTAGCGTCGGGAGCGGCGGCGATTACTTACACGATTGAAAACCTGGCGCAGAACGGCGACCATATCGTCTCAGCAAAAAATATTTACGGCGGTTCCTTTAACCTGCTGCTGCATACCCTGCCGCAGTATGGAATCACTACAACTTTTGTAGATATCTTTGATTATGACGCGGTGGAAGCGGCAATACAGGAAAATACAAAAGCAATTTTCATTGAAACGCTGGGAAATCCCAACTCAGATGTAGTAGATATTGAAAAGGTAGCAGCGATCGCGCATGCGCATAAGATTCCGCTGGTAATCGACAATACGTTTGCTACCCCTTATCTTGTAAAACCGATCGAATACGGCGCGGATATTGTCGTGCATTCTGCCACGAAATTTATCGGCGGGCACGGGACGACGATCGGCGGCGTGATCGTGGACAGCGGAAAATTTGACTGGGAGGCTTCCGGTAAATTTCCGTCTCTCACGGAGCCAAATCCGAGCTATCACGGCATCAGCTTTACGAAGGCGGCAGGCGCGGCGGCATTTGTGACTAAGATCCGTGCGATCCTTTTAAGGGATACGGGCGCTACGATTTCTCCGTTCCATGCATTTTTCTTCCTGCAGGGGCTGGAGACTCTGTCTCTTCGCGTAGAACGCCATGTCGAGAATGCGCTTAAAGTTGTGGAATATCTGAATCACCATCCGCAGGTAGAGAAAGTAAACCATCCGGCAGTCACCGAAGATGTGTCGCAGCAGGAGCTTTATAAAAAATATTTCCCGAACGGCGGCGGTTCGATCTTTACTTTTGAAATCAAAGGCGATGCGCAGAAGGCAAAAGATTTCATCGATAATCTGGAGCTGTTCTCCCTGCTGGCAAATGTGGCGGATGTGAAGTCCTTAGTCATTCATCCGGCTACGACGACCCATAGCCAGTGCACGGAGGAGGATCTGCTGGATCAGGGCATCAAGCCGAATACCATTCGCCTGTCGATCGGAACCGAACATATCGATGATATCATTCAGGATTTGGAGGAAGCATTCAAAGCAGTACAGTAAGATACAGGGGCGGACGCATACTGGCGTCTGCCCGCAAATGAATCAGTGGAGGTAAGTATGAAGTTTTCAAAAAAATGCAGGTATGCTCTTAGGGCGCTGATTGATTTGTCGGCAAATTCGGGAAATGATTCTGTTGTGCTGGGAGGTATCGCATCGCGAAACGGCATTTCTCCACAGTATCTGGAACAGGTATTTGCAAGCCTTAGAAGGGCGGGCATCGTAAGGGGAATCAAAGGCGCCCAGGGCGGTTACCTGCTGAATGTAGACCCTAAGCGCCTTACGGTTGCGGAAATTGTCCAGGCGCTGGATGGCAGCTATGAGATCGAAAAGGAAGAAGTGCCGGAGGACAGACACGGACGCGGGATTGCAGTTAGCATACAGGAATTGGTGATCGATCAGATTAATAGCCAGTTGGATGAGGTACTAAAAAGTATTACGTTAGAGGATCTGCGGAAAAACTATCTGGACTACATGGAAGAGGGACAGGATATGTACTATATCTAAGGGAATACCGGTGCTTACCCATTGCGGCATCTTTTCCTGGAAGCATGATTTATGAGGAGCAGTTATGAAACCCGTAAAAGGAACCCGGAGGTTCAGGCGCTATACGTCTGAGCGCTCTGGGTTCTTATTAGATAGTATAGGAAAAGTATGAGTTTGATTTTGGCAATCCAAAGATAAGAAGGCATATGCCGCCGGGATATGTTCTGGGAAAACAGTACGCACGGAATCAACCCGCACAACGTGGGGATGTTTGACTGCGGGATCGAGAACGAAGAGGATTTGATGGCGTATATCGAATCCACGGGTATTTACTGTGTGGAGCGGGAAGAAAAATACATCAACTTTCCTCCGGTCAATATTATGGAATACTTTGAGCGGCAGTATGTGGAGGGGAAATACTATGGGAATGGCGCCTATAAAAAGATCCGCGTCATTCCGCAGATCGAGGACCTTCAGTATCTGCGCACGTTTAAATTTGAGGATATGACCTTTCGGGGAACGGAGGAAACGATGCCGGATCCCTTATATGAGCGGCTTGCGCAGAGGAAAAATCCCGCAAAAAAGATGCTGGATATGAGAAAGCAGGGGATAATCATACAGGAAATTATTTTAGAATACGGGCGGATATAGCGGGGCGCGATCTGCCGGAAAAATGGATGATAGGATGAAAACAATAACCATAGAAGAGCTGGAAGCATGCCATGCAGAAGAAATCACCATTCTGGATGTGCGCAAAAGAGAAAATTACGAAAGAAAATCGAGCGAAGCCTGATTAAGAAATTCCGCAAACCGATCTGGAGGAATTTTACAAAGGCGATTCGCGAATATCAGCTAATCCGGGAAGGGGATAAGGTGGCAGTCTGTATTTCCGGCGGAAAAGATTCTATGCTGATGGCAAAATTGCTGCAGGAATTAAAAAAGCACGGGAAGATACCGTTTGAGCTGGTGTTTTTGGTGATGAACCCCGGCTACAACGCGGATAACTGGGAAATCATTGAGGACAATGCAAAGCTTCTGGGGATACCGTTAACTGTATTTGAGAGCGATATTTTTAATATTGTGGCAGGGACTGACAGGAATCCCTGTTATTTGTGTGCGCGCATGCGGCGGGGGTATCTGTATGCGCACGCCAAAGAGCTGGGATGCAATAAGATCGCCTTAGGACACCATTTTGACGATGTGATCGAGACGATTTTAATGGGAATGCTTTACAGCGGAAAGGTGGAGACGATGATGCCCAAGCTGCACAGCACAAATTTTGCGGACATGGAGCTGATCCGCCCGCTGTATATGGTGAAGGAAGCGGATATCAAAGCGTGGCGCGACTATAACGGGCTGCAGTTTATACAGTGCGCGTGCCGGTTTACGGAAAACTGTGCAAGCTGCGGCGGCGCAGGAGGTTCCAAAAGAGACGAGATGAAGGAGCTGATCGCAAGCCTGCGTAAAGTCAGCGATGTTATAGAGTCCAATATCTTCAAAAGCGTTCAGCATATCAACCTTCGCACCATAATCGGTTACCAAAAAGACGGAAAGGTCTACCATTTTCTCGACGATTATGATACCTTAGAAGAAAATGCGAAGGAGGAAAATCGTGGAAATCAATGAAAAATATCAAAAGCTTCAGGAAAATCTGCGTGCATTAGGCAGTGTGGCGGTCGCTTTTTCAAGCGGCGTGGATTCTACCTTTTTGCTCAAAACGGCGCATGATGTGTTGGGGGACCGGGCAATCGCGGTTACCGCCAGCTCCTGCTCCTTTCCTGCGAGGGAGCTCAACGAGGCGAAGGCGTTTTGCAGGGAGCATGGCATCACCCATGTTATATGTGAGTCGGAGGAGCTTAAAATCGAGGGTTTCCGGCAAAATCCGGTAGACAGGTGTTATCTGTGCAAACACGAATTATTTGAAAAAATATGGGCGATTGCCAGGGAGCATCAGTTGGAGGCGGTGGCTGAGGGCTCTAATATGGACGATAACGGCGATTACCGTCCGGGGCTGATCGCGGTAAAAGAGCTGAAGGTAAAGAGCCCTTTAAGAGAGGTGGGGCTGTATAAGGAAGAGATTCGCAGGCTGTCCAGGCAGTTGGGGCTGCCGACCTGGGATAAACAGTCGTTTGCCTGCCTGTCATCCAGGTTTGTGTACGGCGAATCGATTGACGAAGAAAAGCTCGGTATGGTAGAGCGGGCGGAGCAATTGCTGCTGGACATGGGCTTTCACCAGGTGAGAGTGCGGATACATGGGAAGATGGCAAGAATCGAAGTGCTTCCCCGGGAGCTGGAAAAGGCGGCAGCCGTCGAAAACAGAGAATTGATTACAAGGAAATTCAAAGAATACGGCTTTACCTATGTGACGCTGGACCTAAACGGATACCGTACCGGAAGCATGAATGAAATTTTAAAAGAGAAGGATAAAAAGACATGTTAAATCAATTTTCCAGAACAGAGTTATTGTTTGGCAGAGAAGCGATGGAGAAGCTTGCGCAGGCGAGAGTCGCGGTGTTCGGGATCGGCGGTGTCGGCGGCTATACCGTGGAAGCGCTGGTAAGAAGCGGCGTGGGAACGCTGGATCTGATTGATGACGACAAAGTCTGCCTGACGAACCTGAACCGACAGATCATTGCAACCAGAAAGACGGTTGGAAAATATAAAGTAGATGTTATGAAGGAGCGGATTCTGGAGATCAATCCGCAGGCGATGGTGAACGTACACAAATGCTTTTTCCTTCCGGAGACGAAGGAGGAATTTGATTTTACCCGGTATTCTTATGTCGTGGATGCGGTGGACACGGTGACAGCCAAGATTCAGTTAGTGCTGGAAAGCCAAAAGGCGGGCGTACCAATCATTAGCTGCATGGGCGCGGGAAATAAGCTGGACCCGTCGGCATTTATGGTGGCGGATATCTATGAGACATCCGTATGCCCGCTGGCGAAGGTAATGCGGCGTGAGCTCAAAAAAAGGGGAGTAAAAAAACTGAAAGTGGTATACTCGCAGGAAAAACCGACCCGCCCGGTCGACGATATGCGTATCAGCTGCAGAAATCATTGTATCTGTCCGCCGGGAACCAAACATAAATGTACGGATCGCAGAGATATCCCCGGTTCCAATGCATTTGTACCGTCGGTGGCGGGAATGATAATAGCGGGCGAAGTGATTAAGGACCTGGCGTGGCGTCCATAAGAAAAGAAATTTGCGCTATACATTTTCGCACTGTAAGGTTATACTGGATATAGGGTTTGAAAGAAAGGATAAGGTGAACAATATGTTAGTGACATTAAAAGAGATACTGGCGATTGCTGAGGAAAAGGGCATCGCCATCGGAGCATTTAATGCGGCGAATTTAGAGAGCCTGCAGGCAAATATTATGGCGGCTGAGGAGCTGAACGTACCGGTAATCATTCAGTTTGCGCAGTGCCATGAGCCGTGGATTCCTCTGAAGCTGATCGGTCCGATGATGCTGGATTTTGCCAGAAAAGCCACCGTCCCTGTCTGCGTGCATCTGGATCACGGCGAGACGCTGGAATATCTGCAGGAAGCACTGGAGATCGGTTTTACCGGCATTATGTATGACGGTTCCACACTGCCTTATGAAGAAAATCTGCAAAATACGAAAAAGGCGGTGGCGATGGCGGCAAAATACGGCGCCAGCGTAGAAGCGGAGCTTGGCTCTATGGGCAAGAGAGAATCCGGCGCGGGCGACGGAAGCGGCGAGGAGGACGAGACGAAGATTTATACGGATCCGGTGCAGGCGAAAGCGTTTGTGGAGGAGACCGGTATCGACGCGCTGGCATGCTCCTTTGGCACGACGCACGGGATATATCTGAAGAAGCCCAGGCTTGATTTTGACGTGGTGAAGAAGGTAAGGGAGCTGGCGGGGCAGATTCCCGTAGTGATGCATGGCGGAAGCGGCGTCAGCAAAGAAGATTTTCAGGCGTCAATCCGTGCCGGCGTGCGCAAGATCAATTATTTTACCTACATGGATAAGTCCGGCGGCATAGCGGCGGCAGAGTACATAAAAAGCCTGAAAGAAAATGAGCCCGTGTTCTTTTCCTCAATTGTGGAGGTTTCGAGAAATGCCATGAAAGAGAATGTAAAAGAGGCGATGAAGACATTTGCCTTGCTGGATTAGCGGAAAAC
>CAZAQD010000075.1:0-6781 GCA_964487425.1 uncultured Marvinbryantia sp. | reverse complement strand
GTAGCGGCGCCGGGATCGGCGGCGCAAAAGGGACATCCGGCGGTACGATTCAGATAGGAGAAGCTGCGGTCGTGACTGCCATTGGCGGAAGAGTTAGTGGAATTTGGCCGAGCTGTGACTCTACAGCAAAGGGGATTGGCGCCGGCGGAGCCTGCAGTGAAGACACGACCAGTCTGATAATCGAATCCGGGGCAAGGGTCCTGTGTTTTAGCCCCAATAAGACTGAAGGCGCTCTGGCAATGCCCAAATGCCAGCCGAATCCTGCGATTGGAATCTGGGGGCAGTTTGCGGAGGCGCTTACCGAAGATACGACAGTGACAGTGTATTTTGATGGAAGCGAGCAGGGAGAAGAAATTGAGATTCCCTGTTATACTTCTGCGTTCGCCTTTACGACCTGTAAATCCGTAACGCTGGAAAAGGAAGACGGAGAGATAATCAAGCTTCCGGGAGAGAATACGGCCACAGCAGACGGCGTTTACGCCGGGCTGGAATGGAAGTCCGGTGTGCCGTCTTTGGAGGGCGCAGTTCTGACTGTCAGTAATGTGATTAAAAACATAGAAATTGCGTTTGCGGGCGATAAAACCTTTACCTATACCGTGACCGCTCTGGCAGGCGGGCTCACGAACGGGGAGTATGACCTGTCGGCGCCCGGCGCGCAGACGCCGGTTGCAGAAGCCGCCATTACCTATAAGAACGGAACGGCAGAGGATGAGAGCGTGGACGTGACGCTGCCGTCAATGACAAGCGGCAGCGACTGGTATTATCTGGTGTATCCGGTGCAGGAGAGCAGTACGGAGGAAGATACGGCGGGGACCTGGAGTTATGATGGCGCGTATCTGGTAAAGGTAACCGTAGATACAGATGAGAGCGGGGAGGCGGCAGGGACGTTCGCCATTTGCAAGGGCATCATAAGCGGTACGACCTTCAGTCTGCTGCCGGGAGCAGAGGAAGAGGAATCGTCCGAGGTTGTCTTTACGAATGTTTATGAAGAATATCAAGAACATGGGGCTTCTGATCCTGGCGCGGGAGGGAAGGAATTATCAGACGGAGTGCACAAAGTGGGCGCATATACCTACCTGGATACGGATGCATGGTATGAGCAGATAGAGGATGCGGACGAAAAATACACACTGGTTCACGGTCATTATGATGCGGAGAAGGATTTGTTTTATTATATCATTCCCAAAAACGCATATGATAAGGTGGTGCTGGACGGCACGCAGTATGTGGAGTGCCTGATTGCGAGATATACGAACATAAACTGGGACGAGGATCCCAGCCCCTGGCACCCGGGAAGCATGAAGAATATTCCCTGGTGTGTGATTAACGCTTCGGGCAGTACTTATGATTACGAGGACTGCGGATTTTATCTGAGTGACAGCGTCTCAGACAGCATTGGTGCCAGATATTATATGGATGAGGTGGAGCCGCGCAGTGCGGCAGCGGCGGCGACGGCATCCGGCAGCAACGTGGCAGACTTCCGCAAAGTTTTAAGGACGGCAAGTACGCCATTGCAGTACCTGTACGGTCCGGTTGCCGGGACAGAGGCGGAAGCGCCAATTACAAGCCGGGAAGAATTAAGCAGCGCCATCACTCCGGTCGGGATCTGGAAGGTTTACCATGCAGAGGAGAAAGTGAAGGAAGTATACGACGGAAAGTATACCTATGAAGAGTATATTCTCCATTTTTATAATGATATCCTTCAGGCAGGCAATGATGCGAAAAGTATCGCGGAGCTGCCGTTATCCTGCCGTATGAATCTGCTGGGTTACTCTTATCTAGAGGGGCGGGGAATCAGTGTATTTCCATGGTATCTGTTCACTACCGGCAATTATACGATGTCACTGAATGATTATCAGAAGGAGCTGATTGAGGAAATGGAGCAGGCGCCGTCTGTGTATGAATCTGCAGATGGGGGAACATACCGCTTGTATGGGATGATTGAGCCGAGCGTTGAGATTCAGGAAATGGCGTATCAGTCCTTTTACCGCGATGCCTTGAAGTTTACTTTTGATTATGAGAGAGATCCTGATAACAAACTTCTGATTTCATCGCAGTCCGGCTTCGAGACGGCAACCTATGCAACGGAGATTATGGGCTGGAGTACGCTGTGCGCCCTGACGCGGGAGCAGGCATTTTTGGTGGACAACCTGGATGAGGAGCATGACAGCACTGAGCAGACGGCGGTGGACTCCATCGCGGCGACAGTCGGGACGATTCATATTCTCGGCGGTTACAACGAAATTTTCAACAACAGCCTATTATCCCTGCAGGGGCTTACCACGCCGAACGCTTATTTTGGCGCGGCGATGCTGTATGGGCTCGGCATGGACATTACCCTTCGTGCGAACCGTGAGGAGTATGATTTCGGGCTGCTGAAAAAGGATGAAGATGGAACGCAGCTTGCCGGCGCAGTGTTTACACTTTCAACGGAGAGCGGGGATACGGTTTCCTTTATCCGGACTGAGACAGATGACGCGGTGATCTATACCTATACGGCAGACGCGGCGGCAGGGAGTACGGAGACGATTGTCTCTGCCGCAGAGAAAGAAACGGCAGTATATGGCATGCCGCAGGGGATCTATTATCTGAAGGAGACAGAGGCGTCGGCAAAAAAATATGCGCTAAACGATACGGTTTATAAAATTGAAGTGACAACCACGATGGTGGATGCAGAGGAGGACAGCGGCGTACAGACGCCGGAGCCGCTGATTCGTGTATATGAATGCAGAGAGGGTGAACAGGACGTGGAGGCAGGATATACACAGGAATCGCAGGGAGAGTATGCAGTGATTGAGATGGTGAACCTTTGGAAAACGGAAGATACCACGCTGCGGATTGTAAAGAAAGTAACCGGAAGCAGTACAGAATTTTCCGGGACGGAGGAGTTTTCCTTCGCGGTATCCGAACTGGAGGGCGTGGCCGAGCAGGAAAACCGCTATGCATGGAAGCAGTCGTCTGCGGCGGCAGAAGCGGTCAGGATCAGCTATCAAAGCGCGATGCCCGAAAAGGCGTTTGCGGAAGTGAAGATCGGAAATCTGAAGTATGGAAGCGTCCATTATTACCTGATCCGTGAGGAAGATCTGAAGAATGAAAATTGGTCCTGCGATAAGACGGTATGGCTGGTAAAGGTTTCGGTTGACGAGGAGGGCAGCGTGGCAAAGGCTTATCTGGCGGGCACAGAGGCAGACGGAATATTCCATGCGTCCGGGCAGGAAAAGGAAGAAGCGGAATTTACGAATCAGTTTTTTGCGGAAGCGGTAAAAGGAGAGGAGTCTGAGAAAACGACGGAAAACGGTTCGGATGAGACGACGGAAGAAAATTCGGATGAGACGACGGAAGAAAGTTCGGATGAGACGGAGGATACCGAAACAGAAACAGAGAAGGATTCCCAGGCAGGCGGATCGTCTTCTGCTTCGGCAGGAAGCGGACAGTCGGTGAACACGGCGGATGAGACAGAGCTTGGGCTGTGGATAGCGCTGATGCTGGGGGCGGTTTTGCTTGGTTCTCTCCTTTTATCCGGGCTGATTCGGAAAAGGCTATTTACAAAAGAATAAAATTTTTGTATAATGAGTTATCGTGAAAAGAAAGAAGAGTATCGGGATGGGAGTATGCGCAGCATAGACAAAAAGAGAATGACGGAAATTGGAAGGAAAGAAAAATGAGTAAAACATATGCAGAAAAAAAGCGTTCCTTTATAATGGCAGGAATTCTGTTCCTGCTTATTTCTCTGGCTTTTTCCGGTAAAGCGCGGGCAGAAGAAAGCACGGGAGAGGTCCGCCATATTTTGCTGATTGGGGTAGACCGGCGTGATGATTCCTGGAACGGAAATTCCGATACGATGATTTTGGTTTCGGTCAACGATGAGAAGAAGCAGGTTAGCATGATTTCCCTGATGCGCGATACGGGAGTGGATATTCCCGGATGCGGCACGCACAAGCTGAATTATGCCTATGCTTATGGCGGAGCTGATTTGCTGCTGGAGACGATCAGGCAGAATTTTGATGTGGAGATAGAAGATTATATTTCCGTGGATTTTAAGGGAATGATAGAAATTGTGGATGCTGTCGGCGGAGTAGAATTGACCTTATCAGATGCGGAAGCGTCCTGTGCAAACGGCTGTATCGAAAGCCTGTGCAGCGAGCAGGGGCTCTTGTCTGACGGCTATCTGTTTCCCGCCGGCGGGACATATCTCTGCGACGGAATGAGAGCTGTGGGCTACGCCAGAGTGCGTTATGTGGGGAATGCGGATTACGAGCGTACCGAGCGCCAGCGCACCGTGGTGACGGAGATCATTAAGAAACTGAAAGAAATGAGCGCTTCAGACTTGCTGAACTTTGCGATGACAGCGATGTCGCAGGCTGATTTCAATATACGGATGACAGACTTGATTGAGCTGGCGGGAAAGGCTTCGGAATTATCGGAATATGAGCTGGTATTGGACCGCGTTCCATATGACGGGCTGTTCTATTCCCAGAATGAGATGCTGATGCCGGATTGGGACGAGACGATTGCAAGATTAAAGGAAACCATTTATTAAATACTATTTACTAAATAAAAAACTGCGCTGTAAAGATTGCCGCGGCTGTCGATACAGTGCAGTTTTTGTATGCTTTTGTTGAATTTAATCCTATGATGTGTTAAATTACTATCATACGGGTTTCCAGAAAATGGAAATTTTCTGGAAACCCATTTTTGGTAATTATTTGTATTTTTGCACACAGAAATGGGGGCTTACATGATACGGGAGTATTTGGAGAAAAATGTATACGAGGCGTTTCAGAGGCGCATGGAATTCATTTTTGAGGAATTCGACAATGTCTATATTTCCTTTTCAGGGGGAAAGGACAGCGGACTGCTTCTGGATATGGTGCTGGATTACCGGAGAAAACATTACCCGGAGAAGGTGCTTGGGGTGTTTCATCAAGATTTTGAAGCGCAGTATACGGTGACGACTGAGTATGTGGAGAGAACGTTTGAGAGAATTAAGAATGAAGCGGAGCTTTACTGGGTATGCCTGCCGATGGCGACACGAACAGCCCTGAGCAGTTATCAGATGTATTGGTATCCCTGGGATGATACGAAGGAGGATTGCTGGGTCAGGGAAATGCCGAAGAAGGATTATGTCATTAATCTGGAGAATAATCCAATGACGACATACCATTACCGGATGCACCAGGAGGACCTTGCGAAACAGTTTGGGCGCTGGTATAGGATGGCGCATGGAAACAGAAAGACAGTATGCCTGCTGGGAATGCGGGCGGATGAGTCTTTGCAGCGTTACAGCGGATTTTTAAATAAAAAGTACGGATACAAAGATGAATGCTGGATCACACGGCAGTTTAAGGATGTGTGGTGCGCTTCCCCATTGTATGACTGGCGGCACGAAGATATCTGGCACGCGTACTATCTTTTTGGGTATGATTATAACCGTCTGTATGATCTTTATTATATGGCGGGGCTGACGGTACCGCAGATGAGGGTGGCGTCGCCGTTTAATGATTATTCTAAGGACGCCCTTAACCTGTACCGTGTCATTGACCCGGAAATCTGGGTGAAGCTGGTGGGCAGAGTTCAGGGAGCGAATTTTGCCAGTATTTACGGCAGGACAAAAGCGATGGGATACCGCAATGTGACGCTGCCAGAGGGGCATACGTGGAGGTCTTATACGATGTTTTTGCTGGATACGCTTCCTGCCAGGCTGCGCAATAATTATGTGAAAAAATTCAATACATCGATTGAGTTCTGGCATAAGACAGGAGGCGGCCTGGATGAGGAAACGATCCAGGAGCTCATCGACCACGGCTATAAAATCAAAAGGAACGGAGTTTCCAATTATACGTTGAATAAGAAGTCACGCATCATCTTTGTCGATAAGATCCCGGATGATACGGACGATATTAAATCGTCAAAGGATATCCCGAGCTGGAAGAGAATGTGTTATTGTATCCTGAAAAATGACCATATCTGCAGGTTCATGGGATTTGGAATCACCAGAGAACAGCAGAGGCGGATTGATGCGATTCGGGAGAAATATAAAAGCCTGGAGGAGGTAGAATATGGGGTTTAAGAGTCCGGTATATAATGTGATAGCAGTTCCGGTAGAAAAGATAGAAGTGAATACATATAATCCGAATGTGGTGGCGCCGCCGGAGATGCGCTTACTCTATGACAGTATCAAGGCGGATGGTTATACGATGCCAATTGTTTGTTACCATGACAAAGAGACGGACCGTTATATCATCGTCGATGGGTTCCACCGCTACCGGATTATCCTGGAGCACCCGGATATTTATGAGCGGGAGAAGGGCTTGCTGCCGGTTTCGGTGATCGACAAGCCGATTGACCAGCGAATGGCGAGTACGATTCGCCATAACCGGGCGAGGGGAAGCCATAATGTGGACCTGATGAGCAATATTGTGAAGGAACTGCATGACTTAGGGCGTTCCGACGCGTGGATATCCCGCCATCTGGGTATGGATAAGGATGAGATCCTGCGTTTGAAGCAGATCACAGGGCTGACAGAGCTTTTTAAGGACGTCAAATTTGGCAGGGCATGGAGGCCGGCAGAGAAGGTCGAAGAGTGATCCGTTTTCATGAAAAAGATTGACTTTTATATTGAAGAACTTTCTGATATGGAAGCAAATGTGAATATGGAAAACAAAAGTGCAGAACTGGAAGACAGCGTGGTTGTGCTGATGCGCCGCTGCGGGCATCATCTGCACCACAACGTTGGCAAGGGTGGAACGGATGAGCATAAAAAGCTGAAAGCGGAATAATA
>CAZAQD010000074.1:0-6846 GCA_964487425.1 uncultured Marvinbryantia sp. | reverse complement strand
TTGCCATAATTATACATGATGCGGGGGATTTCTTTCAAGACATATCTTTTATCTGCGGCAGAAGGTGTCTTCTATATGTGGTGTTCCCTGCCTTTTATCTGCGGCGGGAGGTAGGGATATAATTCTTCATATGCCTCCAGCTCCGCGCGTGTCTGCGGCGCGGCGGGGATCAGCCCGGTACAGTCGGTCATGGAAGCGGCTTTGCCGAGATAGTCGTAGGAATCGATGATCTCTCGGTTTTTTTGCTTGGGTGATTTGTTTTTCATAGCAGATGCTCCTTTCTGGGTTGATATTGTTTAATGTGTGCAGATGAAAGAAAATCATACGGACAAGATTTGGTATTCCTAGAAAGTAAGGATTGTGGTATACTGTTAAGAAGGGCTTTTAGAAGGGGGAAAAAAGATGAAAGTATTATTGATTAACGGAAGCTCCAATAAAAACGGATGTACTTATACGGCGCTGTCGGAGGCGGCATCTGTGCTGGAGAAGGAGGGCATCGTCTGTCAGATCGTGCAGCTTGGAAGCAAGCCCGTGCGCGACTGCATCGGCTGCGGCAGGTGTGCACAGCTTGGCGGAAAATGTGTATTTGATGATGACATCGTCAATGAGGTGATTGAGGCGGCGAAGGATGCGGACGGCTTTATCTTTGGAACGCCGGTTTATTATGCGCATCCAAGCGGAAGAATCCTTTCCGTACTGGATCGGGTATTTTACGCGGGCGGAAGATTTTTTGCACATAAGCCGGCGGCTGCAGTCGCTTCCGCCAGGAGGGCAGGTACGACAGCATCAGTTGATGTCCTGAATAAATATTTTACGATCAGCCAGATGCCGGTAGTGGCATCTACTTACTGGAACTTGGTGCATGGCAGTAAACCGGAGGATGTAAAGCAGGACATGGAAGGGCTGCAGACGATGCGCAATCTGGCAGGCAATATGGCGTGGCTGTTGAAATGTATCGAAGCAGGAAAGGAAAAAGGCATTGACGCGCCTGTGGCAGATAAAAGCAGCCGTACTAACTTTATCCGATAGGAGGGAAAAGGCGTGCTGAAAATAGGGAACCATCTTTCCTCGTCCGGCGGTTATGAGGCGATGGGGAAAAAGGCGCTGGAGCTGGGAGCCAATACATTTGCGTTTTTTACCCGCAATCCCAGGGGCGGCAGGGCAAAAGCAATAGAGGAAGCGGATGTCGCGCGCTTTTTAAAGCTGGCGCAGGAGCACCGTTTTGAAAAGCTGGTAGCACATGCGCCTTATACCTTAAACCCCTGTTCAGCGGATCCGGGGTTAAGGGAATTCGCAAAGAATACCTTTGCCGACGACCTGCGGCGGATGGAATATACGCCGGGAAATTATTATAATTTCCATCCGGGCAGCCATGTAAAGCAGGGAGTGGAGACGGGGATTGCCTTTATCACATCCATGTTGAATGAGGTTCTGAGCGAGCGGCAGACGACGACTGTTTTACTGGAAACAATGCCGGGAAAGGGCAGCGAGGTGGGACGAAATTTCCAGGAACTGAAAGCGATTCTGGACGGCGTGGAGAGGAAGGAGAAGATAGGGGTCTGCTTCGATACCTGCCATGTATGGGACGCGGGTTATGATATTGTGCATGACTTAGACGGAGTGCTGGAGGAATTTGACAGGGTCATTGGGGTGGATAAGCTGTACGCGGTGCATTTAAACGACAGCATGAATGCCCTGGGCAGCCGCAAGGACCGTCATGCGCGGATTGGCGAGGGGCAGATCGGCGAGGAGGCGCTGGTGCGGGTAATCAATCACCCTGCGCTTTGCAAACTGCCATTTATCCTGGAAACGCCCAATGATGATGAGGGGTATGCGGCGGAGATCGCCCTGTTGAAAAGAAAATATAAAGGAGAAAGCGAGAAATGAGTTATACGGCAGCAGCGGACAGATATAAAACGATGGAATACAGAAGGTGCGGAAGGAGCGGATTGAAGCTCCCGGTGGTATCTTTTGGGCTGTGGCACAATTTTGGCGACACGGGAAAGTATGACAATATGAAGGAAATGCTGTTTACCGCTTTTGATAATGGGATCACGCATTTTGACCTGGCGAATAATTATGGACCGGCGCCGGGCAGTGCGGAGCGCAATTTTGGCAGGATCCTTGACGAGGAGCTGGGCGCTTACCGTGATGAGCTGGTTATCAGCACGAAGGCGGGCTATGATATGTGGGAGGGGCCTTATGGCGACTGGGGCAGCAGAAAGTATCTGATCGCCAGCCTTGACCAGAGCTTAAAGCGTATGGGGCTGGAATATGTGGATATCTTTTATCATCACCGCATGGACCCGGAGACGCCTCTTGAGGAAACGATGCAGACGCTGAGCGATATCGTGAAGAGCGGAAAAGCGCTGTATGCGGGAATTTCCAATTATGACGGGGAGACGATGAAGAAGGCGGCAGCGATTTTGAAGGAATTAAAATGCCCGTTTATCATCAATCAGAACAGTTATTCCATGATTAACCGCACGATTGAGAAAAATGGGTTAAAGCAGGCGGCACAGGAGGATGGAAAGGGCATCATTACCTTCAGCCCGCTGTCACAGGGGATGCTGACAGACCGTTACTTAAACGGGATACCGCAGGACAGCCGCATTAAGACGGATGGAAGATTTCTGCAGGCGGAGCGGATTACGGAGGATGTTGTGGCAGGGCTTCGCAAATTAAATGAGATTGCCGCGCAGAGAGGACAGTCCCTGGCGCAGATGGCGCTGAGCTGGATCTTAAAGGATGATGTGGTGACCAGTGTGCTGGTAGGGGCGTCAAAGCCGTCCCAGCTTCTGGATAATATTAAGATCATCAACAGAACCCCGTTTACAGCAGAAGAGCTGGAAGCGATCGATGCGGTTACTGCCGGGATGATGTAAAGGACGGATTATGGATGAGCTGAGTTACGCAAAAATCGATTATGAAAGGGAAGCGAGGACCGGGGTGCCGGAGATCATCTACTGTGAGGGGAAGACGCCTGAGCAGGTACAGGGAATCGTAAAAAATATGCGTGAGCATGGGCAGGAGCATATTCTGGGGACCCGCTGCAGCCGGGAGAAGTATGAGGCGGCGCTTAGCGTATGCCCGCAGCTTACCTACGACGAGACGGCACGGGTAATCCTTTATAATCCAAAGCCTTTTGCGTTAAACCGCGGGAAAATCGTCGTGGCGTGTGCCGGGACTTCTGATCTTCCCGTGGCGGAAGAGGCGGTGCTGACGGCGCGTTTCCTCGGCAATGAAGTAAAGGAGCTGTACGACGTAGGGGTGGCGGGCTTACACCGTTTATTGTCGCGCATGGAGGTGCTTGCGGATGCCAGTGTGATTGTTGCCGTGGCAGGAATGGAAGGCGCGCTGGCTTCCGTGATCGGCGGGCTGACAGACAAACCGGTCATTGCCGTGCCGACTTCTGTGGGATACGGAGCCAGCTTTCAGGGAGTGACAGCGCTTCTGGCAATGCTCAATAGCTGTGCCAGTGGGGTTAGTGTCGTGAACATTGATAATGGCTTTGGCGCAGGATATATGGCGCACAGTATTAATTGCCTGACCGGAAAACGGTAGCGTGCAGCAGGAGGGAATAGCTTGGAACAGGAAAAGATACTTTATTTTGAATGCAGCTCGGGGATCAGCGGAGATATGGTGCTTGGCGCCCTGCTCGATCTGGGGGTAGACAGAAAGAGCTTTCTGGAAGAGCTTGAAAAGCTGCATCTGCATGGATACCGGCTGGAGTTTGAAACGGCAGAGCGAAATGGGGTCCGCGCAGCGCATGTGAAGGTGGTGCTGACGGAATGCGGACGGGAAAGAGAAGCAGGCGGCGGGCATGCCGATCATGCGCAGGACTGGCAGGCGGCGTTGTCGCATCATCATGAGCACCGCAGCTTGTGTGAAATCCGTGAGCTGATCCGGGAAAGCGGATTGGCAGATGAGGTAAAGGAGCTGGCGCTGCGCATTTTCATGCGGGTGGCGAAGGCGGAGGCAAAGGTGCATGGGAAGCCGGTGGAGGAAGTGCATTTCCATGAGGTCGGGGCGGTAGATTCGATTGTCGATATTGTGGGATGCGCCATTCTCATCTGTATGATAAAGCCGGACAGGATCTATGCGTCTGTAGTACAGGACGGGCATGGATTTATCACCTGCCAGCATGGGCTTTTATCAGTACCGGTACCTGCAGTATCAGAGATTTTCGCGGAAGCGGGCGCGCTGGTCCGCCAGATCGATATTGAAACGGAGCTGGTGACGCCGACAGGCGCGGCGGTGCTTGCCGAGCTGGCGCAGGGCTATGGAATGATGCCGACGATGAAGCTGGAGCGGATAGGATGGGGCGCGGGCACGAAGGTCTTGCCGATCCCCAATGTGCTGAAGGTATCCCTCGGGAAACGGATAAAGGTTCCGGCACAGCCTGTCCTAAGTGATGAGGTCATGGTGCTGGAGACAAATCTTGATGACTGTACCGGGGAAATGCTTGGTTATGTTATGGAAAAGCTGTTGGCAAAGGGCGCGCTGGATGTGTTTTACACGCCGATTTTTATGAAAAAGAACCGTCCTGCATATCAATTGAACGTACTGGCAAAGCCGGAGGATGTACAGATGATAGAAAGCCTTATCTTTTCCCATACCACAACGATCGGCATCCGCAGGCGAAGGGAAACGCGCAGTATTTTAAAGCGGGAAAAGGATACGGTGGCGACGCCTTACGGGGAACTGGAAGTGAAGCAGGTTTTCCTGGAAGAGGGCGGACGTACATATCCTGAGTATGAGAGCGCGGTGCGCCTGGCGGAGAAAAATCATGTGCCGTTGTGGGAGATATATCAGGAGATATGCCAGGGAGAAAACGATAAATAAAAAAGAAAATATAGTTTACTCTTTAGGAAAAATATGTTATTTTGGTTATATCAAGAATTTTGAGAGAGAAGGAGAAAGTTATGAAGCAGGTAAAAAAATTATTGATCACTTTAACGGCAATGTTTGCCCTGTGTATGCTGTTTGCAGCGGGAAGCTGTGTGCAGGCGGCGGATGCGGCTCCGGCAAAAAGCAGCTTTTCCCTTAGCGGATTAAGCTCAACCAAGACAACGGCTTACATCAATGCACCGACTGCATATCAGTCTGAAGTAGCGTTGTGCAATGCAAAGGGCACCGTTCTGCAGACGAAGCAGTGTACGCTGTTTGCAAACGCAACCTTTACCGGTCTGAAGAAAAACAGGCTGTATCGTTATAAGGTTCGCAGAATCGCTTACGACAGCAGCACCGGAACTTACGTGGCAGCGTCTGACTGGTCTACGTCAAAGGCGTTTACGACAGCGAATTATACCGTAAAGCTGGTAAGCAAGAAGAGCAAGACAGTTTCCTTTAAGTTCCCGAAGGTATCCGGCATAAAGAGCTATGTCCTTTATATGTCAACAAGCCAGAACAAGGGATACAAGAAGGTAGCGACGGTAAAACCGGGAAAGACTCTGAAGATTTCCAGGTTTAAGAAGAAAGCATTTGCTTACCGTAAGAATTACTATTATAAGATCGTGCCGAAGGCTACGGCAAAGGTAACGGTAGATTATTATATTAATGGTTTCTACCTCTACCAGACATATGCGTAAAAGAGAAAAATAAAAAGGCACCGGAAGGTAAAGAATAAGGTACAGAACCGGCAGACTCCGGTTCTGTATTTTTATTTACGGAGAATGATAAGGAAACCACATTTTTCTTATATAAAATCAGCACTCACCTCTTGACAGTGCTAACAACAAGTGTTATATTACATGTAGAACAAGCAAACGGGTGCTTAGAGATAAAAAAGACAGGAGGAATGTCTTATGAATATTAATAAATTTACGCAGAAGTCTTTACAGGCAGTAAATGACCTGGAAAAAATCGCATATGAGTATGGGAACCAGGAAGTGGAGCAGGAGCATCTGCTCTATGCGCTGATGAATCAGGAAGACAGCCTGATTAAAAAGCTGATTGAGAAGATGGAGATTCAGCCGCAGTATTTTGCCAACAGTATTATTTCCGCCATTGAGAAACGTCCAAAAGTGTCGGGCGGCAAGGCATATATCGGCAATGATCTGAATAAGGTACTGGTGACGGCGGAGGATGAGGCAAAGGCGATGGGAGACGAGTACGTTTCCGTGGAGCATTTGTTCCTCTCCCTGATTAAGAATCCAAATAAGCCGGTGGCAGAACTGTTCCGTGAATATGGGATCACGAAGGAGCGGTTCCTGCAGGCGCTGTCAACCGTGCGGGGCAATCAGCGCGTAACTACGGATAACCCGGAGGCGACGTATGATTCGCTGGAAAAGTACGGGCAGGAGCTGGTGGAGAAGGCAAGGCAGCAGAAGCTGGACCCGGTAATCGGGCGTGATGCGGAGATACGGAATGTGATCCGCATCCTGTCGCGCAAGACTAAGAATAATCCGGTGCTGATCGGAGAGCCGGGTGTCGGCAAGACGGCGGTGGTAGAAGGACTGGCACAGCGTATCGTGCGCGGGGATGTGCCGGAAGGGCTGAAGAACAAAAAGATTTTTTCCCTGGATATGGGAGCGCTGGTGGCGGGCGCGAAGTACCGCGGCGAGTTTGAAGAGCGCCTGAAGGCGGTTCTGGAGGACGTGCGCAAGAGCGACGGCGAGATTATTCTTTTCGTGGATGAGCTGCATCTGATCGTGGGCGCAGGCAAGACGGACGGGGCGATGGACGCCGGCAATATGTTAAAGCCTATGCTGGCAAGAGGTGAGCTGCACTGCATCGGCGCGACAACACTGGACGAGCACCGCCAGTATATTGAAAAGGATCCGGCGCTGGAGCGGCGTTTCCAGCCGGTTATGGTAGATGAGCCGACGGTAGAGGACACGATTT
>CAZAQD010000073.1:0-6979 GCA_964487425.1 uncultured Marvinbryantia sp. | reverse complement strand
AGCCTGTCAAGGCTTTGAGGGGATTTTTATGTCGTTAGACTGTCAAACTCCCGCGCCATATATTTATATTTCATGTTTTTCATCCTCCTCTTTTCTTTTTGCCTGCAGTATAAATCCCCAACCT
The DNA here is from genome assembly GCA_964487425.1 of uncultured Marvinbryantia sp. Classification (GTDB taxonomy): domain Bacteria; phylum Bacillota; class Clostridia; order Lachnospirales; family Lachnospiraceae; genus Marvinbryantia. The sequence goes on along the minus strand of CAZAQD010000073.1, from coordinate 6,855 downwards.
TAATTTATTCTGAAAATTTTAATCCCTCTTCCCGGCTTCATGTTTTATTGACATTGGGATTTTCCATGTCTTATAATAGACACACTATAACTACATACAACAAGGAGAATTTCTATGAAGATCATTGACATTGAGGAAAACGGCATCTATCTTCGTTTTGCCGTTATTGAACATAATATTTTGCGCCTTTTGCATTTTTCCGCCCGCCCCTGGCACGAGGGGGAAATCGTGGAAGAAGCGATTGCCGAAGGTTTCCCCTTCCTCGGGCTCAATCTGTCCGGCTTTGACCGTCCCTACGAACGCCACGGCAACAAATATATCGTCACCGCGCCCGGATTCCGCATGAAATACAAAGGGCACGATGATGCGCGCAATTCCTTCGGACGCCTTCTGACCTTCCATTTGCTGGATGATGCCACCGATGTGCGCGTTTCCTCTTATCTGCAGTTCTACGACGAGCTTTCCATTGTCCGCATGTGGCATGAGGTACGCAATGAGGGCAGCGAAGTGCAGACACTGGAATATGTTTCCAATTTCCACTACGAAGGAATTGAAAAAGAAGGGACGCTTCCAAGAGATGAAAAGATGGTTCTGTGGATTCCCCATAACAGTTGGCAGCGCGAGCTGAACTGGAAGCGCTACACCCTGCCCCAGCTTGGCATGGAGCTGATACAGCCAAAGGAGATCCAGCGTTCTTCCAGTATGATCCGCGTCACCAACACCGGCAACTGGTCCGCCAAAGAATATCTGCCTATGGCGTATCTGGAAAATACAGAGGTCGGCGCCGGATTATTCTGGCAGATCGAGCATAACGGCTCCTGGCACTGGGAAATCGGCGACCAGAACGGGCATCTCTATCTGGCGCTTGGCGGTCCCAACGAGATTTACTCCCACTGGTACAAAAACCTCAAACCCGGCGATTCCTTCACCACCGTACCCGCCGCCATCGGCGTGACGGACAAAGGGCTGGACGAGGCAATGGGAATCCTGACGGATTACCGCCGCCTGATCCGCCGCAAAAATAAAGATAATGAAACGCTTCCCGTCATTTTCAATGACTACATGAATTGCCTCTGGGGAGATCCAACCGCTGAAAAAGAATTTCCGCTGATCGATGCTGCCGCAGAGGCCGGCTGCGAATATTTTGTAATCGATGCCGGATGGTACGCAGACGGACTTTGGTGGGACAGCGTCGGCGAATGGGAGGAAAACCGTACGCGCTTCCCCAACGGGCTGAAAGAAGTCACTGATTATATCCGCAGGCGCGGCATGATCCCCGGCGTATGGCTGGAGCCGGAGGTTATGGGGATCAACTGTGAGCTTACGAAAAAAGTTCCCCAGGACTGGTTCTTTGTGCGCCACGGCAAAAAAGTCTATGACCGCAGCCGCTACCAGTTGGATTACCGGAACCCGCAGGTGCGCGCCCATATGGACAAGGTTGTGGACCGCCTGATCCTTGACTATGGCGTTGGCTATATTAAGACGGACTATAACATCGAGCCCGGTATCGGCACTGAACTGTATACCGACAGCATCGGCGACGGTATGCTGGAACACGAACGCGCTTATTTGTCCTGGCTGGACGGATTATGGCAGCGCCACCCGGATCTGATCCTGGAAAACTGCTCCAGCGGCGGCTTGCGGATGGACTATGCCATGCTCTCCCGTTTGAGCATCCAGTCTACCAGCGATCTGGAAAATTATCGCAAATACCCGGTTATCGCTGCCAACGCACCCACTGCCGTCACCCCGGAACAGGCTGCCGTCTGGTCCTACCCGATGAATCACGAGGAGGAAACCAGCGAAGAATTATTAAAGGAAGAAACGATTTTCAATATGGTAAACGCCATGCTGCTGCGTATCCATCAGAGCGGGCATCTGGCAAATGTGGATGAAACCAGAAAAGAGCTGGTAAAAGAAGGCATTGCCGTTTATAAGGAAATCCGCAGCGATCTTCCCCATGCGCGCCCCTTCTGGCCGCTTGGGCTGGCTGATTATGCCGACGGCTGGGTTTCCCTCGGCATGAAGACGAAAGACCGCGCTTATCTCGCGGTATGGAAATGCCTGGAAGATGCCCAGTCAAGGCAGGCTTTTCCCCTGCCAAAAGAGCTTTTCCCGGCGGCGGAGACATCCACACAAAAGCTGTCTGTGCGCTGCATCTATCCTTCAGGCAGCCAGACCGCTTATGACTACGACGCAGACAGCCATACGTTAACTGTAGAAACCGAAAAGCCGTTTATGGCGCGGCTGTTTGCTTTATCACTTCCTGTCTCCGGCAGCGAATCGGGCAAACCGAAAAATTAATTTTATCAGGAGGGCACTATGATTCAAAGATATGTATTCGGGAACATGATTGAGACAGAAGCTATCCAGCAGAAACCGGACGCCTGCAACGGGCGCTTCCCCTTCTTCTCTGTCTCAGAAGAGAGTATGAGTTTTACCTATACAATGGAGCCCGCGACCCGTGTATACGGGCTTGGGCAAAATGTCCGCGGCATCAACAAGCGCGGATGGATCTATGAGAGCAGGTGCAGCGATGAGCCGAATCACCAGGAAGACCGCCGCTCGCTGTATGGCGCACACAATTTTCTTCTCATTGCCGCCAAAGAGCCGTTTGGAATTTTCGTCGACTATCCGGGCATCCTGACCTTCGATATCGGGTACAGCAAATACAGCGAGCTGAAAATCTCTGCCTGCGACTGGAACCTGGAGGTGTACATCATGACCGGCGAAAGCCTGACTGATATCGTGAAGCAGTTCCGCCGCCTCATCGGCAGAAGCTACATCGCGCCGAAATGGGCTTTCGGCTATGGGCAGTCCCGCTGGAGCTATATGAGCGCCGACGAGGTGCGCGACGTTGTAAAACAGCACCGCAAAAACAACCTCCCGCTCGACAGCATCTACCTTGATATCGATTACATGGAGCGTTACAAGGATTTTACCGTAAACGAAGAAACCTTCCCCCGGCTGGATCAGTTTGCAGAGGAAATGGCAAAACAGCATATTCATCTCGTCCCCATCATCGATGCGGGCGTCAAGCAGGAAGAGGGATACCCCACTTATGAGGAGGGCATGGAAAAAGGCTATTTCTGTAAAAAAGAAGACGGCACTCCCTTTGTTGCCGCCGTATGGCCTGGAAAAGCCCTGTTTCCCGATATGCTCAATAAGGAAGCGCGCGACTGGTTCGGCAGCCAGTATCAATTCCTGCTTGACCAGGGGATCGAGGGATTTTGGAATGATATGAACGAGCCGGCGATCTTCTATACGGAAGACCGCCTGGAAGCGGTGTTGAATGAGATCGAAACCTATCACGGGCAGAATCTGGATCTGGATAAATATTTCCATTTCACCGGGCTGGTAAACGGGCTTTCCAGCAATCGCGGCGACTACAGCAAATTTTATCACAATATCAACGGACAGAAGGTGCGCCACGACTGCGTGCATAACCTCTTTGGCTATCAGATGACCCGCGCAGCCGGGGAAGCCTTTGAGCGGCTGGTACCGGATAAGAGAATCCTTCTCTTCTCCCGTGCTTCCTATATCGGTATGCACCGCCACGGCGGCATCTGGATGGGCGACAACAAATCCTGGTGGTCCCATATCCTCATGAACCTGAAAATGCTGCCCTCCCTGAATATGTGCGGTTTCCTGTACACCGGCGCCGACCTCGGCGGCTTCGGCATGGATACCACGGAGGATCTGCTGCTGCGCTGGCTGGCGCTTGGCATTTTCACCCCGCTGATGCGCAACCATTCCGCACTCGGCACCAGGGCGCAGGAAGCTTATCAGTTTGAAAATATCGATGGCTTCCGTCATCTGATCGGGCTGCGCTACCGCTTGCTGCCCTACCTCTACAGCGAATATATGAAGAGCGTCCTGCATAACGACATGATGTTCCGTCCGCTGTGCTTTGATTACCCCGATGACAGTCATGCAGCCACCGTCGAGGACCAGCTTCTTTTAGGCGACAGCCTGATGATTGCGCCTGTCTATGAGCAAAACGCAGAGGGACGGTATGTCTATCTTCCGGAAACCATGAAGCTGATACGCTTCCGGGAAGGCGGCGTAATCGAAGAGAAAATCCTGGATGCCGGGCATCATTATATCGAGGTGGCATTGACAGAGGTTGTCATCTTCCTGCGCCCGGATCGCCTGCTGCCGCTGGCAGAAGGCGGACAGTGTGTGGATGACGTAGACTTTACGCACCTTACGTATCTCTTCTTTGTACAAAACAAGGCTGCCTATGAATATTATCACGACGACGGCTACACAAAGGATTACGAAAATCCCGCACATTTTACAACCATAACAATCACAAAAGACGGCCAGGTATCTTAACGATACCTGACCGACTCCATGCATCCCGTTTTCATGCTTCCATCTGCTTTCCCATAAAATTAGCGGCGCACTTTGCCACCATCTGCTCTGTCTCACCCATCTGCACCTTTTCATTTTTTCCCATCAAAACAACCGCTCCAATCGCATCCCCTTCACACAGAATCGGGCTGATTACCTGCGCCCGCTTCTCTTCGTTCGGCTCTAAAATCTCCACATAATCCCTGTCCGACATATTGTGGAGCACATTCTCTCGTTCCCCGATCAGGCTTTCCAAAGGACCGCTGATCGGCTTTCCCACATACTCTCTTTTCAGCCCGCCCGCAGTTGCGATAATCTGGTCTTTATCGGTAATACAGATACTGTGTCCTGTCGTCTGCGCCAGGGACTCCGCATATTCCTTCGCAAAGCTTCCCAGCTCGCCGATTGGAGAATATTTTTTTAAAATGATTTCTCCTTCGCGGTCCGTAAATATCTCCAACGGGTCTGACTCCCTGATCCTCAGTGTCTTTCGGATTTCCTTCGGAATCACTACTCTTCCGAGGTCATCGATCCTTCTCACTATTCCAGTAGCTTTCATAGAAAAATTCCTCCGTTTACTGTACTTTCTATTACTGGAATTAGTATCTGTAACTGGAGGAATTTTATGCGCTGCTGTTTCGTCTAAATAGAGTTTTTGAAATATATAGCAGTTACAACAACTGATTTTTTTACAACTATTTTCCGCAATAAATAAATTGTCTCCCCATGCGTTTAAGATTGCAGGAAAGCCTGACGCTATATGATCTCTCAATCCAATCATACGGAACGGCGTTTGATAGGTTTCCAGAATCTTATGTAATATACTGCCTTTCACCATAAAATAGCCTTCACGCAAAACTGCAGCGCCATTTAGGCACTGCAGCAAATGTTTTCTCATATTCTCTTAGTCACACGGAATCCAATCGCCGATATACTCACCGGTGGTTGTATTAAACAGCCTACGATATTTCTTTCCATTCTCGATTTTAACTACCCACACAATTTTTTCTGAATATGTGGAAGCTCCTCCATTTCCAACATTCTCCGTCTGCGGAACTTCTACTTCTATGCTCTCTGCTGTTGCCACTATCGAGCCAAAGCAAGCAAAACATATAGCAGCGCATACAACCATTAACTTCTTTTTCATTTTTTATCTCCTTTTATTTAATAATGATATCCTCTGGCAAGTATTCCAGCGAATCGATACTAAAGAAAAACTGTCCATCAACATAGACATTATACATCCCATTCTCCTCGATAACATATGTATTAGACTCTGTCATCATGATTACATTATCTTCCGGCGGCGCAAATTCTGGTTCAAATATTACACACGAACTTGCAAACGTAATTCCCAGAATCAGGACATACACTGCCGCTTTCACGATCCTGTTATCGCTCGCGCCGCTGATAACCAGCTTAAATCTTCTCTGCAGTTCCTTTCCCGGTTTGGCGGTAAATGCCACCACACTCATGTAATTCGGTACAGCCGATAGCTTTGCCACATTGAACAGGCAATCCAGATATTCCTCTTTTTCCTCTTTGGACATGCCGCTTGTCAGGCGCAGGTCATTTTTAATCTCAATAATATTAAACGCCTGATTCTTTAAGGCATAGAATGCCGGATTCCACCAATAAATCGTGCATAGGATATCGATCAGCATTTTCCAGAATGTATCGTGGTTCCGAATATGCATCACTTCATGTGCAAGAATATAACCCAATTCCCGTTCTGAGAAGCTCTTTTCCGGCAAAACGATCTGCGGCTTCCTGATTCCCATAAGCACAGGACTGCTGATAAACGGCGAATAGCGAAGCTTTATCTTCGCCAGCTCTGGATATTCTGCTTCGAGCGCCTTCACGATCCCGCATACTTCCTCTGTCGGAGCCGTCCCATACAAGGCAATCTCTTTTTGTATTACTAAATAATCCCTGTATTTCTTCCAGATATTCAAAATGCTGCCGATTATCCAAACAGCTATTAATATGTGGTAAATGCAGATGTTTATTTTCTCCCCAGGTACTAAGTCATAAATCAAAATCTTCCTGATAGTCGTCAAAAACTTTGTAAAACGAAAGGTATACGTATAGAAAAACTCTACTGGCAAAAACATTCGAAACAGCACGCATATCAGAAGCAGCATGATCCAGTTTGTTCCTGCGCTTCTGATAAATGTACGGCTTTTCATTAGTGGGTACATCAGAACAATAATGGCTGTAACCAGTAAACTGGCTGTGATAACCGACGATATACACAGGCGCATTATCTCTCCTTAGCAATCCTTTCCCGATATTCTTTTAAAATATGATCGAGCTCTTCCAAATCTTTTTCATCGAGGGAATCCTCACCCGTATTTCTAAGCAAGGTCTGGAAAATTCCCATCGTGCTCACCCGCTTGTCCATGGAGATCACTCTCTTTAAGCGGCTGATTTCATCCCCAATGTAGTCTTCCCTTTTTAATACCGGTTCAAAGGTCCGCGCATAGACGTTGGATACCA
>CAZAQD010000072.1:0-6995 GCA_964487425.1 uncultured Marvinbryantia sp. | reverse complement strand
TCGAACTCAATCGTCCCCGGCGGTTTACTCGTCAGATCATACATTACCCTATTCACGCCCTTGACCTCATTAATGATCCTGCTCATCACCTTCTGCAGCACCGCAAACGGGATCTCCGTTGCCTCCGCCGTCATGAAGTCTACCGTATACACTGCCCTGAGTGCGACTGCATAGTCATAAGTTCTCTCATCGCCCATGACGCCGACGCTTTGCATATTGGTAAGCGCCGCAAAGTATTGTCCGATGCTTCTTTCCAGCCCGGCATTGGCGATTTCCTCGCGATAGATGGCGTCCGCATCCTGCACGATTTTTACCTTTTCGGCAGTCACTTCACCGATAATACGGATTCCAAGCCCAGGACCCGGGAAGGGCTGGCGGAATACCAAATGCTCCGGGATGCCAAGCTCTAATCCCGCCTTGCGGACCTCATCCTTAAAGAGAGCCCGGAGCGGCTCAATGATTTCCTTGAAATCTACGTAATCGGGAAGCCCGCCCACATTATGGTGCGATTTGATCACGGCGGATTCCCCGCCCAGACCGCTCTCTACTACGTCAGGATAAATCGTTCCCTGCACCAGAAAATCAACAGCGCCGATTTTTTTTGCTTCTTCTTCAAATACACGGATAAATTCTTCTCCGATAATCTTTCGTTTCTTCTCCGGCTCGGTGACGCCTGCCAGCTTGCTGTAGAAACGCTCCTGCGCATTGACGCGGATGAAGTTCATGTCATAGGGACCTTGCGGTCCAAATACGGCTTCTACTTCGTCGCCTTCGTTTTTGCGCAGCAATCCATGATCCACAAACACACAGGTCAACTGCTCCCCTACCGCTTTTGATAAAAGAACCGCCGCCACGGAAGAATCCACTCCGCCGGACAGGGCGCAGAGAACTTTACCGTTTCCAACCTTCTCACGGATCACTTTGATCGATTCTTCTACAAAAGAATCCATCCGCCAGTCGCCCACACAACCGCAGACCTCTAATACAAAGTTAGAAAGCATCTTCGTGCCTTCCTGGGTATGCAGGACCTCCGGGTGGAACTGGATTGCGTACAAGTGCCTGGACTCGTCTTCTGCCGCCGCCACCGGACAGTCGGCTGTGTGCGCCGTGATTTTAAATCCCGGTGCAGCCTGTGAGATATAGTCAAAATGGCTCATCCAGCAGATCGTTGCCGGAGATACATTCGAAAACAGCCTGGAACCGGTATCTACCATAACCTCTGTCTTTCCGTACTCCCGCACCTCTGCACGCTTTACCTCGCCGCCCAGAATGTGCTGCATTAACTGCGCGCCATAGCAGAGCCCCAGCACCGGAATGCCTAGCTCAAATAATTCCTTTGAATAGGTGGGGGAATCCGGCTCATAGCAGCTATTCGGCCCGCCGGTTAAGATGATGCCCTTCGGATTCATGGCTTTGATTTTCTCAATATCCGTTTTGTACGAATAAATCTCACAGTAAACATTGCATTCGCGCACTCTTCTGGTTACCAGTTGATTGTACTGCCCGCCGAAGTCAAGTACGATGACCATTTCACGTCTCACTGGGGGATACCTCCTCTTTTCTCGTTTGTGGTTCCTTTTGCTGCCGCTTCGCCCGCATCCGGGATCAGGCGCCGCATCAACTGCCGACTGCAGCCGTTTTGTCTTTTCCCGTCATAGCGCGTGCTTTAGGCTTTTTATCTTAAATTATAGTATCATCCTCATTTGAACTTTTCAAGTGCTTCTTCCTGTACCGCGATAACGCGGTCGCACCATGCGTCAAATTCGGGATCTTCAACCTGGCATTCCGGGTGGGACATGATATAAGAAATCGCTTCACGCACGCCCTGGTCAAAGCGGGTGGCTTCCGTAAAGCCCGGTACAAGGCGTTTTAATTTTGCATTATCGAATACTACTGTATTCGCCTTATCTCCCCACAAATTTCCGCGCAGGTCATATTTTTCTCCGCATGCGCTCAAAAATTCGCTGGACACATAAAACGGTTTTAGCTGCACGCCCAGCGCATCGGCTACGGTCTGGTAAATCTGGTTCCAGGTAAGGCTTTCGTCGCCGGTAATCTGTACTGCTTCGCCGATCGCATGTATATTCCCCATCAGCCCTACAAAGCCTTTGGCGAAATCGCGGTTCAGTGTCAGTGTCCACAGTGAGGTACCGTCCCCGTGAAGAATTACTTTCTTTCCTTCCATCATCCGCTTTAATACCTGATAACTACCCTTTTCACCGTGAATTCCCACCGGCACGCTGCGCTCGCTGTAGGTGTGGCTTGGGCGCACGATCGTTACCGGAAAGCCTTTCTCCCGGTAGAGTTTCATCAGCAGTTCCTCTCCGGCGATTTTATTGCGGGAATACTCCCAGTACGGATTCGCAAGGGGCGTCCCTTCCGTAATACGGTAATCGGACAATGGTTTCTGGTAAGCGGATGCCGAGCTGATGTAGATAAACTGTCTTGTCTTATCATGGAACAGGCGGTAGTCCCGCTCTAACTGCTCCGGCACAAAGGCAATAAAATCAGCAACCACATCAAATTTTTCTCCCGCCAGCTTTTCTGCAACGCTTTTCTCGTCATTGATATCTGCCGTAATAATATGTGCGCCTTGCGGCAGCCTGTCATTGTGATTTCCCCGGTTAAGAAGCCACAGTTCATGCCCTTCCTCCAGAAGTTTTTTCGAAATAGCCGTACTGATCGTCCCTGTACCGCCGATAAATAATGCTTTCATGTTCCATCCTCCTTTGCTTAGAAGCCTTCTCTTCTGCGCACCTTGCGAAGCTCAGCGCGTTTCTGCGCCGCCTCCCATTCCGCTTTTACACTTTCTCCTTCAATATCCAGTCCGGGGGCCGGATGCGAATTTCCCTCTTTATCCACCGCCACCATGACGACATAAGCGCAGTTTATCATCGTGCGCGTCCCGTCCAGGCTTTCCCGGTAGGTATCCACCCGCACCTCCATCGAGCTTTTGCCCACATAGGTCAGATGTCCCCGTACCACTACAGTATCCTTCAGATATGCCACCGCCTTAAACACCAGATTGCCAATGCAGGCTGTGACAATATCGGATTCCGAGTGCCGTTTCCCCACAATCCCCGCCACTTCGTCAATCCATGCCACCAGTTGCCCGCCAAACAATCTCCCGCTGCCGTTGATGTGTCTCGGCATCAAAAGATACGACTGCTCCACCACGGAATCGGCGGCTTTCTTCCTTCCCCTCTTCTCTCTCATTTCCCGTCGCTGTGATTGTTTTCTGCTCAGATTTTATGAACAGGCATCCGCGCGGTCAAATCTCCTGCGTCTGCCATTTTCCATGCACATACCGTACCGTAAAACAGATCGCGCGAAACAGCCAGTCTATTGTCATAGCAACCCAGATGCCAAACACGCCCCAGCCCATATATGCTCCCAATATGTAGCTGAAAACAATCCGAAAGACCCACATCGACAAAATAGATGCCCACATGGTAAATTTCACATCGTTGGCAGCCCGCAAGGTATTGGGCAGGGAAAAAGACATCGGCCAGATCGTACTCGCACAGATTCCGTGATACACAAGAATCTGTCTTGTCATCTGCGCTGTCTCCTCAGACAGATGGTAAACCTCTACGATAAACGGAATCAGAAAATACACCAGTAAGTTGACCGCAATCATTGCAAAATATACCATTTTTAACAGCTTTTTCGTATAATATCTTGCCTGCTCATAATCGCCTGCGCCAACGCACTGGGCAACTACGGTTAAAATGGCAAAGCCCATCGCCATGCCCGGAAGGATCTGGAATAACGCAATCGTGTTGGAAACTGCGTTTGCCGCGATAGATGCCGTGCCAAATGTCGCCACCAGGCTGAGGACAAGGATCTTGCCAAGCTGGAACATACTGTTCTCCAGTCCGTTGGGCACCCCAATATGCAGGATTTTCCGTACCATATGGCGGTTAAAACGCCACTCTATTTTCTCAGACATATGAACCGGATGTTTCTGCTGGCGCAGCAGCACAATCATAATCACTGCCGCTGCAATCCGGGAACAGAGCGTGGGAATTGCCGCGCCTGCCGTCCCCATCCCCAATCCGTAAATCAGAATCCCGTTTCCGGCAATGTTGATGCCGTTCATCAGAAGCGAAGTCTGCATGGATATCTTAGAATTACCCATTGCGCGGAAAATCGCTGCGCCGCCGTTGTAGAGGGCAATAAACGGGATCGAAGCTGTCACGATCAGCAGATAGATTTTCGCGCTTTCCATCACATCTGCTTCAATTTTTCCGAAAATCCCATGTAAAATCACATTCTGTCCCAGATATACCACAGCCATTATGCCCAGAGACAGCACCACAATAAACAGAATCAACTGATCGGTCGCCTTACACGCCAGCTCTTTGCGCTCCTGTCCGATATACTGTCCTGCGACCACCGCGCCGCCTGTCGCCAGCGCCGCAAAAATATTGATTAGCAGCACCATGATCGTATCCACCAATGACACGCCAGAAACAGCAGCCTCACCCACACTCGCCACCATAATGGAATCTGCCATCCCCACCGTGACCGTCAAAAGCTGCTCAATAATCAACGGAATAATCAACTGCCTTAGCTGTTTATCCGTAAATCTCATGTATACTCATCTCCCATATCCTAAAGTCTTTCCTTATTCTACTCGCTTTTTCCCGCAAAGAAAAGCCCCAATCTGCACATTTTCCCGTCAATCATCCATGCCGAGCGCTTTCCTTAAATCTCCCCACTCTTTTTTGAGCCGTTCCATCTGAAACGCCGCATTTGCCGGGCTGGTGGAGGGCAGCTTTTTACACTCCCTCTTCAGCACGGGATAGCTATACTTCTGGTACAGCTCATATGCCTTACCTCCATTTGCAAAAATCCGGCAAACCGGCGCCTGCCTAAGAATACGCTGCAGATCGTTTGGCACAACATTTTTTATGGAACTGTCGCTGGAACCGATGATCTCGCACTCGGCAATCACATCCCAGATGGCAATCCTGTTTTTCAGCAAAAATACTTTTTTCTCTTCAATTGTCCCCGGTACCTCCTGCTCCGTCAAAGCAGCCAGCAGCTTCCAGAACCTGTTCTGCGGATGCCCGTAATAAAAACCATTTTCCCTTGATTTCACAGAGGGAAACGTCCCCAGAATCAACACCCTGGAATGTTCATCAAATACCGGTTCAAAGTTATGTGATATTTTCTCATACTGCTGCATGATTCTTTCCTCTTTCATTTCAAAATCGTATTATTGGAAATGGGCTTTTCCACGCACGAAGCGTTACAGGCATTCCACTGCCACACCGATGGCAATTTTCTGTCCCGTTCTCATGCTGTCCATATCGATCCATTCCTCCCTCGTGTGCAAAAGACCACCCAGCACGGTTCCAACTGTCACTGCCGGTATCCCGCAGGAGAAGGGAATATTGCTGTCTGTCGAAGCCGCTTCCACATGGATTTCCCCCTCATAATAACGCTGCATTACCGCAAGGCATCTCTTTTTTAACTCCTGCTGTCTCGCTTTGTCGACATCACCTGCCCCCGGGCGTATGCCCAGCACTTCTATCTCCAGCTTTTTCCCCCGCCTCCGGTGCTTGTCCACAATATCCTGCAGGGACGCTTCCATTTTTTTCATACACGCCGCCGACTGCGAGCGGAATTCATAATAAATGACGGCTTCCTGGGCGATGGTGTTGATCGAGGTTCCCCCTGATATCCCGCCCACATTATACGTAGTCCTGACATCCTGCGGTACATCCTGCCGGTACAAATCGGTGATAATTTCTGCCATCCCGGCAATCGCGTTTTCCTCGCCAAAATCCTTATAGGAATGTCCGCCTCTGGTACGGATTCCGATCTTATAACGCTGCGAGCCAACTGTACTGTCATAAAGCACATTATAATACAGGTCAAGGGAAACCCACTCCCGGATATGCCCGCCATAGTCTGCCATAATCTCACGGCTTCCCCTTAAATTGCCCAGCCCTTCCTCGCCCACATTAGCGACAAACAGAATCTCTTTCTCAGACTCCACCGGATATTGCAGCAGAAATTTTATTGCCATCAGCATATTCACAAGGTTTGCCGTATTGTCTCCCACCCCCGGCGCAAAAAGTTTTCCATCCTTCTCATAAACCGGCAGCGCCTCTCTATCAGAAAATACAACGTCCATATGTGCTATAATCACCGTCAGGTTTTGCTTTTGCGTGTCTGCAGAATCATCTGCCCCATATCGAAAAATCACATTTCCCACGCGATCCGCCCACACCTTGCGGGCGCCCTGCTGCAAAAGCCATTCGCGGACAAACGCTGCCCTTTTTTGCTCCTGATTGGATGGCGCCGGAACCGCCGCCAATTCCTTTAAAAGTGCAAGTGTTTCCGCATGATGCTCCTCTGCAAACGCTTCAATTCTCTCTTCCAGCTCCCTCTGCACTGCTTTCCTCCTTTACCGCTGGCGCTCCAGGTACTTCTCCAGCAGCGCATAGGAAACGCTTCCCTTTGGATGCACCCGCATAATCGCCTCTTCTGCCGGAATCCACTCTGCCTGGTCTACTTCCCCCGATAGCACCAGCTTTGCCTTCTTCGCCTTCGCAATAAATCCTATCATCAGCATGTCCTTCTTGCCAAACCAATAAGTGCCGGCAAATTCCAGGCTCTCTATCTTAATGCCAATCTCTTCCTCTACTTCCCGTGCCGCCGTCTGCTCGGCATTCTCCCCCGGTTTCATATAACCCGAAACCAGGTTATAATACTGGTTTGAAATATAGCCCTGGCGCAGCAACACCGCTTCCCCGCATTCATTTACCACCAGCGCAATGATACAGGTGGAAAACATATCAAACAACGGTTTATTACACTTCTCACAAAAGGGAACCATCCCCTCGTCGCCAATCTCCCTGTCTGTTAACTTACTCCCGCAATCGGGACAATATCCAAAACGCATAGCTTCCTCCCAAGATATATGAACTATCTTTACTATCGTACTTTTAAAAGGCAAAGTCAACGCTTTTCAAAGACAA
>CAZAQD010000071.1:0-7122 GCA_964487425.1 uncultured Marvinbryantia sp. | reverse complement strand
TCCCGTACTGCCCGCGCTGCGGTACGCCGCTGTCCGCGCAGGAGGTAGCGCAGGGATATAAGACAGTGAAGGAACGCTCCGCCATCGTGCGCTTTAAGGCAGTGGGCGAGGATGCGTACTTCCTGGCATGGACGACAACGCCGTGGACGCTGCCCTCCAATGTGGCGCTCTGTGTGAACCCGGAGGAGACGTACTGCAAGGTAAAAGCGGCGGACGGATATACCTATTATATGGCGGAAGCGTTGCTGGATACCGTGCTTGGCAGGCTGGCTGATAAAGAAAACGGCGTGGAGGCATATGAGGTGCTGGAGACTTATAAAGGAAAGGATCTGGAATACCGCGAGTATGAGCCGCTGTTTGCCTGCGCTGGAGAATCGGCAAAGAAGCAGCATAAGAAAGCGCATTTTGTGACCTGCGACAACTACGTAACGATGTCCGACGGTACCGGTATCGTCCACATTGCGCCGGCATTTGGCGAGGATGACGGACGGATCGGGCGAAACTATGATCTGCCGTTTGTACAGTTTGTAGACGGCAAGGGTGAGATGACAGAAGAGACAGATTATGCGGGAATGTTTGTGAAGGATGCCGATAAGCCGATCCTTGTGGACCTGGAAAAAGAAGGCAAGCTCTACGACGCTCCGAAATTTGAGCATGATTATCCGCATTGCTGGAGATGCGATACGCCGTTGATTTACTATGCGCGCGAATCCTGGTTTATCAAGATGACGGCAGTAAAAGACGACCTGATCCGCAATAACAATACGATCAACTGGATTCCGGAGAGCATCGGCAAGGGACGCTTCGGCGACTGGCTGGAGAATGTACAGGACTGGGGTATCAGCCGCAACCGTTACTGGGGAACCCCGCTGAATATCTGGGAATGTAAGGAATGCGGACATATGCATTCCATCGGAAGCCGCCAGGAGCTTTTTGAAATGAGCGGCAACGAGGCGGCAAAGACGGTGGAGCTGCACCGTCCGTACATTGATGAAATTACCATCAACTGCCCTGAGTGCGGCAAGACGATGCACCGTGTACCGGAGGTAATCGACTGCTGGTTTGACTCCGGGGCGATGCCGTTTGCGCAGCACCATTATCCGTTTGAGAATAAGGAGCTTTTTGAGCAGCAGTTCCCGGCACAGTTTATTTCTGAAGCGGTTGACCAGACAAGAGGCTGGTTCTATTCACTGCTGGCTGAGTCCACGCTGCTGTTTAACCGGGCGCCGTATGAGAACGTAATCGTGCTCGGCCATGTGCAGGATGAAAATGGGCAGAAGATGAGCAAATCAAAAGGAAATGCCGTCGACCCGTTTGAAGCGCTGGCAACCTACGGGGCAGATGCGATCCGCTGGTATTTCTATGTGAACAGCGCGCCGTGGCTGCCGAACCGTTTCCACGGCAAAGCCGTGCAGGAGGGACAGCGTAAATTCATGGGAACGCTGTGGAATACCTATGCCTTCTTCGTGCTGTATGCTAATATTGATGAATTTGACGCGACAAAATACGCGCTGGAATATGAGAAGCTTTCGGTTATGGATAAATGGCTGCTCTCCAAGATGAATACCATGATTCAGGCGGTGGATCATAACCTGGCAAATTACCGCATCCCGGAGAGTGCAAGGGCATTGCAGGAATTTGTCGATGATATGAGTAACTGGTATGTGCGCCGCAGCCGCGAGCGTTTCTGGGCGAAGGGCATGGAGCAGGATAAGATTAATGCCTACATGACGCTGTATACCGCGCTGGTAAATGTGGCAAAGGCGGCAGCGCCGTTTGTACCGTTCATGACGGAGGATATTTATCAGAACCTGGTGCGCAGCATTGATAAAAATGCGCCTGAAAGCATCCATCTGTGCGATTTCCCGGAGGCAGACCAGAGCCAGATCGACAAAGAACTGGAAGCCAATATGGATGAGGTCCTGAAGGTGGTCGTAATGGGGCGTGCGGCAAGAAATGCAGCCAATATCAAGAACAGGCAGCCGATCGCCAATATGTTTGTAAAGGCGCCCGCCATCCTGCCGGAATACTTTACAGAGATTATCAGAGATGAGCTGAATGCAAAGGCAGTGACCTTCAAGGATGATGTGAGCGGGTTTGTATCCTATACCTTTAAGCCGCAGTTGAAAACAGTCGGACCCAAATACGGTAAGCTCTTAGGCGGAATCCGCCAGGCGCTGGCTGATATCGACGGACAGGCGGCAATGGCGCAGCTTAAAGCGGAAGGAGCCCTGCATCTTGACATTAACGGTGAAAGTGTAGTATTATCAGAAGCGGATTTGCTCATCGATACGGCTCAGTCTGAGGATTTTATCACAGAGCAGGATAATGAGATTACCGTTGTCCTGGAGACAAAGCTGACACCGGAACTGGTGGAAGAAGGCTTTGTCCGGGAGCTGATTAGTAAAGTGCAGACCATGCGAAAAGAAGCAGGCTTTGAAGTGACAGACAGAATAAATATTTATGCCGTGGGCAATGAGAAGATTGAAACGATTCTCAGCGCACATGCAGAGGAGATCAAATCTGAGGTACTTGCAGACGATATCATTCTCGGCAGCACGAAGGGTTACGAGAAGGAATGGAACATTAACGGGGAGAAAGTGACCATGGCTGTTGAGAGACAGCAGTAAAACAGGAGGAGAGTTTATGGCAAAGAAATTCAATAAGAAAGAATTTATCAGCGATGTAAAGGCAAATGTCAAAGCGCTTTACCGAAAAAATCTGGATGAAGCAACACAGCAGCAGATTTTTCAGGCGGTTTCCTACACGGTAAAGGATACTATCATTGACAACTGGCTGGCTACGCAGGAGCAGTATGAGAAGGATGACCCGAAGTATGTCTACTATATGTCAATGGAATTTTTGATGGGGCGTGCGCTGGGCAACAACCTGATTAACCTGACAGAGTACAAAGAAGTAAAAGAAGCGCTGGCAGAGCTTGGGTTTGATCTGAATGTGATCGAAGACCAGGAGCCGGATGCCGCGCTTGGTAACGGCGGACTGGGACGTCTGGCAGCATGCTTCCTCGATTCATTGGCGACCCTGGGATATGCTTCCTATGGATGCGGTATCCGTTACCGTTATGGGATGTTCAAACAGAAAATTGAAGACGGCTATCAGGTGGAAATTCCCGATAACTGGCTGAAGGATGGCAACCCGTTTGAGCTTCGCCGCCCGGAGTATGCAAAAGAAGTAAAATTCGGTGGATATGTACGTGTGGTATATGATGAGAAGACGGGACGCAACCACTTTGTACAGGAGGGCTATCAGTCCGTGCGTGCGGTGCCGTATGATTTCCCGATCGTTGGCTACAACAACCGCATTGTCAATACCCTGCGTATCTGGGATGCAGAGGCAATTAACGATTTCCAGTTGGATTCCTTTGACAAAGGCGACTACCGCAAGGCAGTGGAGCAGGAGAACCTGGCGCGCAATATCGTAGAGGTGCTTTATCCGAACGATAATCATTATGCAGGTAAAGAGCTGCGTCTGAAACAGCAGTACTTCTTTATCTCGGCGAGCGTGCAGGCAGCGATTGAAAAATATAAAAAGGGGCACAGCGACATCCGCAAATTTTATGAAAAGGCGACCTTCCAGTTAAACGATACGCACCCGACAGTAGCAGTTGCAGAGCTGATGCGTATTCTTCTGGATGAGGAAGGGCTGACCTGGGAAGAGGCATGGGATGTGACAAGCAAGACCTGTGCGTATACCAACCATACGATTATGGCTGAGGCTCTGGAAAAATGGCCGATCGAGCTGTTCTCCAGGCTGCTTCCGCGTATTTATCAGATTATTGAGGAGATCAACCGCCGTTTCGTGGCAGAGATTGAGGCAAAATATCCGGGCGACTTCGAAAAAGTGCGTAAAATGGCAATTATTTTCGACGGCCAGGTGAAGATGGCGCATCTTGCGATCGCGGCAGGCTATTCGGTAAACGGTGTGGCAAGGCTGCATACGGAGATTCTGGAAAAACAGGAACTGAAGGCCTTCTATGAGATGATGCCGCAGAAGTTCAATAATAAGACAAACGGTATCACACAGAGGCGCTTCCTGCTTCACGGAAATCCGCTTCTGGCAGACTGGATAACGGATCATATCGGAAATGAGTGGATTACGGATCTTCCGCAGATCTCAAAGCTGAAAGTATTTGCAGACGACCCGAAAGCCCAGCAGGAATTTATGAATATTAAATATCAGAATAAGGTTCGCCTGGCAAAATATATTCTGGAGCACAATGGAGTCGAGGTCAACCCGCGTTCTATCTTTGATGTGCAGGTTAAGAGGCTTCATGAATACAAACGCCAGCTTTTGAACATCCTGCATGTTATGCATCTGTATAACCAGATTAAGGACCATCCCGAGATGGATTTCTATCCGCGGACCTTTATCTTCGGCGCAAAAGCAGCGGCGGGCTATCGCCGTGCAAAGCTGACGATTAAGCTGATTAACTCTGTGGCGGATGTGATTAACAACGATGCTTCGATTAACGGCAAGCTGAAGGTTGTGTTTATTGAGGATTACCGTGTGTCCAATGCGGAACTGATTTTTGCGGCGGCAGATGTTTCCGAGCAGATTTCGACCGCGTCAAAAGAGGCTTCCGGTACCGGTAACATGAAGTTTATGCTCAACGGCGCTCCGACTCTGGGAACGATGGATGGAGCAAATGTGGAGATTGTGGAAGAGGTTGGCGAGGAGAATGCCTTTATCTTCGGACTGTCTTCAGACCAGGTAATTAACTACGAGCAGAACGGCGGATACTATCCTGAAAATATTTTCAACAGCGACCAGGATATCAGGCGTGTCCTGATGCAGTTGATTAACGGCGAGTATTCCCCGAATGATCCTGAGATGTTCCGCGATATCTACGATTCTCTGTTAAATACCAAGAGCAGCGACAGAGCGGATACTTATTTCATTCTGGCAGATTTCCAGTCCTACGCAGAGGCGCAGAGGCGTGTGGAAAAAGCGTACCGTGATGAGGCAGGATGGGCTAAGATGGCAATGCTCAATGTTGCATGCAGCGGCAAGTTTACATCCGACAGGACGATCCAGCAGTATGTAGACGAGATCTGGCATCTGGATAAGGAAGTTATTAAAGAAAAATAAATCATGCAGTTATAATTTACGGCGCCCTCTCATATATTGATATGAGAGGGTGTTTATTTATGAAAGAAAAAATAGAGCATACATTGTCCATCATTCTGGTCATTCTGGTGCTGCCGTGCGCCATGACGCTGCTTTTAAACGGGAAAATGCAGGATATTTACCGTGCGATCCAGGACGAGGCGGCTTATATTTCCGTGCAGACGAACCAGGGAATCCAGGAAATGAACCTGGAAGAATATGTAATCGGAGTGACGGCAACCCAGATTCCGCTGGACTATGAGCTGGAAGCGCTGAAAGCCCAGATGATTATTACCAGGACGAACCTTTACCGCATGATAAAGGAAAAGGAGGTATGGGACGGAGATTATCTGACACTGGCAGAGCTTGAGACAGCGGGCGTAGCGGACAAGTTTCTGAAAGCGCAGCGGGAGACAAAGGGGAAAATACTGACATGGAACGGGGAGCCTATTATGGCGTCCTTTCATGCACTGAGCGCGGGCTATACGCGGGATGGGTACGAAACCTTTCAGTCCGGGGAGTATGGATATCTCGTTTCCAAAGTGTGCCCTTCCGATAAAAAGGCGGAAGCGTATGAGTCAACGATCCAGATTGATTCCTCATGGGCAGATATGGAAATCATAAAAAGGGACAGCTCCGGCTATGTCCGGCAGCTGCAGGTGGGAGAGTCCATCATGTCGGGGGAAGAATTCCGCAACCTGCTGGGGCTGCCGTCCGCCAATTTTGAAATAGAAGTCCGCGCGGACGGGGTGTTTCTGACGACGTATGGCGTCGGGCACGGGCTGGGTATGAGCCAGTACACGGCGCAACAGATGGCGCTTAGCGGTAAGAATTACAAAGAAATCCTTACCTATTTCTTTAAAGATGTAGAGCTGGCAAAAAAATGATTAAAGAATTTTTGATACGCTAAATTTTTGTATATTTCACTTGTTTATGGCAATGCTAAGTTTAGAAAACACATTGAACATAATACGAGGTGAAAAATATGCAAAAAGAAAAGGTATTCAGATTTTTAAAAAATAAGGGAACTTTGGGAGTGCTTACCCTTTGCCTGGTGGGAGCAACCGCTTTCGCGACTTATCAGGTAAGCTATCAGGAACGGCAGCAGGCAGTACAAAGTGAAACCGAGGACAGTATCAGGGAGTTAGTGGAAGAGGAGAATAAGGCGGCAGAAAATCTTGAGGTTGCGGGAAGAGAAGTAAAGGCAGAGCTGGCAACCGAGGAAACCTCCGAGACGGAGCAGGAAACCTCGGCAATGATTTCCCGGGAGGAAGCCGAAGAGGAAAAAGAAGATACCGTTGACGCAGGCTCCTTAAATATTGAGGCACAGATTCAGCCGACAGTGAACTTTCAGGAGGAATCTACCCTTACCTGGCCGGCGGCGGGCACAGTGCTGATGGAATATAATATGGATGGCACCGTGTACTTTAAAACACTGAACCAGTATAAGTACAATCCAGCGCTGATTATTTCCAGTGAGGTGGGCAATCAGGTCGTGGCATCCGCGAAGGGAATTGTGGAGTCAATCGAGACAGATGAAGAGACGGGAACGACGCTGACTCTGAACCTGGGGAATGATTACAGCCTTGTATATGGGCAGCTCAAAGAGGTGGCGGTATCAGAGGGCGATGTGGTAGAGCAGGGACAGCTTCTGGGCTATGTAAGCGAGCCGACGAAATATTATTGTGAAGAGGGAAGCAACCTGTATTTCCAGATGAAGAAGGATGGACAGCCGGTAGATCCGTTTTTGTTTTTAGAATAAATAGAAGAGAAGGACAGAGCAGGGGATGGAAGCCCCGGTATCTGTCCTTCTTTTTTTATGTGCCGGCGCGACGGCTTATTTTTGGACACAAAAAAGCGGGTGATGGGAATCGAACCCACATATCCAGCTTGGAAGGCTGGTGTTCTGCCACTGAACTACACCCGCATATTTACAAAAGGAAAATGCCCAGAACCGGAATCGAACCAGTGACACGAGGATTTTCAGTCCTCTGC
>CAZAQD010000070.1:4152-7157 GCA_964487425.1 uncultured Marvinbryantia sp. | reverse complement strand
GCCCTGCTTCTGTGCGCCGTCTGTAGCCATTGCCAAAAGGCTTACCTTGCCGTCGTTTACGGATGCCAGGACGATCACGCCCTCGCCCAGCTTTTCCTTCAACTGGTCGCCCAGGTCGCGCAAGCCGTTCATATCAACGCCTTCCACCTTCGCCGGGAGCAGCTTTATGCCCTTTACTTCCACTACACTGTCCATAACGTCGCCCAGGGCGTCTTTTGCCAGCTTGCTCTTTAAAGATTCCACCTCGCTCTGCGCGGCTTTTAAATCTTCCGTCAAATGATGCAGTTTATCGAGCAGGTTTGCCGGCGTCGCCTTCACCGCCTTCGCCGCCTCTGCCAGCTCTTTTTCCACTTCTCTGTAATAACGGAATACGCCGTCGCCTGTCAGCGCCTCAATACGGCGGACTCCTGCTGCAATCCCGGATTCAGATAAGATCTTAAAGGTTGTGATCGCGCTGGTATTCGTCACATGCGTACCTCCGCAAAGCTCTTTGGAAAATTCTCCCATAGATACTACACGCACCTCATCCGCGTATTTTTCGCCAAACAGAGCCATCGCTCCGGTCTTCTTCGCTTCCTCAAGATTCATGATCTTCGTCTCAACCGGAAGCGCCGCCGCGATCTGCTCATTGACGATCGCCTCAACCTTTTCGATCTCCTCCTGCGTCATCGGTGCAAAATGTGCAAAGTCAAAACGCAGCCTCTCCGGCGTCACCAGAGAGCCTTTCTGCTCTACATGGGAACCGAGCACATTCTTCAATGCCTTCTGAAGCAGATGTGTGGCGCTGTGGTTTTTGCAGGTATTTCCTCTCTCCCTGCTGCCTACTTCCAGAGTAACGGTATCGCCAACCTTGAGCATTCCCTTTGTCACTCTTCCCACATGTCCAACCTTGCCGCCGAGCAGCTTGATCGTATCCTCCACCACAAATTCTGCATCTGCAGTGCGGATGATGCCGGTATCGCCTTCCTGTCCGCCCATTGTCGCATAGAACGGGGTCTGCTCTACGAAGATCGTTCCCACTTCACCATCCGAAATTGCCTCAGTCACTTCCTTATCCGTTGTCAGGACAAGAACCTTCGAATCATAAACCAGATTGTCATAACCAACGAATTCCGTCGTTACAGAAGCGTCGATCTCATCATAAACCGTAGCGTCCGCGCCCATATAGTTCGTCACTTCACGGGCATTTCTCGCCTTCGTCCTCTGCTCCTCCATTGCCGCCTTAAAGCCTTCCTCGTCAATAGAGTATCCCTTTTCTTCCAGAATCTCTTTTGTCAGATCCGGCGGGAACCCATACGTATCATACAGCATAAAGGCATCGCTGCCGGACAGCGTCTTTTCTCCTGCCGCTTCCATTTTGCTCTCCATGCCGGAGAGAATAGTAAGCCCCTGGTCAATCGTCTTGTTAAACTTGTCCTCTTCCTGGGACAATACCTTGAAAATGAATTCTTTCTTTTCTTCCAGCTCCGGGTATCCGTCTTTTGAACCCTCAATTACCGCAGCGCTCAGCTCAGACAGGAACTTGCCCGCGATGCCAAGCAGCCTTCCGTGGCGCGCGGCGCGGCGGATCAGTCTCCGCAGCACATAGCCGCGTCCCTCATTGGTCGGCATGATCCCATCAGAAATCATAAACGTTGCGGAACGGATATGATCGGTAATCAGACGGATGGAGACATCCTTTTCCGCATCTGCCTTATACGAAACGCCCGCAAATTCACAGACTTTGTTGCGCAATGCTTCGATCGTATCCACATCAAAGATCGAATCCACATCCTGCACCACAACCGCCAGGCGCTCCAGCCCCATACCGGTATCAATATTTTTCTGGATCAATTCCGTGTAATGATTGTTGCCATCGTTCTCAAACTGGGTAAATACGTTGTTCCATACTTCTATATAACGGTCGCATTCACACCCAACCGTACAGTCCGGGCGCCCGCAGCTGTATTTCTCTCCACGGTCGTAGTAGATCTCCGAGCACGGGCCGCAGGGGCCTGCGCCATGCTCCCAGAAATTATCTTCCTTGCCAAAGCGGAAAATCCTCTCCGGCGCGATCCCGATCTCTTTATTCCAGATATCAAACGCCTCGTCATCCTCCTCATAGACGGATGGGTACAGCCTGTCCGGATCCAGCCCCACGACTTCCGTGAGGAACTCCCATGACCAGGCAATCGCCTCGTGTTTGAAATAATCGCCAAAGGAAAAATTTCCCAGCATCTCAAAGAAGGTACCGTGGCGCGCCGTCTTGCCCACATTCTCAATATCCCCTGTACGGATACATTTCTGGCAGGTCGTCACACGCCTGCGCGGCGGAATCTCCGCCCCAGTAAAATAAGGCTTCAGCGGCGCCATGCCGGAATTAATCAAAAGCAAGCTCTTGTCATTATGCGGCACCAGAGAAAAACTCTTCATTACCAGATGTCCCTTGCTCTCGAAAAACTCCAGAAACATCTTTCTTAGTTCATTTACACCATACGGTTTCACAATATTGCCTCCTCAAATCATCTGTGCCCGGAGCACATGATAGTAATACTTATTTATCGGTCCCTGCCGCATTCTTTGCGTCCTTTTTGTCCCGCAAAACCTTTCCCAGGCGGATACCGCCAAATGCAGCCGCCCCAACTAAAATCATTTTTACAACTATTTGAATCAGATATGTTATAAAAGCCATGAGAGTCCCTCCTATTCTGCTTTAATCTGATGATACCCCTTTTTGCCCTTTTTCACTAAAAGCGCGCCGTCACTATCTAAATCCGCAGTCGTAAACACCCGGTCAATCGCCGTGACCTTTACGTCATTTACGCTGACGCCGCCCTGCTGCACCAGCCTTCTCGCTTCTGAACGGCTGGCTGCCAGCTTCGCATCCACCAGCAATGTCATAATATCCTTGCCTGCTTCCAGCTCTGCTGCCGGATAAGTCGTGGTCGGCACATGATCGCTCTTGCCGCCTGCCGCAAACAATGCTTTCGCCGCTCCATCCGCTTTCTTTGCCTCTTCCTCGCCGT
>CAZAQD010000070.1:0-4142 GCA_964487425.1 uncultured Marvinbryantia sp. | reverse complement strand
CCGTGCACCGTCCGACGCCGTGCACCAGCTTTGTAAGCTCAAAGGCAAGAATCTCTTTCGCCTTATTCAACTGGCTGCCTTCCCATGCGTCCATCTTGTCGATCTCCTCCAGCGGAAGGAAGGTAAGCATACGGATACATTTGAGGACATCCGCATCCGCCACATTTCTCCAGTACTGGTAAAACTCATACGGAGAAGTCTTTTTCGGGTCAAGCCATACGGCGCCCGACTGCGTCTTGCCCATCTTCCTGCCCTCTGAGTTCAGAAGCAGGGTAATGGTCATCGCGTGGGCATCCTTGCCAAGCTTGCGGCGGATCAGCTCGGTACCGCCCAGCATATTGCTCCACTGGTCGTCGCCGCCAAACTGCATATTACAGCCGTAACGTTCAAAAAGCTGCAGAAAGTCATAACTCTGCATAATCATATAGTTAAACTCTAAAAAGCTTAAACCCTTTTCCATTCTCTGCTTATAGCACTCGGCTGTAAGCATACGGTTGACGGAAAAATGCGGCCCCACATCGCGCAGGAACTCTACGTAGTTCAGGTCCATCAGCCAGTCCGCATTGTTAACAAGCAGCGCTTTCCCCTCGCTAAAGTCAATAAAGCGGCTCATCTGCTCCTTAAAGCGCTCAATATTGTGGTTGATCGTATCCACCGACATCATCTTGCGCATATCGCTTCTGCCTGAAGGATCTCCCACCATGCCGGTACCCCCGCCCAAAAGCGCGATCGGCTTGTTCCCCGCCATCTGCAGGCGTTTCATCAGGCACAGCGCCATAAAATGCCCTACATGCAGGCTGTCGGCAGTCGGGTCAAAGCCAATATAAAAGACTGCCTTGCCCTCATTCACCATTTTTTTTATTTCTTCTTCGTTCGTCACCTGGGCGATCAGCCCTCTGGCAACCAGTTCTTCATAGATTCCCATTGCTATCTCTCCTAAAATTTCCTAACCCTAAATATAGCATAACGATATTTGTATTGCAAGCATTCTATTTCTTTACCGCCTTTGCCCGCCGCATATCGGAAATGGTGATCTGTGCGTTTTTCTTCCATTTACTTCCCTTATACGGTCTTACCCATATCTGTATCTTATCGACCGAGCTCCGGTATTTCCATTTGGCAAGGTTAGCCGAAACCCACACTGCCTTATTCCCTTTTACCTTCGTCGAGGCTTCATAGACATTTTTGCCGCTGAAAAAACGCATCCTTACATGGGCATATGTTTCCTTCATGCCCGTAATCTTCACTTTACATACAAACCTGCTTCTTGTCTTAAAGCTCAGCTTCTTTGAAAACTTCCATCCGGCGCCCTGGTAAAGATTGGGGTTGGCGCTTTGATCCACCGTTATCACGGTTGCCGCGCCCTGCTTTTTGGCGCTGCCCGTATAGCTGTATTTCAGTTTATTACTGATTTTCTTTACGCCCGAGCTTTTCGTTACTTTGACCGCTTTCCCGGAAGAATATGCTCCCATTTTACGAAATCTGCTCTAGGAAAATCCCGGCACCAGGGATTCCCAGCTCGACGCGTGAATATATTCCAGTGCAAATTCTGTCACAGACTCCGAGGAAGCGGAATCAATGTATTTGAATACATCCCAGATCACTTTCTTTTTGGAAGCATATTCCAGCTTGCCGTTCGTATTTTTCCATATCCCCAGATACAGATTCTGTTTTGTCTCCTCCACATGGTCTACATGCCGGTTCATGATAAAGGAATCGATCTTATCATTAAACTCCGTAAGATAATAGGCGTAGGCGAATGCCGCTGCCTGCAGCTTTTCCTCTGTCTTGCCGCTTGCGCCGGAGGTAAAGCCCTGTTCTGAGAGAATCACCCTCACGTCGCTGCGAAAATGCTTTGTCAAATAGTTTGTCAGATAATTAATATTTTTCATCGTGACGGTCTTCGTACAGTCGGAATTGGACACGTCGTCGTCCCAGAATACCGGATCTGTCAGCGGCGCCGGGTATGGATGAAACGCCAGGTTCCAGTTGATATCCCCTTCCGCCGCCAGTGTCCCGGCAAATCCGTCCAGCATATCCTTTGCATAAAAGGATTGCCCGTGATACTGCTTCATATTCCACAAATGATCCAGCGAAATATAAACCCTTGCATTGCTGTACACACTGCGCAGCGCCGTAGAAACGACACGGAAACTCCTCGTGTAAGCAGCTACATATTCCTCATAGGAAAGCTTGCCGAGATAATTGTAGGTTCCGTAATCATTTACCTCGTTGCCCACAATCCAGTTTACGATCCGTCCGTTTGTCTTTGCCGTATTCATATAGCGCTCGCCAAGAAAGCTTATAAGGGCTGCCAGCGTCTCCACGCCTTCCCGGTCCATTGTATTAAAACCATAATAAGGCTTTCCTGCGTCCCTCGCTTCCGGCGCGATCAGTACAGAGCCGCCAAATTGATTGCGCAGAAGCAGGATACCCGATATAATCACATTGCTTTCCGACAGCTTTTCCACCTGCCTGTCCACCTCCCGGCACGCCCATTTTGTGAACCAGTAGGTTTTTCCCTGGTAGCTGTAAGCGTAGGAAGTAGCCTTATTCCGGGAGCCGCCTGTCGCCACAAAGGTATCCAGGCAAATATTCACCGCCGCGTGCTTCACTCCCAGGTCTTCCGCATCGGAAAGCATATCCGGCTGGATATGAAGCCCCTTCTTGGAAGAAGCGGTTGGAAACTTATAGCGGTATGGCGCCAGGATCTGCGGATTCGTAATATACATATAATTGCTGATAATGCGGTATGTTTGGTTCTGTTTTACCGCAACCGCAAACTTGCGGTACAGCACACTGTTTTTATTGTTTCTGTTCAGCGCGACCCCGAAATGCATCCCGGACTGCTGCTTCACCGATCCCAGAAGAAGCGACTCCTTACTCACGGAAGTCTCATAAGGCATCATTGCAAACAGATAATATTTTCCGTCGTCGCTTTGCACCGGTGAGGACTGCACGGCATCCACCGCTACCTCTGTTTTACCGCTGCTGATTGTACAGCTTCTGATTATCACACCGCCCGCTGCCAGGCACCGCGCGGGAAATCCCGCCAACAGCACTGCCAGCAGCAAAAACAGTTTAACGCCCCACACACTTTTTTTCTCTTTCATACTCGCTTACCCTAAGAAATTCCCTCGTCAACGATTAACTGATCCCCGTCTGCCGCCGCCGTCGCCAGATGGTCACAGCGCTCGTTCTGTTCATGGCCGTCGTGGCCTTTTACCCAGATATACGTTACCTCATGTCCTTGCATCGCTTTAAGAAGCCGTTTCCACAGCTCCTCGTTCTTCACCGGCTCGTTCTTTCCTCTTTTCCAGCCCTTTTCAATCCATGAATCAATCCACTTCTGATTAAAAGCATCTGTCAGATACTTAGAATCGGAGTATAATTCCACCCTGCACGGTTTTGTGAGCGCCTCCAGCCCCACAATCGCCGCCATCAGTTCCATCCGGTTATTGGTCGTCTTCACGTACCCCTGGCTGAATTCCCGCTCATGGAGCACTCCCTTACTGTCCGTATAATGCAAAATCGTGCCATAGCCTCCCGGCCCGTCGGGGTTGCCCCTTGCCGCACCGTCCGTATATATCTTCACCAGCATTCTTCCAGCATCTCCCTGATTTTTTCTGATACTGCTTTTGCTTTCTTATGATCCGAGCCATTGGCAATCACGCCCACCACTACATTTTCCCTCATGGCAAGCCCCGGAAAATAAAAATCACACTTTTTCTTATCGCTGCACACATTAACCGGGATCCCCCTCTCGCGGCACACGCGGTAAATATCCTCATTTATCTTATGGTCATTCGTGGCAGCAATGACCAGATCCGCCTCAAAGATATCCTCACTCTCGTATTTTTTCCTTTTAATCCCAATACGCCCTTCCTTTTCCATCCGGTTCAGCTCCGGATTCACCTCCGGCGCAATCACGGTCAGATGGTCTGTGAATTCTGCCAATGAACGGATGCGTCTTTTTGCAATTGTGCCTGCCCCCACCACAAAAACCTGCTTATCAGTAAGATCCACAAACATGGGAAAATAGGGTTTTACTGTCTTTGGCATATTTCTCACCTCCGTCATATCTACTCTTGAATTTAAGTATACAAAATCTTCTTATTTTCATCAAGTGCAAATTCCTCTGG
>CAZAQD010000069.1:0-7397 GCA_964487425.1 uncultured Marvinbryantia sp. | reverse complement strand
AAAAAGTATGCAATCCCTGCATAACCGACGAAGTCAAATAAGACGTACTTCGGATAAGCCTCCCTTTGCGCCTGCGTGATCCCCTCAAACCGGTGCGTAAGGACCGGATCTGCAATATCCATCAGTATCCAGTAAATCAGCAGTGTTCCTCCCATTATAAGGTTCCCCTGCATAGTTGTGATGCTCTTATGCAAAACCCCCGCAACCAGGATTGCCAGCGCCACAATCATCTGCGCCAGCGCCACAAACGTTATAATCCGGCTTTTTTTCTTATCTTCTTTACTCATAATTGCTCCTTTTCCTATAAACTATTACCAGTATACATGGTATCGCCTTATTTTGCAAAGTATTTATAAAAAAGCCCCGTCTGCAAAATTTTCACAAAATAAACATTTTTTTCCCACAAAGTGAACACATCTTTCTCCTATACTATAACCATCAAAAACAAAACAATAAGGAGGATATTCATGATGATAAATAAAAAGGAAAAATTCAAACAAATTACTAAAAAGGGTATGGGCATCGGCTTATGCGCCGTACTTGCCGGAGGCATTACAACCGTAACTTTTGAAAGCGCCGGACGGCTCGCCGACTGGTATCAGCCCAGCGTAGAGGCTGCGTCGGAGGAAGCAGTCTCACTCTCCACCACTGACACGGATACTGTCTCCGTCTCGAGCGGAATGGATGTATCGGCGATCGTAGAAAAAGCGATGCCGTCTGTTGTATCCATCACTACAAAATCTATTGAAGAAGTCAACGATTATTACGGAATGTTCCGCCAGTTCGGCGGTTATGCTCCCCAGCAGGAGACAGAGGGAAGCGGCTCCGGCATTATTATCGGCAAGAGCTCCACAGCGCTTTTGATCGCTACCAACTATCACGTAATTGAAGATGCGGATACCGTATCGGTTACCTTTGTAGACGAAAGCTCCTATGAGGCAACCGTCAAGGGCGCCGATGAAGACAAAGACCTGGCTGTTGTATCTGTATCCATTGACGAAGTGGATTCCGATACTCTGGATTCTATCTCTGTTGCCTCGATCGGCGATTCGGATTCCTTAAAGGTCGGCGAGCAGGTGGTTGCCATCGGTAACGCGCTTGGCTATGGACAGTCCGTCACAACCGGTATCGTCAGCGCAAAGAACCGCCGTCTGGATGACGGAAGCGACGAGGACGGCGTGAACCTGATCCAGACAGACGCCGCAATCAACCCGGGCAACAGCGGCGGCGCTCTTCTGAATATGAACGGTGAGCTGGTAGGCATCAACTCCGCAAAGATGGCATCCACTGCTGTCGAGGGAATGGGATATGCCATCGCTATCTCTGATGTAGCCGATGTTCTCGAAGACCTGATGAACACAACGCCGCGTGATAAAATTGAAGACGGCCCTCACGGTGTACTTGGCATCACCGGTACGTCCGTCAGCGAAGAGAGCTCAGAAGTGTATAACATCCCCGAAGGAGTCTTTGTCGTAGAAGTGACAGAAGGCAGCGCGGCGGAAAATGCCGGCATCACTGTGAATTCTGTTATCACCAAATTTGACGGCAAGCGCGTCCGCTCGATCGATGAATTAGTCAGCCTGCTGGAATATTATGCACCTGGCGAAGAAGTGGAAGTTACCGTTCAGGTAATGTCCGACGGCGGATATGAGGAAAAAACACTTACCGTTACACTTGACGAAAGCGCTGATTCTTCCGAAACACAGGAAGAAACAGAAGAATACATCCATTTTAATTAAAGTCTTCCTTAAAGGGAAAACGGAGCGTTCAGACTTTACGCTCCGTTTTCCCTTTTTCTGTTTTTTCCTGATCTCTTATCCCAGCGCCACATCCAACGCCATCATCAGTGTAAATCCAACTGCAAAAAATATCGTTCCCAGATTCGAATGCGGTTCTACGGACATTTCCGGGATCAGCTCCTCCACTACCACATAGATCATTGCCCCTGCCGCAAAGCTTAAAAGATACGGAAGCGCCGGTACAACCAGGTTCGCCGCCAATATCGTGACAATGGCAGCCAGCGGCTCTACAATACCGGACAGCGTTCCATAAACAAACGCGCCGCTTTTTTTCATTCCCTCCGCCCGCAGAGGCATGGAAATAATCGCCCCTTCCGGGAAATTCTGTATGGCGATTCCCAGGGATAACGCCAGAGCACCCGTCATGGTAATTCCCGCATTGCCGGTCAGCCCGCCGGCAAATACTACTCCGACCGCCATTCCTTCCGGTATATTATGAAGCGTTACTGCCAGCACCAGCATCGTGGTTTTTTTCAGCTTTGTCTTTGGTCCCTCCGGCTCCTCACTGTTATAGTGCAGATGAGGAATCGCCCGATCCAAAATCAGCAAAAATAAAATCCCCAGCCAGAATCCGGCTACCGCCGGGAAAAATGCAAATTTCCCCATAGAAACCGCCTGGTCCATAGCCGGAATCAACAAGCTCCAGATGGATGCCGCTACCATGACACCCGCTGCAAATCCGGTCAATGCACGCTGCACCCCCATATTTAATTTTACTCTCATAAATAATACGCAGGCGGCGCCCATCGTCGTCCCAAGAAAAGGAATAAACACGCCGCTGATTGTTCTCCAAATATCCATACGCCCTCACCACATCATTTTTTCTGTCTGTATGCCCACGGACATACTTATATATATTCATCTCTGCCGTTTTATGTGAATATACAAGTTAGTCTTAGCTAACTATAGTATTCTAACATAGAACCATATCCGCGTCAACATGTATTTGCGTATTGATTCGCCCCTGAAAATTCCCTTGAAACGCAGTACTGCATGACAGATTCCATCTGGGGGGAAATCCATTTGTCGCGGTGATGCAAAAGCTGCTTCCACACCTCCACCTCAAAATCCTTCACATCCAGATACGCCATCCTGCCTGCGGATACTCTTTCTGCCGTTACGTAATCCGGCAGAAAGGATATCCCCACTCCCTGTTCCACCAGCGAACAAATACGGACGGTGCTGCCGACCTCCAGGATGGGCAGAATCTCCAGGGACATCTCCGCAAGCCTTTCATCCATAAGCCTGCGATAGCTCATTCCCTTTTCCGTCAGGATAAAAGGCTGGCATACCAGCTCCTCTACCGTTATATTTTTCTTTTCTGCTAAAGGGCTGTCCGCTCCCGCCACAAAATGCATCCCCGCTTTTTCCTCGCAGACGATCATATACTCTGCATTATAGATATGATTATCCAGCGTCAGTATCGCGTCCACCTCATTGTGGTTCAGCAATCGGAACATTTCCTCTGTCCCCGCCTCAACAATCTTCAGCGTGATGCCCGGGCAGCGGTTTCTGAAATCAGGAAATTTCTCATCCAGCAGCGAGCCGCACAGAGAATGCGCCATCGCCAGGCGCACATGCCCCTGGATTCCGCTTCCATCGCGTATATCTGTCTCCAGCTCCTGAGTCAGTTTACTGATCTGATGGGCATATTTTAATACCCTTCTGCCTTTTTCCGTGAGTGTGACCGTATGGCGGATGCGCTCAAACAACTGGGAATCCAGCTCCCTCTCCAATTGCCTGATCTGAAACGATACGGTAGACTGGGAATAGCCAAGTGTCTCCGCCGCCTTCGTAAAGCTCGACAGCTCAGCCACATGTATAAATGTAATC
Organism: uncultured Marvinbryantia sp.; assembly: GCA_964487425.1. GTDB lineage: Bacteria > Bacillota > Clostridia > Lachnospirales > Lachnospiraceae > Marvinbryantia. The sequence continues at coordinate 3,765 of CAZAQD010000069.1, read as the reverse complement.
AGATTTTTTATATCCATACCGCCTCCTGAATCCAATATTTCGATCGTCTGAATTATTTTTATCAATTTTACAAATGCTATTTTCTACTATATACTAAAAATCAGAAAAATACCAGTAAAAAGCAAAAATAACGAGGTAACATGCTATGATTATTTTCCATGCCGTATATCAAATATTATGGGGGGATCTGATTTCCATCCCTTTGCCGGGCGGAAGCTCCCTGGGGCTTTCTCTTCTGGTTTTGATCCTGATCCCGTCTGGAATCTATTTCACGATCCGCACAAGGTTCCTTCCCTTCCGCCTTTTCCCGGAGATGCTGCGTACTGCGGCTGAAAAGAAAAACGCTTCCCAGGTAAACTCCATCTCCGGCGTGCAGGCATTGATTATCTCGACCGCAACCCGCGTCGGCATGGGAAATCTGGTGGGCGTTGTTGCCGCTATCTCTGCCGGTGGCGCCGGAGCCGTTTTCTGGATGTGGATTATCGCTCTGCTCGGTTCCTCGACCGCCTTCATAGAAGCCACTCTTGCACAGCTTTATAAAGAAAAGGATCCCCTGTACGGAGGATACCGCGGAGGTCCGGCTTATTATATCCACCATCTTTTCATAAAAAAAGACAGCAAACGGAAACATTCCGTCACTGCCGTATTGTTTGCCCTTTCCGGCCTCATCTGCTGGTGCGGCATCAGCCAGGTAATCGGCAACTCCGTTTCCTCTGCCTTTACGAACGCCTTTCATATTCCGCCTCTTTACACCACAGTTGTGCTTGTACTGGTGGCGGCGGTCATCGTGCTTCGGAAAAACGCGACGGTAAAGGTTCTGGATATTGTCGTTCCTATTATGGCAAGCCTTTATTTTCTCTTTACCATTTTTATCATCCTGAAAAATGCCGGCCAGCTCCCGTCGGTATTGCAGCATATTTTTGCGGAAGCTTTCGGACTGCGCCAGGCGGCGGCAGGCGGTTTTGGCGCTGTAATTATGAACGGCGCCAAGCGGGGGCTGTTCTCCAATGAGGCAGGTTCCGGTTCCGCCCCCTGTGCAGCCGCTGCCGCTGATATCAGCCATCCGGCTAAGGAAGGGCTGCTGCAGGCGCTGGGCGTGTTCATCGACACCCTTGTCATCTGTAGCTGCTCCGCTATGATTATGCTTCTGGCTCCTTCAGAGCTTACCGGCAATCTCACCGGAATGGATCTGCTGCAGACCGCCATGCACTACCATCTTGGGGATTTTGGCGTTGTCTTTATCGCCGCCATCCTCTGGCTGTTCAGCTTTTCCACATTTATCGGTATCCTGTTTTATGCCAGACCCAACGTCGCCTATCTCTTCGGAGATAACTGGCTGTCCCAGACCCTGTATAAGATCCTTGCCCTCGTTATGCTCTTTATCGGCGGGTTAGCCGCATACACCTTTGTCTGGGACCTCGGCGATATCGGCGTCGGCATGATGACCCTGTTTAATATGGTCGCTCTCTTTCCCCTGTCTCCCCGTGCGCTGGAGTCTCTGCGGGATTACGAAGCGAAACGAAAAAAAGAACCGCGCTGAATCGCCGCTGTTTTATAAATTGTTCTCAAAAAAAGCCTTCATTCCCTCGAAGGCTTGTTCTTCGTCTGCGCCTTCCACTTCTACCTCCACCGTATCGCCGCATTTTACTCCCAGCGCCATCACTGCCATCAGCTTCGCGGCAGCAGCGGATTTTCCGCCTTTTACGATCTGAATGCTGCTTTCATATTTTTTTGCTTCCTTCACCAAAAGCCCTGCCGGTCTTGCATGGATTCCCACTTCATCCCGAATCACATAACTGAATTTCTGCATTTCTTTCCCTCCTTACGTTCCTGGTACTTATTATGCTTCTTTTCCAGAGGCGATATTCCGGTAAATATACATTTTGTCAATAAAAACAGCGGAGCCATACGCTCCGCTGTCTTCCATAAATCTTTGAAAATACTGCTGCCAGCTTATACAAACTGATTGCGCGCCGCATCGTACTCATAATCGATCGCCGCCAGCTTGCTTATCAGCTCCTCCTTCTCAACCCCCAGTCCCTTTGCCAGTTCGTCCAGGTCAGGGTAAAAATCCCGCAGTTGGGTATTGAGGTAACTAAGGAGCATTACCGGATCCTTTGGTATCATCGCTTCTTCCTTTCTGCTGTCCTTTGCCGGAAGGCAGGATTTATTTTACCCTCGCCGTGAGGGCGCCGTCTGCGACATCCAGCAAAATCGTATCGCCGCTTCGCACTTCGCCGGAAAGAATTTCTCTTGCCGCCAGCGTCTCTACATTCTTTTGCAGGAAACGCTTCAGAGGCCGCGCGCCGTACATCGGCTCATATCCGCCCTCAATCACAAAATCCTTTGCCGCTCCCGTCAGCTCCAGGGAAATATCCTGCGTTTTCAGCCGTTCATTTAAGTCCTTCATCATCAGGTTAATAATATTGCCGATATTATCTTTTGTCAACGGCTTAAACATAATGATCTCATCCAGCCTGTTCAAAAATTCCGGGCGGAAATGTCCCCGCAGGTCGTTCATCACCAGCTCTTCCGCTTCCGCACGGATGCTGCCGTCCTCCTGAATCCCTTCCAGCAGGTAAGAGGAGCCGATATTGGAAGTCATAATTAAGATCGTATTTTTAAAATCCACCGTCCTCCCCTGCGAATCTGTAATCCGCCCGTCGTCCAATACCTGTAAAAGTACGTTAAACACATCGGGATGTGCTTTTTCAATTTCATCAAACAGCACAACAGAATACGGCTTTCTGCGCACCGCCTCTGTCAGTTGTCCTCCCTCCTCATATCCTACATATCCCGGAGGCGCCCCGATCAGCCTGGATACGGCGTACTTCTCCATATACTCACTCATATCGATACGCACCATATTGGCTTCATCGTCAAACAGGCTCTGTGCCAGCGCCTTCGCAAGCTCCGTCTTACCGACACCGGTCGGTCCCATAAATAAGAAGGAACCGATTGGCTTCGTCGGATCTTTAATGCCCGCCTTTGAACGGATGATAGCATCCGTCACCTTTTCTACGCCCTCATCCTGTCCAATCACTCTCTTGTGAAGCTCCTCTGCCAGATGCAGCGTCTTGCTGCGCTCGCTTTCATTTAACTTTGCCACCGGAATCCCCGTCCATCTGGAGATGATGCGGCTGATCTCTTCGTCTGTCACGCTCTCATGCACCAGCGACAGATCTTTATTTTTCACCTTTTCTTCCTCAATGCGAAGCTGCTCCTGCAGCTTCGGCAATTCGCCGTACTGCAGCTCTGCGGCGCGGTTGAGATCGTAGTTTCTCTGCGCCATCTCGATCTCTTTGTTCATGCCCTCGATCTGCTCACGCAGCCTGGAAAGGTTCTCCACAGACGCTTTCTCATTATCCCACTGCGCCTTCATATTATTGAATTCATCCTTTAGCTCCGCCAGCTCTCTTTGCAGCGTCTCCAAACGATCCTGGCTTAGCTTATCTGTCTCCTTTTTCAGCGCCGCTTCCTCGATCTCCATCTGCATGATACGCCGCGACAGCTCATCCAGCTCTGTCGGCATGGAATCCAGTTCCGTCTTAATCAGGGCACACGCCTCATCGACCAGGTCAATCGCCTTATCCGGCAGGAAACGGTCTGAAATGTAACGGTTCGACAATGACGCCGCCGCCACCAGCGCACCATCCGTAATCTTTACGCCGTGAAAGACTTCGTAACGCTCCTTTAACCCGCGCAGAATAGAAATCGTGTCCTCCACCGTCGGCTCATCTACCATAACCGGCTGGAAACGCCGCT
>CAZAQD010000068.1:0-7413 GCA_964487425.1 uncultured Marvinbryantia sp. | reverse complement strand
CCCACTCGCCGTAACTGTGTCCGGTTGCCTCAATTATCTCTGTTTTCGTTTTTTCACAGCCTTCATTCGTACACTGGTAGGTCTGCATGCCGTCCTCTGTACAGGTTGCTTCCTTCTTCTCTGCAAGTATAAACACATGCTCCCTTACCGTCACCGCACACTTTGCCGTCACAGACGTATTGCCTGCCGCTGCAACCGTAATCACAGCGCTGCCCGCCTCTTTTGCCGTAAGAACCCCTTTGCTGTCAACCGATACTACGGATGAATCAGATGAGGTGTACAAATATCCCCCGCTCACATCCGCTCCTTCCGGCGAATAGCCGGATACGGTTACCGCGCCTTCACTCTCAACCTCAAGCGTAATCTCGCTTTCTGCCAGCGTAATACTTTCAAGCTCTATATTCTGGTACGCTGATGCAGCAAGCGTTGGAACCGAAAAGGCATCATAGCTGACATTTCCAGCTTCTGTCGTTACGGTACCGAAAACTCCCACTGCCATATGGTTACTGCTCGTGGTATCAGATCCCAGCAAAAAATATTTCATGGGATCTGAGCCGGTATCATCCCAGGTCAGATCTGCCAGATACCAGTTGCCATCGTCCATCTGTACATAATTCCACATATGATTCGCATTGATACTTCCATCCGTATTGTAGCTGCTTCCGCCTGTCACCAGGATACAGGGGATATCATTTGCCTCGCAGATCAGGCGAAACAGCTTTGCATAACATTCACATACGCCGAGATGACTATACTTCTCCAGAAGCCCGCCGGTAATCGTATGCCCGTATGCCGCCTCTATATTCGCATAGTTATAATCCATGAGTTCCAGCACATAATCATGGGCAGCCTTTACCTTCTCATACGTGCTGCCGTCACCATCCGCGCAGCGTAACGCTGTCTCCAGCGCGGTATCGGTTAGTCCCAATTCCTCCCGAATATCATCATAATAATCCTTCGGATAAAGAGTCACAGACAGAATCTCCATACTCGTATCGCTGATTGTACAGCCAAAACCCGCCACAAACGATGTGATCCAGTAGCTCTCTCCAAAATCCCTCACATAAGCGTGCGTTGCCTTCGCATAATCCTTTAAAAACTGAACATAGGCGGGATCGGATTTACTATAATCCTTACTCTCGTCCAGTTCCACCACATATGGTTCTGGCAGAGTAACTGCTATTCCCTTTTTGTCGCTATAATCATAAGCGCGCATATCCTCCACCGACGCCAGTGCCTCATACATTGCGATTTCATTCGCCTGCGTAAGCTGCGATCCGTAAGACCACCCGGTACTTACGCTGCGCCGGGAATATACGGAAAGTGAATATGCCTGCGCCAGAGCATCTCCTGATGTATCTGTAAAAACTGCCTCCTCCGCCATGAGCATCTCTTCCGCAGCTGCCCGGTGTGGACAGCCTGCCGCAAAGCCTGCGCAAAGCAGCATCAGCCACATCAAGTTTCTTATTTTCCGCCAGCCAAATTTCATATATCCACCCCTAATAACCGAACCTCTTTGCCGCTTTTTGGTACTGCGGCACTTCTACATGATACTTCTCACCCAAACGTACTACCTCAAAAATCATTCCATCCATCTCCGATTACTAAATACTTCATATTTTCCCCACAATCTCCGCAACAATCTCGCGGATTCGTTTCCTTTCACAATTAATCGTAATATCCGCATAGCGCTCATAATAAGAGATGCGTTCATCGTAAAGCTCTCTTAGCGTCTGCCCTTCCTTTAAGGCAACTCCGCGCTCATGCAGATCGCCCAGCCGTTTTTTCAACGTGCCGTATTTCAGCCTTAAATAAACCACTGTCCCGATCTCTTTAAAATGCGCCATCGCCTCCGCGCCGTAAACAGCGCTTCCTCCCGTGGCAATGACCGCCCTTTCCGCCTCTATCGACGCATTGATCCGGTTTTCCATTTCCAAAAATCCCTCCTGCCCCTTTTCTGCGATAATTTCATGCAGGAGCTTGTGTGTCTGTTCCTGTATCACCAGATCCGAATCAATAAAACAATAACCCATTTTTTTTGCAAGCACTACGCCGACGGTACTTTTCCCTGCCCCCGGCATTCCAATCAGAATAATATTATCCATGATGTCCTTCCTTTCCGCATTTGATTAGAATAATGCCTGTGAAAAAACCAATTAAAAGATATTTGATAATATCATAACATATAGTTAACGTTTTTTCCAATGCTTTCTTGACGTTTCTGTATGCGCCGTGTTACAATTCATCCATTCAAACCATCGGATATTGTCTTTTGGAGATTGTCCGCTGCCGGATGAACAGAAACAGGAAAAGGTGAAAAGCTTATGAAAGTAAAAATATGCGGCCTGACAAGGCAGGAAGAAGCAGAATATCTGAATGAAAACGGAGCCGATTTTGCCGGTATCGTGCTTTTTGCCCAAAAAAGCAGGCGCTGCGTCACTCCCGGACATGCCTCCGCGATTTTAAAAGCATTAAATCCCAATATTAAAAAGGTAGCGGTGGTGGTCGCTCCTTCTTTGGAGCAGATACAGACAATAGAAGCGCTGGGCTTTGACTATATTCAGATTCACGGTACGCTGGACGAAGCGCTGCTTGCACACATCCGCCTTCCCATTCTCAAAGCATTCAACGTAAACGACATGGATCAGTATCCCTTTTTCCGCCGGCGCCGGCAGATTGCCGGCTATGTATTTGACGCGCAGGAACCCGGCAGCGGAAAAGTCTTTGACTGGAAGCTGGCAGCAGATATTCCCCGGGATGAAAAATTGCTGATCCTTGCCGGCGGCCTGCATCCAGGCAATGTCGCCGACGCCATCGCCAGCGTACGCCCCGATGCCGTAGACGTCTCTTCCGGCGTGGAACGGGAAGACAAAACCGGCAAGGACCCCGATAAGATCCGGGAATTTATCCAAAACGCAAAGGGCTTCTCCAAAACGGAAGCCCCTCTGTAAAAATACGCCGGCTTCCATAACGGAAACCGGCGCTCTTCTCTTAACTTACTTCTTCTGTCTGTTTTATCCGCTCCAGGATAAATGACTTTACGCCCTCCGGCTTCATGCCAAGTGCAATCGCCAGTTCGCCGTAAAGTGTCTCTTCGGCAATTTTAAAATACTTCTCATCGTCCGCCGTCGCCTTTTTCCCGGCAGCCGTCCTTGACTTCTTGCGCAGATACGTCGTCTTAATAATTTTCACAAGCTCTCTGCAATCGCATTTCTTAACGGCGTCTTTATAACAGTACTCTCTCTTGCGTTCATCAGAAACCTTGAATGTCTCTATCTCATCCATCGTGTCAATCAATTCCATCGCTTTTTCCTTGCTTATGATGGGGCGAATGACCGTCTTTGTATTATCTACCGGCGTAAAAATCTTATCGCCCGGCGACCGCGACGGCTCCAGGGTATAATATATCCTTTCTTTCGAAATACCCGGAATCCCGGGATTCCCTACATCCGTCACCTTGCATACTCCCTGCATCCCATAAAAAATGAATTCTCCTACTTCAAACATATACAGCACTCCTTTATGGTTTTAGTTTACCATAATTTTTCTCGGAATGTCAGGGCATTTTCTGCAAAGAGCACATTTTCATCACATTTCATAATATACGGCAAAATGATTTTTGTGCAAATTTTCGCTTTCCGCTGCTATTATCTGGCAAAATGCTGTTTTTCCCATCCGCTGTTTATCTTCTTTTCCAGCTCTCTGAGGCTGCGGATTCCGCTCAGGGAATCATACGCCGCCACACAGCAGGCTCCTTCTGCCGCCGCCAGTTTGATACACATTTCAAAAGGATAGCCCTGTAACACAGCGGCTAAAAACGCGGCGATCGTCGTATCGCCCGCTCCCGTTGCCGAGAGCACCCGTTCGGGCACATAGCTTTCCTCAAAGCCTTCCCTGCCTGCCCATTCCTGTGCATCGAACCCCACAGCCCGGGCAATCTCTTTAAGCTCCTGCCCGCCGGCTGTCCGATAATAAAGCCCCGGCGTGCCGCATTTTAACAGCAGCACCTTCGCTCCCATTTCTATACATTGTTCCGCAATCGGGCGGATATCCCTCTGCGGATCGAGAACCATCACCATATCGCCTCCCGCCGCACGCTGCTTCCACTCTTCATAGCGCTGCCGGTCCAGCATCCAGCATAGTTCCTCAATGCTCGGCACAAAAAAATCTGTATAGGGCAGAACCTCTGTCAGAATCTTTTTCCAGTCCTGCTTTCCCGCCTCCGAACCTTCGTCTACCATCGCCAGATCCAGCGAGGTCATAATTCCCCGCCTTTTCAGCTCTTTCATCATCCGAATAAGCTCTTCCCCGTTATTCTGATAAAATTTCTTCAGCAGAGGCGGGTAGCCGAAGTGAAACAGCATTACATCTTCCAGCATTTCTTCCGGTATATCCAAAAAGGAAAACGTATGATTGCAGCCGGGATCATGCAAAAAGCTTCTGTCAACTCCCGGCGGCGCGATTACCACCGTATACGATGTCCTCTCACCCTCCGCCGCAATAATTCCCTCGGCTGCTCCCTGCTGCGCAAAAATATCCCGAATAATTTTCCCAAAACTATCTGTCCCTGTCTTTCCCACCAGGCGCACGTCCACCCCAAGCTTTTTCATGACAAGCCCTGTGTTTGATACCGCCCCGCCCGTGTGGATACTAACTCCATCCATCTCTGTCAGTTTCCCCGGCGCCAATAGCTCCGTCAGGCTCCCCGACAGGTTTTGCAAAAAAACCGGCGTGATATCCAGGCAGACCAATCCTGCAACAATAACTTTCTTCTTCATGTTTTACCTCTTTTTTCTCAATAACTGTCTCTCAGTGTCCGTATGGAAAGCCTCCGCCTCAGATCATCCGCCCCGTCGAAGCTTCCGCAGCAGATATCCTCTTTGGCAACCGTAATCTTCAACGGCTCAGAATCGGTCAGCGTAAAGAAGTTGTCGCTGAAAATCACATCCGCATCCGCAAAATCCAATTCCACAAAAGGAGTGAAGACATTTCCTCTTATAAAGATTTCATAAGCGCCCGCCGTTTCTTTTACTTCCACTTCCGGCTTTCCTTGCGGCAGGTTGATATGCTTGTACGGCACGAACGTCTCACTCTCCCTCAGGACCGTTCCGTCCGCAAGCGTCACCACCGCTTCCGCAAAAACCTCTTCCGCCTTTGCTTCTCCAAGTAAAGCCTCCATGCTTTCTGATAACAGCTCTTTTGCCGAAAAAGCTTCTACCCTTCCCTCAGCGCGCATCTCCCGCACAACATGCAGGCGCAGATCGCGTATCCGCAAAACTGCCTTATATTCCTGCGGGCTTTTCGTCTCATTCGCCAGGAAAAGAGCCATGCCCTCTTCCTTTTTCTGAATACTTGCCGCCAGCGGCGCGTAAAATTTTGCCGCCATATAGTGCAGCGCTTTCCACCGCCCAAAATAATCGATGCTCGACCAGGATGCCACCGGCCAGTTATCGTTCACCTGCCAGTACAGCGTACCCATGCACCTGCCGCGGTTGCGCCTCCAGTGCTCCGAGCCATATTTAATCGCCACCGCCTGCAATACCTGGCTGATATAGAGGAGGCTTGCAAAATTCTTCGGATAGCGGAAATTTTCTGAAAGATAGTAAAGAATCTTTCCGTTCGCCGCGTCATTTTTCTGATGGCTCTCCATCACCTTTGAGAAAATGTTGCGATCCTCTTCCAGCGTAAAGGTGTCAACCGTCTTCTTACAGGGGAAGGACTGAAAGCCAAATTCCGAGCAGAAACGGAAGAAATATTTCTGATAATCGGTAAACGGCTTCTGTCCGTGCCATACCGTCCAATAGTGGGCATCCCCGCGGTTCTCGTCATCCGGTTCGTCAAAGCATCCGCCGGATGACGGTGAAGACGCCCAGTAAAACGTATCTTCATCCGCCTCTTTGACTGCCTGCGGCAGGATATGCTCAAAAAGCTTGATATAGTCCGCCCGCAGATACATATTGTCCCTCGGGAAATCATCCCAGTGGTGCCATCCCGACTCAATCTCGTTATTGCCGCACCATAATCCCAGGGACGCATGATGGCGCAGGCGTGTCACATTATCTATCACTTCCTGCCGGCAGTTCTGCGCAAATGCCTCCGTCACATCATAGACATTGCAGGCAAACATCAGATCCTGCCATACAATCAGCCCGTAATGGTCGCAAAGGTCATAAAAATTATCGGACGGATAATAACCGCCGCCCCAAACCCGCACACAATTATAATTTGCCCGCACACAGGATTTCAGGAGGCTCTCCTGCCGCTCTTTCGTAATCCGGGAATACACGCAGTCCTCCGGAATATAATTCGCGCCTCGCGCAAAAATTTTCTGTCCGTTTATTTTAAAGGCAAATTCTTTTCCCCATTCATCTTTTTCCTGGCTCACCGTCAGCGTGCGCAATCCGATCTTTTTCGTCACCGTATCCAGCAGCTCTCCCGTTTCATTCTTCAGGGATACGCGCACCTCATACAGCGGCTGGCTGCCATAACCGTTCGGCCACCAGAGCTTCGGTTCTCCCACATGGAGCTTTACAAAAGCTTCTGCCGTCCGCCCGTCGCCCGTTACCGCCGCTGTCTGCCTGTCCACTTCCGTGCCGTTTTCCTCGCTCACTTCCGCTATCAGGCTACATCCCTTCATCAGCGCCGCTTCCGTCCTCTCAACCTGTACCGTCACAGACAGATCGACGACACCGTCCCCATGCTTTTGACGGATATGTACATCCCTGCACCTTCCTTGCGAGATTCCCTCTAAATAGATACTTCGGAAAATCCCCGCATCGATTAACTGCGGACCCCAATCCCATCCGAACATCGAATGTGCTTTGCGAACATATTGATTTCCTTTCATGCAGGAACAGGGCACATACTGTATCCTCTTATTCTCCTCGGACTCATACGCTTCCATGTACCTCAGCACCGATTTGCATACGATACGGATGCTGTTGTCTCCCTCATGCAGCCATTGCTTAACCGGAATCCTCCATACACGGTGCATATTATCCGTCGAGGCTATCTGCTCGCCATTCAGGTAAATATCCGTCAGCGTATCCAGCCCCTCGCAGACCAGCGTTATCTCATCCTGCTCCAGCAACTCCTTCTCTGCCAAAAAGGTTCTTGAAAATTCATAGTCTTTTCGGAAAAGCTCTCTCGTCGCATACTCATTGTCTCTGTCAAAGGGATCGGGTATCCGCCCCGCATCCAGCATCCCCGATAATACGGAACCGGGTACTGTCACCGGCATCTTATCACGGCTTTCGCAATCCTGTAATTCCCATTCCCCATTTAAAACCAAACGTCTCATTCTGCCCCTTTCCGCCGCACCTGCAAGTCTGTTTTCACGACGCATCCCATTAACACTATCTTACCATGCAGTTCCCCTTTTTTCAAGCCGCCAGTCGGCTCTTTGCCGTGCGC
>CAZAQD010000067.1:0-7554 GCA_964487425.1 uncultured Marvinbryantia sp. | reverse complement strand
AAATAATTATTGCAGGCATGGGGATTTATTATTGCCTGAAAGGGTGGTTAATGGTATACTTAGGAAAGGGACTGATATGTTTTAGAAAGAAGTACTGGCAGTATGAAGACAAGAATAGAAGATATGCGCGATGGCATTGACGAGAATGGCGTGAAGCTTGCCGGAGAAATTTTGCGAAGCGGAGGGCTGGTGGCATTTCCCACGGAGACGGTTTATGGGCTGGGAGCAAATGCATTGGACGAGAAGGCAGCGGCAAAAATTTATGAGGCAAAAGGCAGACCTTCTGATAATCCGCTGATCGTGCATATTGCAGAGTGGGAAGCGCTCAACGCCATTGCCAAAGAGGTGCCGGAAAAAGCGGAGATTTTGGCGGCAAGATTCTGGCCGGGTCCGCTGACGATGATTTTTAAGAAAAAAGACGCCGTACCTTACGGTACGACGGGCGGACTGGATACCGTAGCGGTGCGCATGCCTGCAAATGAGATTGCGCTGCAGTTAATCAGGGAGGGCGGCGGTTATATTGCGGCGCCCAGCGCCAATACTTCCGGGCGTCCAAGCCCGACCAGGGCGGAGCATGTGGCGGAGGATATGGACGGAAGAATCGATATGATTATCGATGGTGGAAGTGTGGGAATCGGTGTGGAGTCGACGATTGTGGATATGAGCGGAGAGATACCGATGATTTTACGCCCCGGTTATATTAACCGTACGATGCTGGAAGCGTCAATCGGCGCCGTGGAGATAGACCCTTCCATTTCGCAGGCAGACTGCCGGGCACGCCCTAAGGCGCCGGGAATGCGGTATAAGCATTATGCGCCGAAGGCGGATATGGTAATTGTGGAGGGAAGCCGAGAGCACGTGATTTCCTATATCAACAAAGAGGTTGAAAAAGAACTGGCGCAGGGGAGAAAGCCGGGGGTGATTGCTTCAGATGAAACAAGGCACCGGTATGCGGGCGGTATCGTAAAGTCGATGGGGAGCCGAAGTGATGAGCTGAGTATTTCCAGGCATTTATATGGGGTATTGAGAGAGTTCGACGAACAGGATGTGAGCAGGATTTTCTCGGAATCGTTTGAGACGCCTGTTTTGGGACAGGCAATCATGAACCGGCTGGTGAAGGCTGCCGGACATCAAATCATTAAGGTGTAGAGGGCAAGTTATGAAGAAATACGATAAAGTACTCTTTGTGAGCCACAGTGATACGAGCAGAGGGCCGATGGCGGAGGCGATTATGCAGCCGAAAGTGATATTGGAGGACGTGCTGATTGATTCTAAGGGAATGATTGTACTTTTCCCGGAACCAATCAATCCTAAGGCGGAAGCCATACTGGAAGAGCATGGGATGAGCATGAAAGAGCATGAAGCGGTGCAGTTTACAAAGGATGACTTTGATGAGAGGACGCTGATCCTGACAATGTCTGGCATACAAAAAGAAAAGCTTCTGGAGCTGTATCCGCAGGAAACGGTGAATTTGTATACGCTGACGGAATATAACGGGAGCGGAAATGGCGACATTGTTGACCCAATTGGCGGGAATTTGCCGGAGTACAGGCAGTGTTTTGATATTTTGATGTCGGAGATTGAAAAAGCGGTAAGTGTGATAAAGGAGGAAGAAGCAGCATGTTAGCAGTAGGATGTGATCATGGAGGGTATGAATTAAAGAAAGAAATTCTGGATCATCTGCAGAAGAGAGGGATTCAGTACAAGGATTTTGGATGCGACAGTACGCAGGCGGTCGATTATCCGGTTTACGCGCGGAAGGTGACAGATGCGATCATCAGCGGAGAATGTGAGAAAGGAATTCTCATCTGCGGAACCGGAATCGGCATCTCCATCGCGGCAAACAAGGTAAAGGGGATCCGGGCAGCGCTTTGTACGGACTGCTTCACAGCGGAAGCGACGAGGCAGCATAACGATGCGAATATTCTGGCGCTGGGCGGCAGGGTAGTAGGCGCCGGGCTGGCAATCAAAATCGTAGATACATTTCTGGATACACCGTTCTCCAATGCAGAGAGACATAAGAAAAGAATTTCATTAATAGAACAGTGAGACAAAGGAGGAACATGAGATGTCAAAGGTTATTGTAATGGATCACCCGCTGATTCAGCATAAGATTGGGATTATCCGCAGGGCGGAGACCGGCTCCAGGGATTTCCGCCATATGATTAGTGAAATCGCAATGCTGATGTGCTATGAAGCGACACGGGAATTAAAGCTTCAGGAAGTGGAGATCGAAACCCCGATCTGCAAGACGATCGCAAAGGAGCTTCAGGGTAAAAAACTGGCAGTGGTGCCTATTTTGAGGGCGGGTCTTGGTATGGTAGAGGGGATGCTGAATATGATCCCGGCGGCGAAAGTCGGCCATATTGGGCTTTACCGTGATCCGGAGACATTAAAACCGGTGGAATATTACTGCAAGCTTCCGGCGGACTGCTCAGAGCGCGAGGTGTTTGTGGTGGATCCGATGCTGGCAACCGGTGGTTCCGCAGTGGCAGCGATTCAGATGCTGAAAGAAAAGGGAGTAAGAAATATTCATTTTATGTGTATTATTGCAGCACCGGAGGGAATTGAGGCGATGTATACGGCGCATCCAGACGTGGACATCTATATTGGGGCGAAGGATGAGAAGCTCAATGACCACGGATATATCGTACCCGGGCTGGGTGATGCGGGCGACCGTATCTTTGGTACGAAATAGGAGGAAATGCGATGAACAAGCGCGAAAACTATATTTCCTGGGATGAATATTTCATGGGAGTAGCGATTCTTTCGGGTATGCGCTCAAAGGATCCGAATACGCAGGTGGGCGCCTGCATCGTCAGTTCGGACAACAAAATTTTGTCGATGGGATATAATGGCTTTCCCATCGGCTGTTCGGACGATGAGTTTTCGTGGTCCCGCGAAGCACAGGGGCTGGACAGCAAGTATCTTTACAGTACGCACAGCGAGTTGAATGCGATACTGAATTACCGCGGGGGCAGCCTGGATGGGGCGACCCTGTATGTGACACTGTTTCCGTGTAATGAATGCGCAAAAGCAATCATTCAGGCAGGAATCCGCTGCGTCGTGTATGACAGTGATAAATATGGCAGCACGACATCGACGCTTGCATCCAAAAGAATGCTGGCGGCAGCGGGTGTAAAAATACGCCAGTATCACCGGACAGGCCGCAGTATAGAGCTTGCGCTTTAAGTATTTGCGCACATTTCGGCGTCGTTGATATATTTTTGCAGCTCGCCGAAGCGGTTGCTGTAAATAATCTGCAGCAGGCGGTCCAACTGTCGCAGTACGGTAAGCAGCATTTCCTGTGTGATAAGCTTTTTCTCCAGGGCATCTGCAAGCTCGTCGAGGTCCACGACCTTTACGGTTCCGTCCGGGTAAACGAGTACATCGGCAAGCAGATCGATCGTAACATAGGTATCTGTAATGGCGTCGTATTCATATGTGATAATATCGCAGTACCAGCAGATCAGCTTATGGCTGTGATCGTAGAATTTGCTCACCTTCACGCCTTTGTCCCAGAAAAAGGCGGAAAAGCCGTGACTTAACGATTTTTTTGGGCGGATGGTTTCCCATTTGGTAATCAGATAATTTTCTTCGCGGCAAAGGACATGATCCTTTTCCAGAAGAATGCATTCCATAGGGATGAGACGTTTGCGATAAAGAACAGGCTTTTTCATAGACATTCTCCTTTGGTTTGTTTGTTGTCTAATAAAGGCTGTGCACTTTGAATTTATTCAAAGCGCGCAGCCTTTTAAATCATTTGTTTAACCCATTACAACCGTAACATGATACTCTTTCGTACCCGGAGTACCAACAATAATATTACCCTCTGTGGGCTGCCCGTTAACCGACATGGAAAGAATGCCTTTTTCCACGTGGTTTGGATTCTGGACATCAATATGATAGGTTGCCCCGCGGTATTCGCGTGTAACCTTAAAGCCATCAAGGTCTGAAGGGATGCACGGATCTACTTTCAATCCGGCATAATCCGGCTGGATACCCAGAATGTACTGAGATACATTCACAAAGGTCCATGCGGCGGTTCCGGTCAGCCAACTGTTCTTGGCTTCGCCGTGGCGTACCGCATCCGCTCCGGCGATCATCTGGGAGTACACATACGGTTCCGTGCGGTGGATATCGCTGATTTCTTCGATATATGCCGGGCAGGTTCTGGAATAAACCTGAAATGCCCTGTTCCCTCTGCCGATTACCGTTTCTGCAATCGAAATCCACGGATTGTTGTGGCAGAAGATGCCGGCGTTTTCTTTATATCCGGGCGGGTAAGAAGAAATCTCGCCAAGATTTACATAGTAGTGTGTGTAAGCCGGCTGCAGCAGCATAATGCCATATTTGGTGTCCAGATATTTTTTGACGGAGTCCAGAGCTTTCTCGGCTTCACCGGTTTCCTTGCCGATCTCTGCGATGACACAGAAGCCCTGAGGCTCGATAAAAATCTTACCCTCTTCGCATTCACTGGAACCGACCTTCTCGCCGTTTGCGTCATAAGCACGGATAAACCACTCGCCGTCCCAGCCTGCGCTAAGAACTGCTTTTTCCATTTCCGCTACTTCTTTTAACGCCGCTTCTTTCTTATCCTCTTTGCCCAACAGCTCGCAGATCGTAGCAAATTCCCTGCCATATTTAACAAACATGCCGGCAATGAATACGGATTCTGCTATCGGGCCCTCGCTGGGGCCAAAGGTCTGGAAAGATTCGCCCGGCTCTTCAGAGAAGCAGTTTAAGTTCAGGCAGTCGTTCCAGTCCGCACGCCCGATCAGAGGCAGGTTGTGCGGGCCTTTGTGGGTAACAATATAATTGAAGGAGCGGTTCAGATGCTCAAAGAGTGTCTGTGCCTTGCTCGCATCGTTGTCAAAAGGAACCATTTCATCAAGAATACTCAGATCCCCGGTTTCGCGGATATATGCGCCTGTCCCGGCAATCAGCCACAACGGGTCATCGTTGAAACCGCTTCCGATATCCGAATTCCCCTTCTTGGTGAGCGGTTGATACTGATGATAAGCGCTTCCGTCTTCAAACTGGGTAGAAGCGATATCAATGATTCGCTCCCTTGCGCGTTCAGGAATGAGATGTACAAATCCCAGAAGATCCTGGCAGGAATCACGGAAGCCCATACCGCGGCCGGTACCGGATTCGTAATAGGAAGCGGAACGCGACATATTGAAGGTGACCATACACTGATACTGATGCCAGATGTTCACCATGCGGTTCAGCTTTTCGTCGGAGGATTCTATTGTGTACTTGGAAAGCAGCATATTCCAGTGTGCTTCCAGTTCGTCAAGCGCCTTGTCTACCTGTTCGTCTGTTTTGAATTTGTCAAGCAGGGCAAGGGCAGGTTTTTTATTGATTACATTCGGAGCTTCCCATTTTTGGGAGACAGGATTTTCAACGTATCCCAATACAAAAATGTAGGATTTGGATTCACCCGGCTGCAGCGTCACATTAATCTGATGAGAGCCGATCGGTGACCAGCCGCTTGCGATCGAATTGCCGGCTTTTCCAGCTTTGACAACAGCAGGGGCAGCAGGAGTGCCGTAAGCGCCCAGGAAGGTATCCCTGTCCGTATCAAAACCGTCCACCTCTGTATTTACGGAGAAGACAGCATAATGGTTGCGGCGTTCACGATACTCTGTTTTATGGTAAATGTCCGAGCCGATCACTTCCACCTCGCCGGTACTTAAATTACGCTGGAAGTTCGTCATATCATCCATTGCGTTCCACAGGCAGAATTCTATGTAAGAAAATACGGAAATTTCTTTTACGCGGTCCGAATCGTTCTTCAGCACAAGACGGTTTACTTCGCAGGTATCGCTGACGGGAACAAATGCAAGCAGGGATGCTTCCAATCCGTCCTTTGAGGAAGCAAAAGAAGAATATCCCATGCCGTGGCGGCATTCATAAGAATCAAGTTCCGTTTTGGCAGGCTGCCAACCGGGATTCCAGATGCTGTCACCGTCTTTGATAAAGTAATATTTACCATTGGTATCAGCCGGGATATCGTTATAACGGTACCTGGTGATACGCAGCAGCTTTGCATCCTTATAGAAGCTGTAACCGCCGCAGGTGTTTGATACTAAGGAAAAAAAATCGTTGCTGCCAAGATAATTGATCCAGGGCAACGGGGTCTTGGGCGTCGTGATTACGTACTCTTTGTGCGCGTCATCAAAAAATCCGAATTTCATAGGAACCTCCATTGTTTGTATTGTTTCAGCACGGGCACTGAAAACGTTTAAGTAGTAGTATAAATAATAAAAAATATTTTTTTAATAGTATATTATAATCCAAAAAGAAAAGCAACAAGAAAAAATGGAAAGAGAAGGCGTAAAAATGCACAAAAAAACTTTTGTATTATCGGTAAAATAGACGAAATGACGAAAAGAATCGAAAATTCATGTTGACAAGTAGGGTATATACAACGATAATAAAATTACTGAAACGATTAAGTAAAGTGCAGAAATTATTGCTGAGGGGTGAGGGAAAATGGTATCCTTAAAAGACATTTCACAAAAGTGCGGAGTGTCGATAGCAACGGTCAGCAAGGCATTAAATAATCAGAGTGACATCAGTGACGAGACAAAGAGGATGATTAGAAAAGCCGCGGATGAAATGGGATATTTTCCGAATGCATCAGCGAGGGCACTTCGTACAAGGCGCAGTAATTGTATCGGTGTACTGTTTGTGGATGAAGCGGGAAGCGGATTGACACATGACTTCTTTTCCAATGTACTGGATGCCTTCAAAGTTACAACTGAAGCAAAAGGATATGATCTTGTATTCATTAACCGTAAAGTCGGCAACCGGTCTACTACGTATCTGGAGCACTGCAGGTACAGAGGGGTGGACGGAGTAGTAATGGCATGTATTGATTTCCATGATAAGGAAGTGGAGGAACTGGTGAACAGCGAGATTCCGGTTGTGACAGTGGACTACACCTTTGAAGGGAAGATGGCGGTTGTCTCGGACAACGTGCAGGGCATGAAAGACCTGGTGACCTATATCTATCATATGGGACACACGAAGATTGCCTATATTCACGGAGCGGATTCGTCCGTTACCAAGAGCCGCCTGGGAAGTTTCTGTAAAACACTTGATGATTTCGGCGTGACAATTCCCGATGAGTATATCAAGCCGGGAATTTACCGTGACACGGCGACGGCGGCGCAGTTTACAAAGGAACTGCTGTCCTTGAAGGAACCGCCTACTTGTATTATATATCCTGATGATTTCGCGGCTATGGGCGGAATCGGCATGATACGAGAGATGGGGCTGAGAATCCCGGAGGATATTTCCGTTGCCGGATATGATGGGATCAGCCTGGCAAAGGCGATGCTGCCCAAGCTGACGACGCTGGCGCAGGATACCGGTAAGATCGGCGCTACGGCTGCAATCGGACTGATCGACCTGATTGAAAAGCCAAAGACGACAATTATTGGCAGGGCGGTCATAAAAGGCAAGGTGGAAGAGGGAGAATCGGTTAAAAAACTGAACTGAAATTTGAGGATTCGTCCGGGAAACCGGACGAATTTTGTCTGT
>CAZAQD010000066.1:0-7767 GCA_964487425.1 uncultured Marvinbryantia sp. | reverse complement strand
CTGTTGTATTATTCCTTTGGAATCTATGGCGAGACGCCAGAATTCTTTGAAATGTGTTTTGAGTATAGCATATACCTTTTCTTTTGTCAACTTATTGCCGGTATTTTTTCTTTTTTTGTTTCAATATTCTCTTATTATATGTAAATTACCAGCGTTGACCTTTTTCGTCTTCCGCTGAGGCTCACTCATTTTAACTTCTTCTTTTCGGACCCAGATTCCCTTCTTTATAATGCCTGCGGCACAACGCGGTGTAACTGTCGTTGCCGCCCACCACCACCTGCGCGCCGGTACGGATAATCTGCCCGTCCCCGTTAAAGCGTGTGTTGCAGCTCGCTCCCTGTCCGCACCAGCACACGGTCTTTAATTCTTCGATCACATCCGCCCATGCCAGCAGCCACATGCTTCCCTCGAACAGCTCCCGCCGAAAGTCTGTGCGCAGTCCATAGCAGATCACCGGCAGCTCCAGATCATCTACGATATGCACGAAAAATTCAATATCTGATTTTTTGCAGAACTGTGCTTCGTCAACGATCACACAATCATATTTTCCGATTTCCTCATCTGTCATCTGAATCATATCTTCCACGTAAATACATTTCTGCTCAAGCCCCATCCGGCTTCTGATAACGCCTTCGTCCCTGGTATCCAGTCTGGGCTTTACCAGCAGCGCCTGTTTTCCCCTCTCGTAATAATTATACGCCACCATGAGGGCATTCGCTGTCTTGGAGCTTCCCATTGCCCCGTGCCTGAAATATAGTTTTGCCATGAATCTTCTCCTTTTCCCCGCGTTCCCCGACAACAGGCTTTCCGTTTTCGGGATGTATATTACGCCATTGCTTTTAGCATATCACAATCTCCGCCCGGCTTCCACCGCTTCTTTCCTTTTTCACCACGATCTGCCTGTCGATTTTTTCCTTTAGCTCTCCCACATGGGAAATGATGCCGACAAGGCGGTTGCTCTCTGCCAGATCCTGCAGCGCGCGCATCGCCTGGTTTAACGACTCTTCATCCAGAGAGCCAAAGCCTTCATCCACAAACATGGTATCCAGGCGTATTCCTCCCGCCTGGCATTGTATTTCGTCCGAAAGCCCCAGCGCCAGCGACAGCGATGCCTTAAAGGATTCTCCGCCGGACAGCGTCTTTACGCTTCTTGTCGTTCCGTTATAATGGTCGATGACATCCAGCTCAAGCCCGCTCTGGCTGTTTTTCTTTTCCGCCTCCTCTTTGCGCTTCAGCTCGTACTGTCCGGCGCTCATCACCATGAGCCTGGTATTCGCCCGGGAGAGGATACGGTCAAAATATGTCATCTGAATATAAGTCTCTAAGGTCACCCGGTCCTTTCCCCTGATATTGGCATTTGCCGTATCGGACAGCGCCCTTAGCCACTGATAACGCGCCTCCGTCTTCTTTCGCTGCTCCTGCCTTTTCTCTATCTCCTCCAATGCCTTCCGGTTTGTCTGCTGCCGGTGGCGGATGATATCTCTTTTCCTTTGCAGCTGCGCCTTGCCTGCCAAAAGCTCCTGCCGCTTTTCCTTCTGCCTCTGTTCTATGAGCTCCGGGTTCCCCGCCTCGTTGGCAGTGCATTCTCTGTCAAGCTGCTCCTGCTGCTTTTGCAGCGTGCCAAGCAAAAGCCGGTTTTGTTCCAGAAGCCTTCTGCAGCTCTCATAGTCCCGCCGGGTTTCCTCATAGTCCCGCTCCATCTGCTGCTTCTTTCTTCTTTTTTCCGCAAGCTTCTCCCGGGACATATCCGGGCTTTGGTACTCTTTTAATACCTCCGCCGCTGCTTCGGCTCTCGCCTTTATTACACTGGCGCGGCTGCTGAGCGCCGCTGCATTTTCCTGCGCGCGTTCCAGCGCCTGTTTTTCTCTCTTCCACTCTGCTTCTGAGGGGGCGCCTTCTGCCAGCGCCGCCGGTGCAGGATGATGGATGGACCCGCAGACCGGGCAGGCTTCGCCCTCCGTCAGCCCCTTTGCCAGAATCCCCGCCTGCGCATCCAGGTAGCTTTTCTCCATCTGCCGACAGCGCTGATAAAGCTTCTCCGTTTCCCCGGATGCCTTCCGGTACTCTGCCTGCGCTTTTATAAGCTGCGCTTCCAGCTCCCTCTTTTGCTTTCCGGCGCTTTCCGCTGCCTCCAGCGCTTTTCTGTCCTGCTCAATCTCTACCGCCAGCTTCTCGCGAAGCCCGGCATTTGCCGCCTCCTTTTCGTAAGCTGCCTGCAGGCGGGGGAGCCTTTCCTCCTGCGTTTCCACAATCCCCTGTGCTCTTTTCATATCCTCCGACGCTTTTTTTACCGCCGCGATCCTGCCAAGCATCTGCTGAATTTTTTCAAGCTCCTCATCCTTCTCCCTGAGCTGCTGCGCAATGCCGCGCATCGCTTTTTCATCCTCCAGAAGCATCTCCCGCACCGCCTGAAGGACCTCCTGCGGATCCCCCGCCGTTTTGTCTTCCTGCGCCTTCTTAACCAGCGCCGCGCAGGGATGTCCCTCGTCGCAGAGGATTCCGGCAATATACTGGCACATGCTCTTTTGGATATCTTCATATTCCATCCGCACTGCCGCCGCTTCCCCTTTTAGCTTTTCCTGCAATATCTGGTAAGCCTTTGTATGAAAAATCTCCCGGAAAATGCGGCTGCGCTCCTCCGTCTTCGCCATCAAAAGGCGCTGAAAATCTCCCTGGGCGATCATCGCGATCTGCGTAAACTGCCCGCGGTCCAGTCCGATCAGTTCTACAACCGCATTTGTGACATCTTTCACTTTCGTCACAACATGCCCGTCCGGGCAGGTAAGTGCGGCGTCCGCCTTCTGGACGGTAACGCCCTCTCCCCTGTCTTTGGGGCGCAGGTACTCCGGGTTGCGCCTGAGCAGGTATCTCTTCCCTCCATATGCAAACTCCAGCTCCACGTAGGTCGGTACGGAGGCGGCGGCATATTTGCTGCGCAGCATGGAAGCCTCCCGGAAGCTCCCGCTTGCCTCCCCGTAAAGGGCAAAGGTAATGGCGTCGAATATCGTCGTCTTCCCCGCTCCGGTATCGCCGGTAATCAGATATAATCCCCGCTCTCCAAGCTTGTCAAAATCAATTTCCGTCCGCCCCGCATACGGTCCGAAGGCGGAGAGTGTCAGCCTCACAGGTCTCATTTTATTCCCACACTTTCTCTATCAGCTCCCGCAAAAAAGCCCGCTGTTCTTCCTTCATTTCCTGGTTATTCTGTATCCGGTAAAAATCCTCAAAATACTGCAGGGGCGTCTTCTTCTCCCCGCTCCCGGCACCTTCTACCGACTGGTTTTCTCTGGTTCTGCGGTTATCATAATCCAGGCGCATCAGATTCGGATAGACTGCCCGCAGCCGCTCCATCGCATTTGGGATATCCTCCTCATCGGTGAGCGTGATATGCAGATAATCAAACGTATTCGTATTCTGATAATTTTCCCGCAGCGTCACTTCCTCATAGCTTCCGCGTATTTCCCTCATATCGCGCAGCGGAACCAGCGGTATCGCGGATATCTGTATCTCTCCTTTTTCTCCCAGATCTGCAATGGTTGCCGATTTTACATGCGCCGCTTCTGAAAAGGAGTATTTCAGAGGCGTTCCGCAATAGCGTATCGTTTCCCGCCCGATCTTCTGCGGACCGTGAATATGCCCCAATGCCACATAATCAAAATCCTCCATGATGGCGGCGTCCACATGATCGATTCCGCCCACGCAAACCTCCTCCGACTCACAGCGGCTTGCCCCCGTCACAAACTGATGGGCAACCAGGATATTCCTCACCGATCGATCGATCTTCAGGCTTTCTATCACCGCCCGGAATGCGTCATCGTAGGTTTCTATCTGCCGTTCCGGGAAAAAACGCCGCACCACAGCCGGTTTCAGAAACGGCACCTGCCAGATATACAATGCGCCATACTCATCCTCGGCACGGACCGGCTCGATTGTGCCGTCAAACACAGGCGCAAGATAGATCCCCGGCGCCTTTTCCCGCTCCGCCTCTCCGCCCATACGCCGCAGAAGCCTGCTGCCAAAGGAAAGCCGCTCCGCCGAATCGTGGTTGCCGCTGATTAAATACACATCGATCCCGCACCGCACCGTCTCCGTGAGAAACCAGTCCAGCAGCTGCACCGCTTCCGCCGGCGGAACTGATTTATCATAGACGTCCCCGGCTATCAGCATTCCGTCAATCTTTTCCCGCACTGCGATTTGCAGGATTTCCCGCAGAATATATTCCTGATCCTCCAGCATGGACATCTCATTCACCCGCTTGCCCAGGTGAAGGTCCGATAAATGCATCAGACGCATCTTGTTTTCATCCTTTCCTCCTGTAAACTGCTACTTCAACGAATCAAGCACTTCCTCAAACGCCACGCCGTCCGTCAGCGGAATCTCCAGCTCAATCGACTTCCGGATACAGCGCTTCACAAAATGGGAAGCCTTTTTCACTGATACCAAAAAATCGACCCCGTTCACTGCATCTGCCGCCACGATGGACGCAAAAAGGTCGCCTGTGCCGCAGCGCTGGGTATCTACCTTAACCGTTCTCAGAAAATGCCCCTCCTTGCCTTTTTCACAGACAAAATTAGCGATATACCCGCCCTGCACGATTCCCGTAATCACAACCTTCTCCGGTCCCTGCTCCTGAAGCTGCCCTGCGAGCTTTATGATTTCCTGTTTCCGCCATGTTTCTTTGTACGGCGTGTCCGTCAGGATACAGGCTTCCGTCAGGTTTGGCGTCAGGATGTCCGCATAGCAGACCAGCCTTTTCATCTCCCGGCACATCTCCCCGGTATAAGTGGAATAAAGCACGCCATGATCGCCCATCACCGGATCCACCAGCACCAGCGTATCCTCCCGCCGGAATCTTCCGATAAAATCAATGACGATCGCAATCTGCTGCCGTGAGCCGAGAAACCCGGAATAAATCCCGTCAAAATCCAACCCCAGCAGCTCCCAGTTCCTGATATACTCCGGCATCTTTTCCGTAAAATCATCGAAAAAGAAATGCGGATATGCCGTATGGTTTGAAAAAATAGAGGTCGGCAGCGGACAGCACTGCACCTTCAGCTTGGAAATAACCGGAAGCGACACCGTAAGGGAGCACCGCCCAAACCCGGACATATCATTAATTACGGCAATTTTTTTCTGTCTGCTGTAAAAACCCATCGTTTTCTCCTGTTTTTTATATTTACTGCGTGAACTATCCCAGCAGCGCCAACAGCTCTTCTTTTGACTGCGCCCCTACGGATGCCGCCGTTTTTTCCCCGTTTTTATACACCATCAAAGACGGGATTGCCGTCACCCTATATTGCATAGCCAGATCCATCTGCTCGTCCACATTTACTTTTACAATCTTGATATCTGCGCGCTCCGCCGCGATTTCTTCCAGGATCGGCGCCACCATTTTGCAGGGTCCGCACCATGCCGCCCAAAAATCTACCAAAACGGTTCCCTGTGCCTCCAGTACTTCTTCCTTAAAGTTTTCTGCCGTGCCATTTATAATCATCATCCTCTCCACCTTTCTTCCAACTTCGATGCATGATCTGTAGTATGTACCTGCAACCTCTATTATATTCTAAAATCTTTTAATAGCAAGCCATAATTCAATCTCCACGCTGTCGCGGACGTCCCTATTCCCTCTGGGCACGATCGTTTTATTGCCGCGGCAGATTTATTTCATTTCTCTGTTAATAGCTCAAAAACGGAAGCCTCACGCTCTCCGTTTCCTATCCATCACCTTACAAAAAATAACCGCCACCGCCGTACTCACCGCCGTCGCCACGATCCCAGGCCCCACAATCGCCGTGGGATTCACGCTCCCGTACTGGCTCCGGTAGGCGATCACATTCACCGGGATCAACTGTAATGACGAGATATTCAAAATCAAAAATGTACACATCTCATTCCCGGCAACGCCCTGGGGCGATGCCGGAGCCGAACCGGGGTTACGCAAACAATGCTTTTTCTTCGGGGGTACATCTCCAGCGCTTCTTTTTATATTCATGCTTGCTTTTGTTTCGCCTCTCCGCTCCTCCTCCAGCTCTGCCAGCGCCTCCATCGCCTTCAAGCCCGCCGGCGTCGCCGCCCAGCCCAGCCCCAGAATATTGGCAATGATATTCACCGAAATATGCTCCTGTGCCGGATGCCCCTTCGGGATTCCCGGGAACATAAAACGGATGAACGGCTGCAAGCGCCTTGTCAGCCCGTCAACAATCCCGCTTTCCTTTGCGATCTCCATCAGCCCCGCCCAAAGCGCCATGACTCCTGCCATTGTTATACACAGCGTAACCGCCTCCTTCGAGGAAGACAGCGCCGCGTCTGTCACCTCCTGCATCGTCCCGTGAAAGGCTCCGTACACGATTCCCACAAGAATCATTCCACCCCAGAGAATATTCATATCGGTCCCACCGTTTTCTTTTCTTTCTTATAGCCTATGCGCTATGCCGCCGCGCACATGCCCCTTTTATGCCGCAAAGCGAAAATGCGGGCAGATATCTGCCCGCGAAAAAAGGAGCCCCCCAATGCTAACGCCACATAAGGAAGGAATTTGAAAACAACAATCAAATATCAACTTTATGGGCGTTGCAAAGGCAAAAGCCAGCGTGAAAGTCAGAAATGCTTTCCACGCTGACTTTCTTTATGCAGAAATTCAAATCGCACATTCGCAAAGAAGAATCCTCTTTGCTACAATGTAGGTGAAGGAGATTAAGAGATATGCGTAATCCAAAATACTACATAGCGCTTGACGAATATGAACGCAGACTTATCATCAATAGCCTAAACAATCTGAGACACAAGCTGATTGCAGAGGGCAGATCTATAAATTCAGAAAAAGTCAATATAACTTTTTCTGCGCTTCCGATATTAAAGAATATAGCAAATAATAATGCGGCTAGAGCAATGAGCATTGGAACAAGGAATTTTATAAATACACTTTTTCTTGAGATAAAATAATCCCTAATTGGAACAAAAATTATACTGTTCATGTTTTATTCCTCGTTTCTTCTATGAATTCTTGCGCTTTAACGAAGAAATCCGAGCTGTTCACTTCGTTGGTTATGGCTTCGGCTGTGACTGATAAATAGTGTTTCATTTTCATCAGCTCAGAATCAACTTCAAATTGACCGGATGCATTCGTCCCTTTGATAGTAATTTTCTTGATTTTCCCACTCGTTTTATTTTGAGAGTTAAGATTTAATATATCTTTACATTCCATTTTTCTTTCTCCTTTACATCCACTCTGTGTTTTGTGCCGACCATTGTTTAGCAAATTCTTTACTTTCAATTGCCGCCGTAAAAGGCTTCATAAGAAAAGTTTTTATCGTTCTCAGAACAGTACCGTAATCATCCGTTTTAGTATCAATTTTACGGACAAAAGCTTTCCATTTCTTTTGCATTGCTTCATCGTCATCAAAAGCCATAACTTGCTCAAACTGCTCTACTGTAAAGGCGTGCCCACGGTTTTCAAATGTTTTTCTCAACGCTTCCGTAAGCGTTGCTCCGTCAAAGTTAAACTTGTTTGCGAGATAATAGATGTCGTAGTAGTCTTTCATTCTGCTGGAAAATTCCATAAGGCTGAGGATAGCGTCAAGTTTTTCAGCAATCGTTGTTTCGAGAGAATAGGTATTTACCGTTGGCGCAGTAAAATCCTCAAGCTGAGTAGGAATTTTTCGCTTTTCCTGTTTCGGGACAATGACATCGCCTACACCAAAATCAATACTGAACGGTGTTTTCGTGTTCTTGATTCGTGCCACAAGAGACGCACCGATACCGGCGTAT
>CAZAQD010000065.1:0-7813 GCA_964487425.1 uncultured Marvinbryantia sp. | reverse complement strand
TCGGAGTCATTCCCGCATACTCACGGTTCGCGATACATACGCCGTTGGAAAGCGGTTCGATACCACAGATACACTCGAAGCATCCGCAGGATGTCATCGGCTTCTCAATAATGGAATACAGGGATACGTCATCCAGTGCGCCCTGGGAGAATTTACGGACTGCCTCGTTTACATCCTCATATTCACCGATCCTCTCATCGATCGGTCTTTCCTTTGTGATTACCTGGCACGGCCCCTGCGGGTCAAGCTCATTGGTAGCCTTCGCATCCAGCCATGAAACAGCGCCGCAAAGTCCAAGTCTCTCCGGTGTAACCACACATACGTGGGACGGGGAGAATGCCTGGCACATGATACAGCTATAATATACATCCACGCCTTCGTCTGTCAGAGTCAGAAGTCTCTCGTCACGCTTATCAAACAACGGCGTAGCAAGGCTATGCCTTAACTCTGTACACTGTGCCGGATCTGTGTAGATCTTAACCTGGCACTTATCTACTACGGCTGCAAACTCACTCTTTACTTTTGCGTAAAGCACTTCACCGATATGTTTTGCACGGAATCCGGCATTGAACGTATCCTTGCTGATACGGATACGGATCATGTCACGCTGTCCGGTATGCATCATACCCTCTACACAGTTCAGGTAAGAATGGAACTTTCTCTCAAATACCGGCTCGAAGTCAGACTGCATACTCTTACCAGCCACTTCTACTACATAAGCAATGCTCTGCTTGCTTCCTACCGGCATCTCATCGATATCCGGTCCGATTATTTCAATCTTATGGTCTTCTATTTCTGTAGCGTCTTTGGTCAGAACCAGCTCGAAGCAGTCTACACGGGAACCGTCAAACTCTACCTGCATATCGCCGCGGCGGATAATCTCGCCCTCGAAAGCGGATGCAAATGCAACCGGAATATCAATATTGGTAATCTTAATCTTGATATCACGCGCTTCCAGAGAAGTAGCGTTGAATTTTGCTACATCCGGCTGTACGATCAGGCTCTTCGGAACCTTAATATTTACTGCTTCAGCAGTTGCAACGTCATTTGTCACTACCGGGAATCCAAGTGCAATTGCACCTGCGCCGCAGGCAACAACAACCGGATCAAGAGAACCGAGCGCATTTACAAATGCCGGTACACGCTTGAATGTGTATTCCATCAGTCCTGCCGCATCTCCGCCCTGGATATTACCAAAGATCAATGCCGCTCTTACTGCTACGGATACTACATGGATAACAGACGTAACGTCTTTTCCCAGCGGGATCACACGTACATTTGCGCCTGTCTTATAGCCAAGCTCTTCACACTGGTCGATGATTCCGCCAACCAATGTGACCAGAATACCCTGTGCCTGATAGCTCTTAACCAGGTCCACGCCTTCCTGTGCGGTAGGAGCTTCCCCGAGAATAACAGCAACACCGGGAATGTCACCCGTTACGAGCGGAACGCCCAGCTCACGGATAATCGCATCACCCAAATGTCCGTAGCACGGAGCCTCATACGGTGTTGCACCATCCATATATTTTAACACTTCAATAAACTCTGCACAGAGAGCTGTAGCCACGCCGGACATAAAAACATCGTTCAGGCGTTTCTGTCTTGTCATCAATGATTTTACAACACCAAGAGCATTTTTCAGATCGCCCAGGTTGGCAATCTTTGTGCCGGTTACACCATAGTAACATGGCAGGCTGTATGCAGTGTCCGGAAAAGCAACCGGTTTGTCTGCACCATGCTGTGCAATTGCTGCATCAATAGCGCCCTCGGTCAGTCCGTATACTGTATCGTTTCCACTAAATACAACATCAAATAATGTCACAATTATACCTCCATTCAGTTCATTTACTTTTCTCTAAATCGCAATAGATGCACGCTTTTTCTCAATGTCCGCAAGGATCGCTTCTCCCAATTCTTCCAAATCAGACGAAACGGTATGCTTTGCTTCTGCCCCGTCCTTCAGTCCGCTGGATGCAATCACATCTTCCAATGATCCCTCATACGGCATAATGCCAATAAACGTATCCACGCCAAGCCCGGTGAACGCATTTCCAAGCTCCACAGCCTGCGCTGAAACAGCCGCCGCATCACATCCGACCACCGGCAATGCAGAAACAGCCAGCCCGGAATCACCGGAAAGAGCCTGTGCTACCGTTATTACGCTATTGATATTTTCCAATCCTCCCAGCGGCAGAACCGGCGGAATCTCTGCCAGCTCACAAACCCTTTTCAGCCCCGCTCCGCACAAATCCTTTGCTTCAGGCGCTAACAAGCCGGCATTCTGCGCTACTTTCACCGGATAACCGATCGCCAGCAGGACAATATCGTTCTTCAGCAGTTTCTTCATTAAGTTGACATACTCTTCTGTGTCCCTTACCGTGGAATCATCGCATCCCAACATGACGGCCGCTCCACGAATCACCCCTGAAGTTACGCATTCCAGCAGCGGTTTTGTAGAACCGGCTATGTCCACCTGCGAATTGCATACTCCATCCAGTGCACGGATAATATCATTGACTTCCAATCCCGGTAATCCTGTATCACTCATTTTTTCTTCGCCTCTTTTCTTAATTTTTTTATGATGAATAGCTTATCGTTCTGCTGTACAGTCGATCAGATTTTTAATCTCTCTGATTTCTTCCACGGCAGCTTTGCTAAAATCATACGGAGAAGAACCATTGCGGTCTGCATCAATCACTTCCGGACTGTAATGAACAAATCCCAGTAAATCTTCTGCGGGAATCCTGGAACGGATATATTCCTCATCCTTTTCATCCCTCACCTTATTGGCAACCACACGCACCTGTTTCACTCCCAGCTCATGTGCCAGGCGTTTTACGTTCGCGTATGTCTGGATGCTCCTCGCCCCCGGCTCAATGACAACGACAAACTGGTCCATACCCTCTGTCGTCCCTCTGCCAAGATGCTCAAGTCCAGCCTCCATATCCAGTATCACCACATCTTCCCTGTGCAGCACCAGATTATTGATGATGCGCTTCAGCATCACATGCTCCGGGCATACACAGCCGCTTCCGGCGGTATCAACCGTGCCCAGCACCAGAAGCTTTACACCGTTGCATACCTTTCCGTAAGCATCCGGTATATCGCTCACCTTAGGATTGATGCGGTAAAATGTATTATCTGCATTCGCTCCTGTACGTTCCTCAATCAGTTTCCTCATTTTGGTAATCGGAACAATCTGTTCCAGCTCTTCCTCTGAAAAGCCCAGCGCCAAGCCCAGATTTGCATCCGGGTCAACGTCAGCCGCCAGTACAGGTCTCCCTTCTTCTGCATATAATCTTGCCAGGGTGGCGGCGAAAGTGGTCTTCCCCACTCCGCCTTTTCCAGTTACTGCTATTTTCATTACAAACCATCCTTACTATTTAGATGCCGATTGCATCTCGTTTTTCTTCGATTCTTTCAATCATCAGGTCAACCAGCTTATCAATATCTTTTTCAACTGTATAAGCAGCTTCTACCCAATCTCTTACGCCGCTTGTCAGCAGCTCTGATACCTGATCGGATCCCGCTACATACGGATCAACGCCCAGGAATGTATCAATACCGGTTGCCACTACATAGTTACCAATTGATACCGCTTTCTCAGACATCCACTCCGGTGCGCATCCGACTACCGGAAGCTGAGAAATATGTAAACCGGAATCTTTTGCCAGTTCTGCAACCAGGATCATCATACGGCTGATATCCACGCAGGAACCCATATGAAGTACCGGCGGAATGTCTGCCAACTCACATACTCTCTTTAAGCCTGCGCCGCAGAGGTCTTTTGCCGCCTTATCCATCAGTCCTGCCTTTGCTGCCGCCTGTGCGGAACAACCGGAAGCAACTACTACGATATCGTTGGCAATCAGCTTTTTCATCAGCTCAATATGTGCATAGTCCGGTCTGATCTTCGGGTTGTTGCATCCTACCATTGCAACCGCTCCACGGATAACGCCGGAGGTGATGCACTCGATAAGCGGCTTTGTTGTACCCAGCTCGTCTACCTGAGAGTTCGTAACGCCATCCAGTGTCTTGACAATCGCCTCTACTGAATAACCTACCGTTGCCTTCTGCTTCATATCCGGGATATAGACCAGTTCCGGTTTTCTGTTTTCAAAGTTATCAATCGCCATCTTAACGATTGCTTTCGCGTTTTCTGCCGCTGTGTCCGCATGGAAACAGATAAACTCAGAATCCGGCATCTGTGCAATCGGAGATGTGGTCACAAATTTTGTATGAAAGCATTTGCTCAGAGGGCCAAGTGCCGGGAAGATACACTGCACGTCTACTACAATCGCCTCACAGGCTCCGGTCAGTACTACGTTTTCCTGCTGCAGGAAGTTTCCTGCCATCGGGATACCACGGCGCATTGCCACTTCGTTTGAGGTACAGCAGACACCGGATACCGTAATTCCTTTTGCTCCCTTTGTTTTTGCATATGCGATCAGTTCCGGGTCATCCGCATATTCACAAATCATCTCTGAAAGTGACGGATCATGCCCATGAACAACGATATTAACGTTCTCTGCATTCATAACGCCCAGATTCGCTTCTGTATCGATCGGCTTTGGAGTACCGAACAAAACATCAGAGAACTCTGTACCAGCCATAGAACCGCCCCATCCATCAGACAGCCCTGAACGGAAGGACTGGCGGATCAAAGCTTCCGGCTTAGAGGAACATCCCATATGTGACATATGCAAGGAGCAGGATACCTCACGGTCAATCGCACGCGGTGCAATCTCTTCTCTCTCCCAAATCTCCTGCGTATGCTTCGGCGCTCTCTTCAGGAAGTTCTGTGTGCCAAATACTTTACCATATTCGCTGAGTCCAAGAATCGCTACTTCATGTGCCAGATCATAAATATCCTTTCCTTCTGTCTCAACGCCCCACTCTTTTGCAATGCGCAGCAGCTTCTCAGGATCTTTTACCTTATAAGGCCCTTCCGGCTTTGCATGGTACAGCGTATTACAGATTTCGCGGCCGTGATCGGAGTGCGTAGCAGAACCGCCTGCTGTAAATTTCAAATAGTTACGTGCTGCAATGCCGTGCGCATCGCATCCGCAGATTCCTCTCGGAGCCTTCGGAGTAATACGGCAGGGTCCCATTGCACAAATCTTACAACAAATACCCTGCTCACCAAATTTACAGTGCGGAGTCTGTTTTGCAACCCTGTACTGCCATCCATCGGCTCCCACCTTTTCGCCTGTCTCCAGAAGGCGTTGGGTAGCCGCTTCCATTTCTTCTACTGTTGTTAATTTGAAATCACCCATTGTTACCTCCTTCAATCGGGTTTAAATTAAATTTCTAATTGATCAATGATACTGCGAAGCGCCTGCTTCACCGGCGAATCAGCCGGAAGCTGTACTGTCGGCATTCCTTCGCAATCATATTCGTAAACCTGCGTGCTGTGGGGGACTACACCCAGCAGATTCAATCCCTGCTTCTCGATTTCCTCCATTGTGCCCGCATTCAATTCACCATTCGGAGCGCGATTTACAATCAACCCTACTGTCTTCGGATTTAATTCCAGTTCTTTTGCCAGTTCAGCAATACGTCCTACTGCCTGGACTCCTCGTCTCGAACAGTCGCTGACTAAAAGCAGCATATCCACCTTCGGCAGAATCCCGCGGCTCATATGCTCCATCCCCGCCTCATTGTCCACTACAACATACGGATAATTAGGCGTCAGTTTCTGAAGCTGGGTCTGCAGCAGGCCATTTACAAAACAGTAACAGCCCTTGCCCTGTGTTCTTCCCATTACCAGCATATCAAAGTCATCGTCTTCGATCAGGCAACGGTTAAACATATAATCCATGTAATCCGCTTTGGACATACTTGCAGGAATCGGGTTCCTTTCACTGTTCTCAGCCTTCGCCACTTCTTCACGTATATCCCCCAGAGTCATATCCACTTCCACGCCCAGGACCTCGTTCAGATTCGAATTTGCATCCGCATCCACCGCCAGAACGGGAGTCTTCCCCTTCTCGCAGAGATACTGAATCAGCAAACCGCATAATGTAGTCTTGCCAACGCCGCCTTTTCCGGCAACAGCTATTGTAAATGACATAATTCGCACTCCTTTAGCATATTATTCTTATGTATTAAACCATGGTACGCATACCGGATTCATTGATGATGCGCGTTACATCCTGCCACTTATTCAGTGCATACAGGTGGATACCATGAATGCCAAGTGAACGGTACTGGTCAATCTGTCTGATTGTATATTCAATACCCGCTTCCTTGAAGTCTGCTTTCTTCTGCTCCAGTGCGTCATCAAACGGCTCTTTGTCAAACGGATTCGGGAAAATCCAGTATTTGGAGATAATTCTGCTCAGTTCGCGTTCCATAACGCAGCCGTTACGTGAAAGTGCCATATTGATCGTAGCCGCCTGGTCGAGGATCGGCATGATTCCTACGTCTACCGGCATTGTCACGCCCGCTTTATCGATCATATCCAGCCAGCGTTTGAACTGCTCCATATCCCAGCAAAGCTGAGTCATAATATAATCCGCACCATTGTCCTGTTTCTGCTTCAGAACTGCCACATCTGATTCCAGGCTGCGGCATGCGATATGCCCTTCCGGTGAACCCGCTACTGCGATTTCAAACTTATCTCCATACTCTTTGCGGACAAAAGATACCAAATCGGTAGCATAATCAAAATCTCCACATGTCGTGGTCTCTCCGCGGGGGATATCGCCGCGAAGCGCCAGCATATGGTCTACGCCGTCTGCAAGATAAGCGTCAAGCTGCTCCTTGATGCCTGCTTTTGTGTTTTTGATAACTGTGAAATGTGTTACCGGGATCGTGCCCGCATTTTTAATCATCTGACAAACTTCTCTGTTGGCGCCGACATTTCCGCCGCCTGCTCCATAAGTACAAGAAATATACTCCGGTTTGAACTCACAAAGCTTGTCGATCGTTCCCGGAAGATTTGTCATACCTTTCTCTGTCTTCGGCGGGAAAAGTTCGAAAGAAAGGATCTGTTTTTCTTTCATCAATTCTGCCAATTTTACTGTTGCCATTGTTAAATACCTCCATTTTTTATTATATTTTTAACTGCCAGTATTCCTAACAGCTAATTTCTACTCTTCCGCCGGTAAGGTCCGCTTTTACAATGGAGCCTTCCACGGTTTTCTGCTCTCCCATTACATCTGTAAGGGTAATGAGATTGCCGTTTACTTCAATCTTGCTGACATACTGTAAAACAATGCTGTCCGGCTGATTGATATTGACTACTGTTGAAAGACACATAGCATTCTCCTCCTGATTATGTCTCTTTTACAAGTGACACGGCAAGTCCCAGATAAAGGTTTCCTTTCTGGAATTCGTCTACCGCTTTACGGATTTGCTCCGCAGCCTTTTCCTGCCCGTCTGCTGCAAGCTTGGCAGCCATCTGGTCAAGTTCCGACGCATGATGCGTATTATGGTCTAACATATATTTAAGCAAAGCTTCATTCTGGTTTGCCGGTGCGGCTTCCCCGCTGTGATTATGGCAATGCCCTTCACCGTGCTGGTGGCAGTGGCCTTCCTGCCCATGATGATGGCAATGATTTCCGTCTTCATGGCTATGCGCGCATGGATTACCATTCTCATCCGTTATAATATGCATTATGGCACCTCCCTTCCCTAAATATTGTTAAAAAATTGACGTGGGCGCACTCATATCCCCACTATGGGGTTATTATAGCATAGGGACTCTAAAATCTCAACAATGTAAATTGTATTTTTTTTCGTAATCCCCCATACTGTTATCTGTTAGTTTATAACTCACTTTTTTCTTTCCTTTCCCCCTGAATAAAAA
>CAZAQD010000064.1:0-8035 GCA_964487425.1 uncultured Marvinbryantia sp. | reverse complement strand
CGTACAATATAAAATATTTACAGTTTTTGTGTGGAATGATAAAATCGTGATAAGGATATAAAACGACAGAGTTCTAAGAAAGAGAGGATGCTTATGCTAACAGATAAAACAGTGATTCTGGGCGTGACCGGCGGCATTGCAGCCTACAAAGCGGCATATCTGGTTCGCCTGCTGAAGAAGCAGCACGCAGATGTGCATGTGATTATGACAGAGAATGCAAAACAGTTTATCACGCCGGTTACATTTGAGACGCTAACGGGGAATAAGTGCCTTACAGACACCTTTGACCGCAATTTTCGGTTCCAGGTGGAGCATGTGGAGCTGGCAAAAAGGGCAGATCTGGCGCTTGTGGCTCCGGCGACCGCGAATGTGTGTGCAAAGCTGGCGCATGGAATCGCAGATGATATGTTGACGACAACGCTTTTGGCATGCGGCTGCCCCAAGCTGATTGCCCCGGCGATGAATACGCGGATGTATCAAAATCCGGTCACGCAGGATAATTTGAAGCGCCTGGAAAAATACGGATGGAAGCGGATAGACCCGGAGGTTGGCGCGCTGGCGTGCGGCGATACGGGAGAGGGCAAATTTCCCGATGAGAAGCTGATCCTGGAATATGTCCTGCGTGAGCTTGCCTGCAAAAAGGATATGGAAGGAAAGAAAGTTTTAGTAACAGCCGGACCTACGCAGGAAGCGATCGATCCGGTGCGCTATATTACCAATCATTCAACCGGAAAGATGGGATATGCCCTGGCGAGGATGGCGATGCTGCGGGGGGCGCAGGTGACGCTGGTGACAGGGGAGACTGCCCTGGCGGCGCCGCCCTTTGTGGAGGTTGTGCACATAAAGAGTGCGAGGGACATGTTTGAAGCGGTCACCTGCCGCAGTGAAGAACAGGATATCATTATCAAGGCGGCTGCCGTAGCGGATTACCGCCCGCAGACGGTTGCGGATGAGAAGGTAAAGAAGCGGGAAGGGGAGCTTGAGCTTGCGCTGGAACGTACGGAGGATACGCTGCAGTATCTCGGGCAGCATAAAAGGAGCGGGCAGCTTTTGTGCGGCTTTGCGATGGAGACATCTGATCTGGAACGGCATGCAAGGGAGAAGCTGGATAAGAAAAATCTGGATTTAATTGCGGCGAATAATGTGAAAGTGGAAGGAGCCGGGTTTGGCACGGATACCAATGTGATTACGCTGATTACAAAAACGGGAAGCCGGCAGTTGGATTTGATGAGCAAGGAAGCGGCGGCGATGGAGATTCTGGATACGCTGCAGTCGATGCAGAGAAAACGGTTTTTATTTAGCTATTGACACCTGCAGGGATAAGGGATAAAATAAAAACAGAACAAATGTTCGAAAAAAGTATACGGGAGGAAATAATGGAGATCACAACGGGATTGTCTCTGCAGGAAAAGCTTCATATATTGGCAGACGCGGCAAAGTATGATGTGGCATGTACGTCCAGCGGTGTGGACCGGAAAGGGAAAAAGGGATATCTAGGCAATTCTGTGGCATGCGGGATCTGCCACAGCTTTGCGTCCGACGGGCGCTGCATATCGCTGTTGAAGATTTTGATGACCAATCATTGTATCTACAACTGCAAGTATTGTATGAACCGTTTGTCTAATGATGTAGTCCGGGCAGAATTTACGCCGCAGGAGATCTGCCAGTTGACGATAGAGTTTTATAAAAGGAATTATATCGAAGGATTGTTTTTGAGCTCAGGAGTGAAGAAAAGCCCTGCTTATACTATGGAGCGGATATGCGAGACGCTGCATCTGCTCAGGACAGTCTACCGTTTCAACGGTTATATCCATGTGAAGGCGATCCCCGGTGCGCCGGATGAGCTTCTGGCGAGGGCGGGATATCTGGCGGACCGCATGAGTGTGAATCTGGAGCTTCCTACCGGCGAGAGCCTGAAAAAGCTGGCCCCCAATAAGAGCCATGCCGCGATCCTGCGCCCTATGCGCATGATGACGAATACGATCGCCCAGCATCGGCTTGCGTTGGGCAAGGATGCCAGGATGGAACGAAGCAGCGGCAGCCGTTACCTGGCGGGCAGTATTTTTAACAACAGGAAAATTCTGCAAAGCCCCGGGGAAGAACCGGGTGGGGATGGAGGCGGACAAGTAAAGGGGTATGAGCTGCCGGCGGATATCCGCAGGGCGGACCTGAAGCGTCCGTTTGCCTCGGCGGGACAGAGTACTCAGATGATTATTGGGGCGACACCTGAGACGGATTACCATTTGCTGAAGACTACCCAGCATTTATATCAATCCTATGATCTAAAGAGGGTCTTTTTCTCTGCGTACGTCCCGCTGAATGAGGATCGTGAACTGCCCCCGCTTGATACGCCGGCGCCGCTTCTGCGGGAGCACAGGCTATATCAGGCAGACTGGCTTCTGCGTTTTTACGGATTTCAGGCAGATGAGCTGTTGTCTGCGGAGAGACCGAATTTCAATGAGCTGCTTGATCCGAAATGTGACTGGGCGCTGCGCCATATGGAGCTGTTTCCGATAGAGGTGAACACCGCCCCCTATGATATGATTCTCAGGGTTCCGGGAGTAGGACTGAAATCAGCAGCCCGCATCATACAGGCGAGGCGCTATGGAAAAGTGGATTTTCCCCATTTAAAGAAAATGGGCGTAGTCTTAAAAAGGGCGCATTATTTTATTACCTGCAGCGGGAAGATGATGTACCGGATTCCCGTGGAGGAGCAGTTTATTACCAGGCAACTGATCGGAATGAATCAGAAGGAAAACTGGGAAGTAAGCCATCAGGACAATTTCCGGCAGATGTCTCTGTTTGATGATTATGGGGTGCAGCGATGACGATCTATACCTGTGAAGAGACATTTGAAGCGATGATGACCTGCATCTACGATGCATGGGCGGGAAAGCTGGGGCACAGAAATATAAAGCTGATGCTGGAGCCGGTTTTGCAGGAGGAGCTGTTCTGCGACTATATCCATGTTGAGGCAGATGCGCAGAAGGCACAAAAGGTCGTCCGCTCCGTTCAGAAAAAGATATCCGCACAAGCCTATGAGCAGATTTACATGGCGGCGATGTCGTATGAGCCGGGGCGGCTGGATGCCATTTACCGCTTTATGCTTCTGGGCTTTGCGTATGGAAGGGCGGTGACGGATATGCTGGCGGCGGAGCAGGTCATGGAGATTCTGCGCCTGAAGCGCAAGGTGGGGAACGAGATGCATTTTTACCGTGAGTTTGTGCGTTTTCATTCTGTTGACGGCAGCGTATATGTCAGCCATATTGAACCGAAGTGTAATGTGCTGAGCATGGTGGCGGAGCATTTCAGCGACCGGATGCCGTCGGAACACTGGATGATTATTGACGATGGCAGGGAAATCGCCGCTGTGCATCCCAAAGAGGAACCGTTTTATCTTACAGCGCTGTCAAAAGAGGAGTCAGAGCTGCTTAAAAGGACAGAGCGGGAAAAAGATATCTATACGGATCTGTGGCGCGAGTTTTTTGCCACGATAGGGATTGAGGCGAGAAAGAATCCGCGATGCCAGCGGACGATGATGCCCCTCTGGTACCGTAAGCATATGACAGAGTTTATGTGATACCGGAAAAGCCGGCATGCTTTGGGCTTGCATTTACCGGGGCGGTCGGATATAATCGGGGTGAAAGAAGAAGAAAAAGGAGGAAGCAGATGGCGTCAGAAGATTATGGCAAGGCACTAAAGCTTGGGAAAAAAGATGTGGCAGCACGCACGGCGAAGGGAGAATATCCTTACCTGAAGGCGCTGGACGAGATTCCGGAAGCAGCGAATTCGATCATGGAATATCCGTTGGGACTGGTGCAGATTCCGACCAGCCGGATCGTGGGGACAAAGACGGCGGGCAGAAGCCAGGCATTTGCCGGGAATTTTATGCCTATTTTATCTGATAATACAGAGTTTGCTATAAAGTGGTCGGCGTTGTGCGATTCCCATTTGCAGGAGGGGATCCGGGAACCGGTAAAGGCTTATGAGTTTATGAACCGCTTTTACATATTGGAAGGCAATAAAAGAGTTAGTGTTTTAAAATACTTTGACGCGGTATCCGTGCCGGGGGAGGTCACAAGAATCGTACCGGCAAGGACGGAAGAGAAGGAAAACAAGATCTATTATGAATTTATGGATTTCTATAATCTGTCCGGGGTAAATTATCTGTGGTTCAGCGAAGAAGGGCGTTACTCCAGGCTTCAGCGGTATGTGGGAAAAAGGCCGGATGAGTTGTGGAATGACGAGGACAAGAAAACCTTCAGCGCGGCTTATTTTTCGTTTCGCGGCGTGTATAAGGCAAAGGGCGGAGACAAGATTAAGATTACGACAGGGGATGCATTCCTGGAATTTGTGGAGATCCATGGCTATGAGGCAATTCAGGAGATGACGACTGCGGAGCTGAAGGATACGGTGGTGAAGAGCTGGAAGGTCTTTGACGCTATGGAAGGCGGAGAGGCAGTGGATATCAAGATGGCCCCCAGCGAAGGGAAGGCGCCTCTTCTGCAGCGGCTGATTCCGCTGAGCTCGCCTGTGTTGAAGATCGCGTTCATCTATGAGGTGGACCCGCAGAAGTCCGGGTGGACCTATGCCCACGATCTGGGACGGATGCATCTGGAACAGGCATTCCCGGATCAGGTGAAAATCACGACATATTCCATGACAGATTATAAGGACGGGGAGCTGGTGATTGAATGTGCCATTGAGGATGGCAATATGATTATTTTTACGACGTCTCCGGTACTTTATAATGCAAGCCTGAAGGTGGCGATCCTGCATCCCGAGGTGAAGATCCTCAACTGTTCGATGATGGCGAGCCACGGCATGATCCGAACTTACAGTGCAAGGATGTACGAGGCAAAGTTCCTGGTGGGGGCGATTGCCGGCGCGATGGCAGAGAACAACCGCCTGGGTTATATTGCGGACTATCCGATCTACGGCACGGTGGCAAATGTGAATGCCTTTGCCCTGGGGGCGAAGATGGTAAATCCGCGCGTAAAGGTCTATGTCGAGTGGTATTCTAAGAAGGATACGGATATTTATAAAAATTTCCATGAGAATCAGGTGTCTTATGTGTCGGGGCGGAATATCATTATTCCCGGCTCCAACACGGGTTCACGGCATTTCGGGCTCTTTGACCTGGAGGAGGAGACTCCGCATAATCTGGCGATGCCGGTGTGGCATTGGGGAAAATTCTACGAAAAGATGATCCGTAATATTTTGAGCGGCACCTGGAAAAATGACGGGAATTCCAAGACAAAATCCGTGAATTACTGGTGGGGGATGTCCTCGGGGGTAATAGATGTGATCTGTTCCCAGAATCTTCCGATCGGTACGGCGAGGCTGGTGGATCTGCTCAAGAAGACAATCTGCGAGGGAGAGTTCAATCCGTTTGCCGGCATCCTGTATTCACAGGACGGCGTAATCCAGGAGGATAAGGAAGCCACGCTGCAGGCAGAGCGGATCATTACAATGGACTGGCTGGCAGAGAATGTAATCGGCTCTATTCCGAAGATGTCTGATCTGGCGGAGCGCGCAAAGCCGGTTGTGCTGCAGCAGGGAATTGAAAAAACGGAGGAATAGCAGGAATTCATTGCTTGGAAGGACTTTAAGGATATGAAGATACTTGCTGTGGCGGACGAAGAGTCTAAATATTTGTGGGACTATTATGAGAGAGAAAAACTGGCGGGCGTGGATCTGATTCTTTCGGCGGGCGATCTGAAGCCGGAATATCTTTCCTTTTTAACGACTATGTATGCCGTGCCTCTTCTGTATGTACCGGGAAACCATGACGATAAATATGCGATAAAACCGCCGGAAGGCTGTATCTGCATTGACGATGATATCTATGTATATAACGGGATACGGATATTGGGTCTGGGCGGCTCCATGCGTTACCGGGCGGGAGATAACCAGTACACAGACGCACAGATGCACCGGCGTGTCAGAAAGCTTTGGTTTAAGCTGCTGAAGCATGGCGGGTTTGATGTGCTGCTGGCACATTCCCCGGCGTACCAGATCAATGACGGGCGTGATCTGTCCCATCAGGGCTTTAAAGAGTTTGTCCGGCTTCTGGAAAAATATGAACCGCGTTTTTTTATTCACGGGCATGTGCATATGTCGTATGGGAGAAGCCATAAACGCTATGACAAATATCAGAATACGCACATTGTCAATGCCTTTGAGAGATGTGTATTCGAGTATGAGGATGAGAATCTGAGAGAGAATTTAAGGTAAGGGAGAGCTGCCGGATGGCGGCTTCCACTGTTTCGAGAGGAATTTCCGTCTCGCTGGACAAAGATATATGCCTGTCCGGTCTTTTCGTCAGAAAGGCGGCATATTTTGAGGACAGTTCAAAGGTGGATGAGTTTGAGCTGGGTAAATGTATGCTGGCGTGCCTTTGACGGCGCTTTTCCTGGCATATTTAAGAGCCGGGGCGGATATCATGTCCCGGAACTGCGACATTCCGTTTGAGACCGTTAAGCTCATCCGGGTGGTCATGGGGCTGCGGATTCGCGCGGTAGGTGAAAATGGGCATGCGGCAAAATCAGTCGGATTAAATGTGATGAAGTATAAGTACACGGCGCTACTTGTGTTGCTTCTGCTTTTGGAAGAAGGGAAAAACGGGCTGAAACGCAGATGGACGGCGTTTATATTTATTGCTTTGTATACGGCGGCAATAAAAGGCACCTGATTAATGAGTATTCCCGCGACCGGTTTATTTACCAGATCATAGGATACCGCGTCACCTGGGCGGATGAAGAAAAGATCAGCGCGCTGAAGGGGAATGAGCTTGTAAATGCGATGCCTGCTTACCCCAATGACGGCTCGATACAGGTGGTTGACGGTGTGGTCGCGGTCAAGCTGGAGGAAGAATAAAAAGGGATCTGTCACAGGCTTTCCCAGCGCCCGGAGGCTCCGCAGGGCAGAACCAGCCCGTTTGAGGATACGGGCAATCCGATTTCCTGGGAATCAACACAGCCGCGAAAAGTCCCAAGCTCGGTTGACAGCATATAGGTCAGTACCGCCGGGGCAAGCCCGGTCGTGTAAGAATTAACAAGGAAAAAAAGCGGGTGGTCGTTGAGAAGCTTTGCACAGAGCTGAATGAGCGGGTGGATTGCTTCTTCGATTTTCCAGACTTCTCCTTTGGGGCCTCTGCCGTAAGACGGAGGATCCATGATGATCGCGTTGTAGCGATTGCCGCGGCGGATTTCCCGCTCGACAAATTTTACGCAGTCGTCTACGATCCAGCGGATCGGCGCGTCTTCAAGGTGTGAGGAACGTGCGTTCTCTTTTGCCCAGGCTACCATGCCCTTTGACGCGTCCACATGTGTGACGCTTGCTCCGGCTGCAGCTGCCGCGAGGGTCGCGCCGCCGGTATATGCGAACAGGTTTAATACTTTTACCGGATGCCCGGCGTGCCGGATCTTTTGGGAGAACCAATCCCAGTTTGCCGCCTGTTCGGGGAAAAGCCCGGTATGTTTAAAGCTGAAAGGCTTCAGATTAAAAGTAAGATTTTTATAATGAATGCTCCATTGCTCGGGCAAATCAAAAAATTCCCATTCTCCGCCGCCCTTTTTGTCGCGGTGGTAATGGCCGTTTTTCTTTTTCCAGCCGGGCGCTTTTTTGGGCGTATTCCAGATAACCTGAGGATCCGGGCGGACAAGGATATAAGCTCCCCAGCGCTCCAGCTTTTCTCCACAGGAAGTATCGATAACTTCATAATCTTTCCATTGATCTGCAATCCACATAAGGGTTCCTCCGATACAGAATTGTTTTTGCCGGATTTATTATAATGTATAGGATGGAAATATTCAAGTGGAAGTGAAGGCGGGCGCCTGGCGGTTAAAATGATCGGAATGTACGGAAAAAAGTACAAAATTTTTTGAAAAACCCTTGCATTTCCGGAACATATCTTGTATAATACAAACGTTGTGACCTTGATAGCGTAGAAGCGTGAGGTTGCTGCAGTGCCTGAAACTGCAGGTTTTCCGTGGAGCGAATGTCAAGTTATAAAACTGGCGACAAGTCACTG
>CAZAQD010000063.1:0-8621 GCA_964487425.1 uncultured Marvinbryantia sp. | reverse complement strand
TTTCTGCCGGCAATCACGTTAAGAAGGACAAGGAAGAGAGAACCATAAACATGAACAAAATCATCATCATCGGCGGCGGTGCGGCAGGCATGTTTGCCGCGATCGCGGCAGCCGGGCACGGACGGGAAGTGCATGTATATGAAAAAAACGAGAAGCTGGGGAAAAAGATTTATATTACCGGAAAGGGCAGATGCAATCTGACCAACGCCTGCGGTATGGACAAGCTGTTTGAGAGTGTCTGCACGAACCGGAAGTTTCTTTACCATGCGTTTTATGGCTTTACGAATCAGGATACCATTGCATTTTTTGAAGGGCATGGTATGCGGACGAAGACAGAGCGCGGGGAGCGCGTCTTTCCGGCATCAG
Source organism: uncultured Marvinbryantia sp. (assembly GCA_964487425.1). Classification (GTDB taxonomy): domain Bacteria; phylum Bacillota; class Clostridia; order Lachnospirales; family Lachnospiraceae; genus Marvinbryantia. The sequence continues at coordinate 8,255 of CAZAQD010000063.1, read as the reverse complement.
ATAAGTCCGCGGATGTGATCGATACCCTGCGAAACGCTATGCGAAGGGCAGGAGTGAAGGTACATCTGAATGCGGAAGTGAAGGAGATCCTGACAGAAGAAAACGAGGGTAGTAAAAGGGCGGCGGGCGTGCGGCTGGCAGATGGAACACAGGTAAAGGCAGACGCTGTGCTGGTTGCCACAGGAGGGTACTCCTACCGGAGCACGGGATCGACCGGGGACGGCTATGCATTTGCCAGGGCATGCGGGCATACGGTGACGGAGCTTTCGCCGTCCTTAGTGCCCTTTAATACCAGGGAAGAGTATGGAAAACGGCTGCAGGGGCTGTCGCTACGCAATGTCCGGTTGGCGGTTTATGATGGAAAGAGACGCTTGTATGAGGATTTTGGTGAAATGATGTTTACACACTTCGGCGTGACGGGACCGTTGGTACTGACGGCGAGTACCGCCGTGCTGAAGAAGCTGCGTCAAAAGGAGTTGACGCTGTCCATAGATTTAAAGCCGGCGCTCTCTGTAAAGCAGTTGAATGCAAGGCTTTTGCGGGAGTTTGAAGAGGGAAATAAGAAACAGTTTAAAAATGTGATCGGCAATCTGTTTCCGGCAAAGCTTACGCCGGTGATGGTCGGGCTTTCCGGGATTTCGCCGGAAAAAAGAGTGAATGAGATCACGAAGGAAGAGCGCAGGGCGCTCGTGGATCTAATCAAAGATTTCCGGTTGACGGCAACCGGGCTTAGAGACTATAATGAAGCCATTATTACAAGAGGCGGAGTGGCAGTAAAAGAGATCGACCCGTCAACGATGGAGTCGAAGCTGGTATCCGGGCTTTATTTTGCGGGCGAAGTGCTGGATCTGGATGCGGTAACCGGAGGGTTTAACCTGCAGATCGCGTGGTCCACCGGGTATGCAGCAGGCAGCCATCTTGCCGGGAAGGATGCAAATGTCTTATAATGTTGCAATAGACGGGCCTGCGGGTGCGGGCAAGAGTACAATTGCCAGGAAAGTGGCGGAAGAATTGGCTTTTATTTATGTGGATACGGGGGCAATGTACAGAGCGATCGCCCTGTATTTGCTCAAAAACAACATAGATGCGGCAGATGAGGACGCAGTGAAGAAGGCGCTGGACGAGGTTGTGGTTTCGATTTGCTATGAGAACGGGGAACAGCAGGTGCTCTTAAACGGGAAGAATGTATCGGGGCTGATCCGCACAGAGCAGGTGGGGAATATGGCATCCAGATCATCTGCGCTGCCGTGCGTGCGCGCAAAGCTGCTTGAGCTGCAGAGGGAACTGGCAAGGAAGAATGACGTGGTGATGGACGGAAGGGACATCGGGACGAATATTCTGCCGGATGCACAGCTTAAAGTGTACCTGACGGCGAGCGTGGAGACGCGGGCACAGCGCCGGTATAAGGAGCTGTCGGAAAAAGGGCAGGAATGCAGCCTGGATAAGATCAGGGAGGATATCGAAAAGCGGGATTATCAGGATATGAACCGCAAGATCGCTCCTTTGAAAAGAGCAGAAGGGGCTGTTTTGGTGGATTCGTCCGCGATGACAATCGAAGAGGTTGTGGAAAAGATAAAATCTTTCTGCAAAAGGTAAATAGCCGGTCTAAAAATACGGACGGCGCATATAATAAAAAATAAGGACATGTATTATATGAAAGTAATCGTTGCGAAAAGTGCCGGGTTCTGCTTTGGTGTAAAACGCGCTGTGGAACAGGTATATGAGCAGGTAGAGAAGGGGAAAAAGCCAATTTACACTTATGGTCCGATCATTCATAACGAGGAAGTGGTGAAGGATCTGGAGCGAAAAGGGGTAAAAGTAATTGAGAGCAGGGAAGAGCTGGAAAGGCTGGAAAAAGGCACTGTGATTATCCGCTCCCACGGTGTCGGCGAGGATATTTACCGGCTGCTTGAGCGCAGGGGGCTCCAATTGGTAGATGCGACCTGCCCTTTTGTGAGAAAAATTCATAAAATTGTAAAAGCAGAAAGTGAACAGGGAAAGCAAATTGTAATTATCGGAAACGAAAGCCATCCGGAAGTGGAAGGGATACGGGGATGGTGTAAAGATGGCGCCGCAGTCGTTGAAACGGAAGCGCAGGCGGAGGCATTTGTGAGAAATGGAGATAATAGGATTTGTATTGTATCACAAACGACATTTAATTACAAGAAATTTAAAAATTTAGTTGAAATTTTTCAAAAAAAGGGTTATGATATTAGCGTTATAAACACAATATGTAATGCAACGGAAGAACGCCAGCAGGAAGCGAGGGAGATTGCCGGGAAAGTGGAGGCAATGATCGTGATCGGCGGGCGTCATAGTTCAAACACGCAGAAGCTATTTGAGATTTGTAACGATAAATGCGAAAATACTTACTATATTCAGACACTTGATGACTTGGAACAGTATTCTTTTCCTCCTGTCGGTTGTGTAGGTATTACTGCTGGGGCATCGACCCCAAATCATTTAATTAAGGAGGTTCAGGAGCATGTCAGAGATGAGTTTTGACCAGATGATTGAGGAGTCATTTAAAACAATCCATAACGGTCAGATTGTGGAAGGCACGGTTATGGATGTTAAGGCAGATGAGATTATCCTTAACATTGGTTATAAAGCAGATGGGATTATTACCAGAAGCGAGTATACAAACGAGCCGAATATTGATTTAAGAGAAGTTGTGAATATCGGCGATACGATGGAAGTAAAAGTTTTAAAAGTGAACGATGGCGACGGACAGGTTCTCCTTACTTATAAGCGTTTGGCTGCAGAAAAAGGCGATAAGAGATTGGAAGAGGCGTTTAATAATCAGGAAGTATTAAAGGCTGTTGTTACACAGGTTCTGGGCGGCGGATTAAGCGTTGCGGTAGAGGGAACGAAAGTTTTCATCCCGGCAAGCCTGGTATCCGATACTTATGAGAAGAATCTTGAGAAGTATGCCGGACAGGAAATTGAATTTGTAATTACGGAGTTTAACCCGAGAAGAAGAAGGATTATCGGCGACCGCAAGCAGCTTCTGATTGCGAAAAAGGAAGAACTGCAGAAGGCACTTTTTGAGAGAATCCACGTTGGCGATGTGGTAGAAGGCGTTGTAAAGAATGTGACGGATTTTGGCGCATTTGTTGATTTGGGAGGAGCGGACGGGCTGCTTCATATTTCCGAAATGTCCTGGGGAAGAGTAGAGGACCCGAAGAAAGAGTTCCATGTAGGAGATAAGCTGTCTGTTCTTTTGAAAGATATCAATGGCAGTAAGATTGCGTTAAGCCTGAAATTTGAGGATCAGAATCCGTGGTTGACGGCTGCTGAGAAATATGCTGCAGGCAATGTAGTGACCGGACGTGTGGCAAGAATGACGGACTTCGGTGCGTTTGTTGAGTTAGAGCCGGGCGTGGATGCGCTGCTCCATGTATCACAGATTTCTCATGCGCATGTGGACAAGCCGGCAGATGTGCTGCAGATCGGACAGGAGATCGAAGCGAAGGTCGTAGATTTCAATGAAGCGGATAAGAAGATCAGCCTGAGCATGAAGGCGCTGGAACAGCCGCCTGTAAAGGCAGACGCAGAAGTTCCTGAAAAAGACGCAGAAGTTCCTGAGGCAGACGCAGCAGCTGAGGAAGAATAGGCTGAGAAGAATAAGGAGATACGAAGGACATAGGGTTTACTCTGTGTCCTTTTTCGCTACATGGAAGATTTGGAGAACATGGAAGCTGCAGGAAGTCGGATAAGAAACAGGAGGGGTAAGAATGGGAAAGAAAAGATGGGCATATATTCCTTTGGTGGGAATCGTGTGTTTAACAATGACGGCGTGTGGCGCGTTGGAAAAGGTGACGGGCGGCACGCAGGAAGCTGCAACGGAAAGCCGGGAGACAGAGCAGGCGACGGAACAGACAGAGATAGGGCAGACAAACGAGACGGCTGCAGAGACGGAGGCTGCGGAAACAAAGGTGCAGGAGACAGAAGAAACGGAATCAGAGACAGAGGGAATCCAATGGACTGTTGCGGTAGACGCCGGACACCAGGGCAGTTGGGTGGATATGAGTGAGCAGGAGCCAATGGCGCCGGGATCGGAACAGACAAAGGCGAAAGCAACTGCGGGGACGACGGGGAGCTTCTCTCAGGTCCCGGAATATGAAGTGAATCTGCAGGTTTCTCTGGTACTGCGGGATGAATTGGAGTCCAGGGGTTACTGTGTAGTTATGGTAAGAGAGGATAACGATACCGCAATCAGCAACAAGGAGCGGGCAGAACTGGCGACACAGGAAAATGCGGATATCAGCGTTCGAATTCATGCGAATGGGAGTGAGGATGCAAGCGTTTCCGGCGCCTTGACGATGACGCCCTCCGCATCGAATCCATATCTGACGCAGGAGATTTGCGAAAACAGTTATAAATTATCGGAATATATTCTGGATTATTTTTGCGGCGCTACCGGTCTGGGAAGACTGGGTGTGATGGCAACCGATGAGATGACCGGAATCAACTGGAGTACGGTTCCGGTGACGATCCTGGAGATGGGCTTCATGACGAACCGGCAGGACGATCTTTATATTACCGATGAGAGTAATCATCAGATAATGGCAAAGGGGATCGCGGATGGAATCGACGCATATTTTGCGGAGGTTCAGGGTACATCGCAGCAAAGTGGGACGGCGGTTTCCTCGGAGGGCAGCAATATGACCCTGCTTTCGGAGATATTGGAGGAAAATTATCTGAATAAGCTGATGAGCAGCGGTGAGAAATGGTCCGTTGCGGTGAGAGAACTGGCAAGTGACAATACCTGCATGGTGCAGGCAGAAGAAAGTATGCAGTCGGCAAGTGTAATCAAAGCGTTTATTATGGCAGCCGTTTACGAACGGGCGGTGTTCGCCTCTGAGGCGGGAAAGGAATGGGTCGATATGGCGGAAAGCTACGATGGCGAATTCAATGAGCTGTTGACCAGTATGATTACAGTTAGCGATAATGAGGCTGCTAATGAACTGGTGAGACGGCTTGGACAGGGCGATTTTATGGCAGGAGCAGCGATCGTGAATGAATTTTGCCAGGAGCACGGTTACACGGCAACGCATCTGGGAAGACAGTTTTTGGCGGAAAATCCCACGGACGATAATTATACTTCGGCAGCGGATTGTTGTAAGCTGTTGACGGAGATTTACAGGGGCGAGCTGATTAATGCGGACGCGTCGTACCGGATGCTGGAGCTTCTGAAACAGCAGACAGTGAAGTATAAGATTCCGGCAGGACTCCCGGAGGGAATCCAGACGGCAAATAAGACGGGAGAAATGCCTTCTGGCTACGGGCTTGGTACGATTGAAAATGATATTGCGATTGTGCTGGATGAACAAAATCCTTATGTGATCTGTATCCTGTCCAACGAGATTGCGGATAACGGAACGGCGCAGAGCACGATCACTGCCTTATCGCGGGAGGTATATCAATATTTGTCACAGGCTGGTTGAGTCTGGCAGATGCATCCGCAAGGCAGCGCGCCGCCGGATTGACAATCATCCGGCGCATTATAAGTGATCCAGCAAATGGCACAGGTAGAGATGCAGCTTTTCCTTATCCGCCGTGAATGCGTCGGTGCAAGGGAAGTACTGCTGCCTGTCGGCATAGTCTTTTTTGAAGATGGGTGCGAACACACTCTCAAACTGAGGAAGATAGAAGCCCTTTTTCTTATTGTAGCAGGTAGAAGCTTTGGCGGGTTCACGGTGCTCCTTGTCCACATAGGCGGCGACACTTTTGTGTAGAGCGACATCTTCTTCGGGAAGATAGTAATAATTTTTATAATCAGGAAAGAAATACTTGAGGGTGTCGCGAACGCCATGTACCTCTACAGAAAATTTATCCTGCCTGCCTGTCAGATACAGCCACGGATTGCCGTAGGAAAAAACTCTGGGAAGAAAAAGCGGCAGCCTGCCATGCAGGATAAGAGAATCCCCCATGATATCGCAGCCCGTAACCTGAAAGCTGCCGGATAAAAAGGTCTGATAGGAGAGGATGGGAAGAATGTCCAGCATCCCCTGCAAATCATCGTGGTTATGTAAAAGGAGCTTTTGTAAAGGCCCTTCTGTGTGGTACTGAACGTATTCTTTATAGACCTGAATCAGTTCGCCGCCGCTGTAAGGATCGCGCCTGTAGATTCCGAGATACTCCTCGAGGCTTCGCTGATTTAAAGCATTTAATTTCAGCAGCGTTTTGAGAGGGCGTACCATGCGAAAAAGATCGCGGCTGATCAGAGAGGAAAGAGAATCTTCCATCCCGAAAGCATGGCATTTGTCCTTTAGGTATGGCAGGTCAAAGCGATCGCCATTAAAATGCACAAGCTGCTTGAAGGATTTGGAGAAATCAAGAAAGGCGCGCAGCACGTCGGCTTCTTCTTCGGGGCTCTGGGCAAACCACTGATGGAGAAGCCAGCTTTCTTTTTGCCAGGACACAGCGCCGATCAGATAGAGCGAGGAAGTGCCTGCGGTAAATCCGGTTGTTTCTATGTCAAAAAATAGCAGGGCGGAGCGGGCGCAGTCCTGCAGCATTGTGCCGTTTAGGTTTAATGTCATGGTGGAAGTACGTGTAATCATATGTGAGAAATCCTTTCACGTTTTTTGTCCGGGTATAGTATATACTATTGTGTCGAAATATGCAAAATGTTTCTTTTAAAAGAAGGCTTGTCAAATCCGGAAGAATATGGTAAAATTTGGTTTATGAAGGGGCGGAGTATAAAAAGGGATACTCCGCTTATTTTTGTGCGGAAATATGGAGAAGGGAATCAGAAAAATGAGAAAACTGACGAAAGGTATTGCAATTTGTCTGGTTTTCTGTGCCGTTATGGTAAGCTCTGCACAAGCAGCAGAAATTATTGACGCGGATTATAGCGCCGCACTGATTAGCGCTATGGGGAAGGGGATTACACTGGAGGCAACAATTCTCCAGGGAGTTGAAGACAGAGTTGTCCAGGAGATTGCGGTGGATAAAATATCTTATACGACGGATGTTTTGACCGTGCGAGCCTATCCAGGCACAGAATATGAGGAACTTGCAAAGCTGGCGCAGTATGCGCAGATTGAAGTGATTGGCGTCTGTGATAATGGCTGGAGCCATGTCACAATGGAAAACGGGGTAGACGGTTATGTATCGGGAGAATACTTGTCGGATGTGGTGCCGGAGGGGGCGGAGCATATCGGAGAGTCGCTTGGGGTATTTACCGTTACTTATTATTGCTCCTGTGATATCTGCTGCGGCTGGTGGGCAGGCGGTCCCACGGCAAGCGGTGCGTATCCGGTAGCGGATTGGACGGTTGCTGCCGATCCGGATGTGCTTCCGTTAGGGACAAGAATTTATATCAATGGACATGAATATTGTGTGGAGGATACCGGCAGCGGCGTAATAGGCAATCATATTGACATTTATGTGGCGGATCATAATCTGGCGGTTAATAATGGCTTAGGATATGCGGAAGTGTTTGCAAGCAAGTAAATGAGGTATCGTGTTTCCGTTCAAATAGTCTGGTATTTTCATGAAAAAATACTAGACTATTTTGGCGATTTATGCGAGAATGTTAACAAGGTATGTGCCGGGTTTTTGCCCGATGTACATAAAAGAAATTAATTATTGAAAGGAGTCTAAAAATGATTTATTCACGCGAAGTAGAAGAAATGTGTCCAGTTGCACAGGGCGTTCATCATGGTGCTGCGCCTATTCCGGAAGAAGCAAAATGGGTGCAGGCAAAAGAAGTTAAGGATATTTCCGGCTTTACGCATGGTGTGGGCTGGTGTGCTCCTCAGCAGGGCGCCTGTAAGCTGTCCCTGAACGTTAAGGAGGGTATCATCCAGGAGGCGCTGATTGAGACTATCGGATGTTCAGGTATGACGCACTCCGCAGCAATGGCTTCTGAAATTCTTCCAGGACTTACCGTCATGGAGGCGTTGAATACAGACCTCGTATGTGATGCAATCAATACGGCAATGAGAGAGCTGTTCCTCCAGATCGTATACGGACGTTCCCAGTCTGCCTTTTCAGAAGATGGGCTGGCAGTGGGCGCCGGACTGGAGGATCTTGGAAAAGGACTTAGTTCCCAGGTTGGTACGATGTATGGAACATTAAAGAAAGGACCACGTTACCTGGAGATGGCAGAGGGCTATGTAACCGGTATTGCGCTTGATGAAGATAACGAAATTATCGGCTATCAGTTTGTCAGTCTTGGAAAGATGACAGATTTCATCAAAAAAGGCGATGATCCCAATACTGCATGGGAAAAGGCAAAAGGC
>CAZAQD010000062.1:0-8626 GCA_964487425.1 uncultured Marvinbryantia sp. | reverse complement strand
TTTCTCTATTCTATACTGCTGTCAAAATCCCCATAATAGTTCTCAAGGATTTCCATATAACCGAGCCCCTCTTCTGCCATTGCCTTCGCGCCGTTCTGGCTCATTCCCTCGCCATGTCCGTATCCGCCGCCCTTTAGCTCATAGCCGGATAACAAACCCTCATCATCATACCGGGATATCAGGACAAAAAACGCGCTGGGCAGCAGGCGCATTCCCGTTATCTCCTCGCCGTCCTGCAAATAGATGACCGGATCTCCGCCATCCAAAAATTCCCGGATGGCATATTCACCTTTTATCGTTTCCGTCTCCCCGGCAGAGGCATATTGCACCTCCAACTCCTCCGCCCTTCCGCCGGACGTCCGCTGCGTTACGGCAATCTCCGCAGCACCGGGAAAATCCGCCAGGGAAATTTCCGTATGCCAACGATACCACGGTTCCGCCGCCTCATATGCCGTCCGGTTGTCCACTGCCAAAAACGCCGCAAACACGGTCTCTTCCGACAGGTCCATATTCAGGCTCATTCCGCAGGAGGTCGAGTAATAGCGCGCGTCCAAAATCTCTCCGTCCCTGCGCATGACAATTCCTGCCGTCTCCTTGACCGCGCTGTCCGTTGCCGTTGTGCGCCCCTGGTTATTATATACCTGGTAAGACACACTATCGTCCACATCCGCAAAAAATTCCTTCGCCCTGCCCTCCAGCATCTGCTTCCGCGCATAGGTCCTGGCACAGACCGCCTGCGCTTTCAACGCCTCTTGCGGATACTCGGATGGCATTTCGCTGGGAACCACGTAACACAGATACGTTTCCAGCGGCAATTCATTGATGACCAGCAGCCCCTGCTGCGTTTTACGGATCTCAAGCTTGCCTTCATATACCGGAGCCATAACCTCCCGCTGCAGTTTAGGAAATATGAATTTCCCATCATTCGCAGTCAGATACAATACCTCCGCTTTCGCAAATTCCTCCGCCTCTGCGGTAATCACCGCCGTCTCTCCCGCTTCATATATTTTTTCATCATCCCCGTAGGACAGGGTAAAGCCCTGCCCGGAGGTAATCACCACTTCCTCATGGTATTCCTGCGCATAATCATCTGAGCAAATCAGCACCCGGATATTCTGCTCCTGCCCTTGTTCCTGCTCCTGTTCCTGCTCTTTGTCCCCGACCTCATCAGCCGCCTTTGCCATTACGGGCTGTTCCTGTCCGCTTTTTTCCCAGCCTCCCAGCTCTTTTTGCCGGCAGATATCCACCACGCCCAGCAGCAGGAGCATCATAATGCAGACGCTCAATATTCCGATTTTTTTCATACTGCCTCCTTGCCAGATTCCCTATATGCGGCAAAAAACGGAGCCGTCCCTTCCTCTTCCGGCACAGCTCCGTATCTTCCCCTTGCGGTTATTCCTGCGTAAATTTGTAAATCGTCGTTGTATGGTATTCTTCTCCCGCTTTCAATACCGGAGAGTCAAAGTTTTCGTGATGGACCGCATCCGGGAAAAACTGCGTTTCCAGGCACAATCCGCCTCTCTTGCCATATGCTTTCCCGTCTTTGCCGATCCAGGAACTCTCGATAAAATTCCCGGTATAGAACTGGACACCTACGCAATCTGTGAATACTTCCATTTTCCGCTTGCTGATGGGCGCCGTGACTTCCGCCACTTTCCTGATTCCGCAGGCACGCCTCAACGCAAAGTTATGATCGTACCCGCCGCCCATTTTCAGTTGTTCATCCTCTGCCTTTATATCTCTTCCGACTGTCTTCGCCGTTCTGAAGTCAAACGGCGTTCCCTCTACGGTGCGGATCTCGCCGGTCGGGATAGATTCTTTATCAATCGCCGTGATTCCGTCCGCATCGATCCATACGCTGTGCTCCAGAATGCTTCCGCTGTCATGTCCGTCCAGGTTAAAATAGCTGTGATTCGTCATATTCGCTATGGTATCCTGGTCTGCCCTGCCGCAGTAGGTGATGACAATTTCATTATCTTCTGTAAGAGTATATGTCACCGTCACGTCAAAGTTTCCCGGATATCCCTGATCGCCATCAGGACTGTGGTGAGAAAACGCGACCGATGATGCCTTTTCATCTGCTTTTGCCTCCCACACTACGCGGTCGTATCCATTTTTGCCGCTATGCAAATTATTCCCATTTTCATTCTTATCAAGCACATATTTTTTTCCGTTGATAGAAAATTCTGCATTCCCGATCCGATTTCCGCTTCTGCCAATGGTCGCCCCCAAATACCCGCCATTTTTTGCATAATCGGTCACATCTGCATATCCCAGGATCACATCGCTGCATTTCCCGTCCTTATCCGGTACAACCGCACCCACCAGCGTAGCGCCAAAATCCGTAACTTCAATGGACATCCCATTGCTGTTCGCTATCGTATAAAGTTTTGCCTCTCTTCCATCCTGCAGTTTTCCGAAATCGTTTACTGAAATTCCCATAAGCCTCTCCTTCTCTTTTCCTGATAATGAAAAGAGGACCTCCCGGTCCTCTTTTTATGACCCCCAAAATGCCGGTTCCTATCTTTTGACTCCTAGCAATGCTAGGTGGGTAACCGCAACCTCTCTTCTGCCGTCCCCTGACAATGGGGCATGACATCCAATCGGCAATAATAGGAATCCCGTTTAAAGTAAATGTAGGTTCAAAATGATAGAAATTATCGAGCATTCCAGGTTATTTATTTTCCACAATTATCGCATTTCCTCTAAAAAAAGTCAAGTATCTGACAATAATAATATCCCCAAAACCGTACAAAATATCATTACCAATATTTTTTAACTGCTTTTTTGGATACCCTGGCAAACCAGACAGTTGCCACCGCAAAGGCAAGCAGCACAACAAGATAGATATTATAACCAAGAAGCCCCCACTGTGATTCGCTCAGCCCGAGTATCCCGAAAATAACTACGGCAACGCCATAGATCAGCACTTTGGGTGAAATCTCTGCAATATACGCCGTCTTATCCTTACACTTTGCCGCCGAAATATCCTTTGGCAGCAGCAGTGATTCCTTGATCTCGCCCTTCATCTTCAACAGATAATAAACATAGAGGACGTATCCCCCGCAAATAATAATAATGATGTCAATAAACGAAAATGTAGATCCCATCTGTCCTCCTCCTTTCCTATAAGCCAAGCAGTTTCTTCACAATTGCTTTCATTTCATCTGTCTCTACTACCGTATCATGAAGGATCGGCGCTGTGCGGATTTCTTCAATTGCCGCCGGCACCTTCGTCCCGGAAATCCGGCTGAGTTCATCTACAAGCGCAAAATCTTCCATAGAATCATATTTGTGGTCAATTGCTTTCATGACGCTTCTGGTAAATTTATACGGGCTGGCGGTAGAGACAATCACCGTCGGGAGCCCGTCTCCCGCACTCTGCTTATAATTGCGGTAAACATGGGACGCAACTGCCGTATGCGTATCCAGCACGTAACCGGTCTTCGCATACATAGTGTGGATTTCATCCGCGACTTCCGCTTCCGTTGCAAAGCCGCCCGCAAAATCCTTCAAGCCTTCCCTCATCTCTTCGGTGATCTCATATTTTCCTTCTTCCAGAAGCTGCTGCATCAGGCGGGCATTTTCCCCGGCATCCTCGCCCGCGATCTTATAAATCAGGCGTTCCAGATTGCTGGAAATCAAAATATCCATCGAAGGCGACGTCGTGAGGATAAACTCTCTGTTCCTGTCATAGATACCAGACTCAAAGAAATCATAGAGCACCTTATTATCGTTGGACGCGCAGATCAGCTTACCAATGGGAATTCCCATATTCTTCGCATAGTAGGCAGACAGGATATTGCCAAAGTTCCCCGTCGGCACTACCACGTTCATCTCTTCTCCCTCTGCAACCACTCCAGCCGCATACAATTTGGCATAGGCATATACGTAATATACTACCTGCGGCACCAGCCTTCCGATATTGATCGAATTCGCGGAAGAGAACTGAAATCCTGCCCGGCACATCTCCTCTGCCAGCGCCTTATCGCCGAAGATTTTTTTCACGCCTGTCTGGGCGTCGTCGAAGTTTCCGTTGATTCCCACCACAAAGGTATTCGCGCCTTTTTGCGTCACCATCTGTTTTTCCTGAATATTACTTACGCCATCCTTCGGATAAAAGACAATGATTCTGGTTCCCGGCACATCGGCAAAGCCTGCCAGCGCCGCTTTCCCGGTATCTCCCGATGTCGCCGTCAGGATTACGATCTCATTTTTCACCTGGTTCTTCCTGGCGGAAGTGGTCAGAAGGTGCGGCAAAATCGAAAGCGCCATGTCCTTAAAAGCGATGGTAGCGCCGTGAAACAATTCCAGATAAAACGCCCCATCCGCTTCCTTCAGAGGCGCAATCTGCGTTGTGTCAAACTTCTCGTCATAGGCTTTTTCAATACAATGCTTCAGCTCTTCCTCTGTAAAATCATCGAGAAACAGCTTCATGACCTCGTAAGCCGTCTCCTGATAGCTCATTCCGGCAAGTTTTTCGATTGCCACGTCAAGTACCGGTATTCTTTCCGGCACAAACAGTCCTCCGTCCTCAGCCAGCCCTTTTAAAATCGCCTGGGAAGCGGTTACCCTGCCATCGATACTTCTTGTACTTTTATAAAATAAACTCATTTCTTTCTCCTTTATGTTGATTTGAACTACCCACAAGTATAGCACAGCTTTTTTCCCTGTACAATAAAAATAAAAAATAAGAAAAAGCGGCTGTCAAGCCGCCTTTCCTTATGAAACTCTTTCTTCTTTCGATAATGTATAATACTCATGTCCACCATGTTCAAACAACAAAATCAAATTGCTGTCAAACCAGCCGACGCTGTTATCTTCGGACGCCACTCTCGCCATGAAATACAATGCGCCCTGGGAGTAATCCTCTCCCGCAAGTACCCGATCCACCGCTTCAATGGTATCTTCTGAAATCTCTACGGAATAAATTCTGCCGTCAATCGTAGGCTGGAACTGGACTGCTCCGCCGATTTCCTGCCATACTACTTCTTCAATCGTATCCGGGAACCGATCGTCCTTTACACGATTTAAAATGACGTTTGCTATGAGCATCTTCCCCTGCAGGTCTTCGCCGGTAGCCTCTGCTTCCACAATCCGCAGGAGAGTCTCATATTCGCTGGCTGGCATCTGATTGTTCCTAATCAACTGCTTTGCATAGGAAACAACATTTCCCGCAGCCTTTGTCCCCTCTTCCAATGTGTTGCGCATTGCCTCCGGCCTGCTGGCTCTCGCCGCGCCTACCAGAATCTCCTCATTGTCGCCGGCTATATCAATTTCATTGGCAGCCTGCGAATATTTTTCCATAGTGATTGCCCCATTCACTACCCCCATAAGTCCTGCCTGAAGCTCCTCCGTCTGAGGTGTCTCTGCTGCCAGTACCTCGCCGATTCCTGCACTGGTCACTTTCTGCCTTGCAGTCTCCTGCTTCATAAGGCTTCTGCTCCCCCCACTTACTCCCACAGCGCATAAAAGCGCAATCAATGACATGGACACAGTGATAATAACAGCCGAATTCTTTTTGTAGGTACGTTTTGCAGAGCGAATGGTTTTCTTATACATTACGTCCAGAAGTGTTTTACACACTTCCATATACCACTTTTCCTTTCCTGTTATGATATATTTCCATATATTGACATTATATTTAATTTATGTTACGTCGTCAAGTATTTTTTCTTATTTTTGTAACATTTTATTCGATTTTTTGTTATTTTTTTCGACAAAAAAGTGCCAAAACGCGACTTTTACGCTTTTTTGGCACTTTTAAAATTTAATATTTTCGAAATATTTATTTTACATTGTCAATCATATTGTTGATTGCCGTAAGCAGTGCGTTGATGGATGCACGAATAATATCCTGGTCCAGTCCCGCTCCCCAATGCAGGACTCCATTCTTATCCTTAATACCCACATACGCAATCGCACGGGAGCTTGAGCTTGCTTCCAGCGCATGTTCTTCATATACAACCAGGTCATACTGCAGGCGGAACTGTTTCTTCAGCGCATTGCTGACCGCGTTGAGACGTCCGTTTCCGGAAGCCACCGCCACCTTCGTCTCGCCATTGTAATCTACGGTTACATCGGCAATAATTCCATTATGCTGCTTGAAATGCACCTCCGTAATGTTAAACGGAGTGGTAATATCTTCATACCGGTTCTTAAACAGTTTAAAAATCTCATCCGGCAGAAGCTCTTTGTGCTGATGGTCTGAAACATCCTTCGCCGCATATCCCATAGCCTCCCGCATCTTAGCCGGAAGGTTAAGCCCGTAATACTGCTGCAGGATATAGCCTACGCCGCCTTTCCCGGACTGACTGTTGATACGAATTACATCCGCCTCGTAATGTCTTCCGATATCCTGCGGATCGATCGGCAGGTAAGGAACGTTCCAGTATTTGCATTCATGCTCTTCCCTGTACTTCATACCTTTGGCAATAGCGTCCTGATGGGAGCCAGAAAAAGCGGCAAATACCAGCCCGCCGCTGTACGGGCTTCTTAAATCAATCGTCATACCTGTGTATTTTTCGTATTCCTCACAGATCTGCAGCATATCCGTGAAATCCAGCTCGGGGTCTACTCCCTGGGAATACATATTCATCGCCAAAGTAACGATATCCACATTTCCGGTTCGTTCTCCGTTTCCAAAAAGTGTGCCTTCGATTCTGTCTGCTCCGGCAAGAATTCCCATCTCCGCGTCGCTGACTCCGCTTCCCCTGTCGTTATGCGGATGAAGGGAGAGCAGCACACTGTCCCTGTATTTCATATTTTTACTCATGTATTCAATCTGGCTGGCATATACATGCGGCATGGAATGCTGGACCGTGCTCGGCAGATTGATGATCGCCTTCTTCTCCGGTGTCGGCTGCCATACATCCAGAACGGCATTACATACCTCCAGAGCGTACTCCATCTCGGTTCCGGTAAAGCTCTCCGGGCTGTATTCAAAAGAGAAATTCCCTTCCGTCTCATCCGCCAGCTTCTTTAACAGCGCCGCGCCGTCCACTGCAATCTTCAGAATCTCCTCTTTTGATTTGTGGAATACCTGTTCGCGCTGTGCCACTGAAGTCGAATTATAGACATGCACCACCGCTTTTTTTGCTCCCTGCAGCGCTTCAAATGTCTTCTTAATAATATGTTCTCTCGCCTGGGTCAATACCTGGATCGTCACATCGTCGGGAATCAGGTCCTGTTCGATCAGCGCGCGCAAAAACTGGTATTCCGTCTCGGAAGCTGCCGGAAATCCAACCTCAATTTCCTTAAATCCGACTTTCACAAGCAGCTTAAAAAAATTGATTTTCTGCTGCAGCGACATGGGAACGATCAGCGCCTGGTTGCCGTCTCTCAAGTCTACGCTGCACCAGACTGGCGCTTTTTCAATGTAATCTTTCTTCGCCCAATCCATACACTCTACTGGCGGCATAAAATACTGTCTTGTGTACTTTTCAAAATTCTTCATTCCTCATTCTCCTTTTCCTTAAAAATATTTTGATCCTATCCGGGAAAGCATCCCTTTCCCACAGCATAAAAAAATCTCCCATCTCCCAGACAACTAATTGCCATTAGAGACGAAAGACTATTCCTGTCCTACGCGGTACCACTCTACTTTATGAATCGCTTCATACACTCATCAGATACGGATTCTTATGAACCTTATATCTTACCCAGATAACGGTCAGGACTTCCGTCTGCGTCTACTCTCCATTCTCCTCACCGGATACGGGATTTCGGGCAGCCGCTCCGAGGCGAGTTCCAACTATTTTCTCAACTGCCTCGCATCACCCGGCAGCTTTCTGAAATCAAAAATACCTGTACTATTCCTCTTCATTGCATTTCGCTTTTCAACTGTATGAATAAAATAACATTTTTACTCTGGATTGTCAACCATGATTTCACAAATGTTGCCATACAGGGAAGATTTTTGTTGATTTTATCATTTTATTATGTATAATATGAAATAGAAAGAAGTGGGGTTTCTACTTCTTTGGAAAAATGCCTTAAGACCTGTATCAACAGGCAAATATTGAAGAAGAGAGGTTAAATGTAAGATGGCAAAAATCGATTTAAGCAAGTATGGCATCACTGGAACTACAGAGATCGTGCACAATCCTTCTTTTGAAGCTTTATTCGAAGAAGAGACAAAACCAAGTCTGGAAGGCTTTGAAAAAGGCCAGGTAAGCGAACTTGGCGCAGTTAATGTAATGACCGGTATCTACACAGGCCGTTCTCCTCAGGACAAGTTTATTGTAATGGATGAGAATTCAAAAGATACTGTATGGTGGACTTCTGATGAATATAAGAACGACAACCATCCGGCTACCGAGGAGTGCTGGGCTGCAGTAAAAGAGATCGCAAAGAAAGAGCTTTCTAATAAGAGACTTTTTGTTGTAGACGCATTCTGCGGCGCTAACCATGACACACGTATGGCAATCCGTTTCATCATGGAAGTTGCATGGCAGGCACACTTCGTTACTAACATGTTCATCAAACCGACAGCAGAAGAGCTTGAAAATTTTGAACCGGATTTTGTTGTTTACAACGCTTCCAAAGCAAAAGTAGAAAACTACAAGGAGCTTGGACTGAACTCCGAGACTGCTGTTGTATTCAATATCACCAGCCGCGAGCAGGT
>CAZAQD010000061.1:0-8676 GCA_964487425.1 uncultured Marvinbryantia sp. | reverse complement strand
CAGATTTGACTTTGCAACAAGTGTAATTTTTAAAAAAAAACTATTGACATTTATGGGTGGTAGTGATATCTTTGATTCATGGATGTTAGCACTCGACTAAAAAGAGTGCTAACAATACGGAGAAGGAGGAATTCAGGGTGCGGCTGGATGATAGGAAATGGAAAATATTTAACGCTATCATTAAGACTTATCTGGAAACCGGCGAACCGGTTGGCTCCAGAACGATTTCGAAGTACGCAGACCTGAATCTGAGTTCAGCTACGATTCGCAATGAAATGGCAGATCTGGAGGAGATGGGGCTGATTGTCCAGCCGCATACGTCTGCAGGACGGATTCCTTCCGATCAGGGATACCGCCTTTACGTGGACAGCCTGATGGAGAAGCAGGAGCAGGAAGTCAATGAGATGAAGGAAATGTTCATCCAGAAGCAGGACAGGATAGAGAGTGTGCTCAAGCAGGTGGTGAAAGTACTGGCGACGAACACGAATTATGCGACGTTGATTTCGTCTCCGCGATACCAGAGGACGAAGCTGAAGTTTATACAGCTTTCGATCATCAGCCCGGAGCAGCTTCTGGCAGTGATTGTAACGGAAGGCAATATTGTTAAGAATAAGATGCTTCATTTTGAGCACGGACTGGACAATGAGATCCTCCTGAAGCTGAACATTCTTTTGAACAGCAGCCTGAACGGACTGACGCTGGAGGAGATCAACCTGAGCCTGATCGCCAGGCTGAAAGAACAGGCGGGGATCCACAGTGAAGTGGTTAACGGCGTACTGGATGCGGTGGCAGAAGCAATTCAGGCAGATGAAGAGTATGAAGTGTACACCAGCGGGGCGACGAATATTTTTAAATATCCTGAGCTAAGCGACAGCGAGCGGGCAAGCGGGCTGATTAGCGCATTTGAAGAAAAGAAGGATCTGGTGAACCTTATTAATGAGACAATGGGTGAGGAGAACAGCACTGGCATCCAGGTATATATCGGCAACGAGGCGCCGATAGAGACGATGCGCGACTGCAGCGTGGTAACGGCAACTTACGAATTGGGCGAGGGTATTCAGGGAAGGATAGGTATTATCGGACCGAAGCGTATGGATTACGAAAAAGTAATGGATTCCCTGAAGACTTTGAAGGTTCAGCTTGATTCAATTTTTAATAAATAGCAGGAAAGAAAGGTGGAAATAGAAGTGGCAGAAGAGAGTATAGAGAAAACCATCGGCGAAGAGGTGGAAGACACAGAAAAAGAAGCACCCGGGGAGATAGAGGAAGAGGCTTCGCAGGCAGCAGAGCAGACAGAGGAAAGCGAAGCAAAAGCCCAAAAGGAAGACGAAAAGGAAGCAAAGGATAAAAAAGATGTCCTGATCGAAGAGCTGAATGACCGGATCAAACGCCAGATGGCAGAATTCGAGAATTTCAGAAAGCGTTCCGAAAAAGAGAAGTCCGGTATGTTTGAGATGGGAGCCAAAAGCGTGATCGAGCAGCTTCTGCCGATTATTGATAATTTTGAAAGAGGGCTGGCGGCTGTCTCTGAGGAAGCGAAGGCAGATCCTTTTGTAGATGGAATGGATAAAGTCTACAAGCAGATGCAGGAGATGCTTGGCAAGCTGGATGTAAAAGCAATTGAGGCCGTTGGCACAGAGTTTAACCCGGATTTCCACAATGCAGTGATGCATGTGGAGGATGAAGAGGCGGACGACAATGTCGTTGTCGAAGAATTTTTAAAAGGCTATACCTACAAAGACCAGGTTGTGCGGCACAGCATGGTAAAAGTAGCAAATTAAATACAAATACAAAATATGATTAATAGGAGGAAATGAAAATGAGCAAGATTATTGGTATTGACTTAGGAACAACAAATAGCTGCGTAGCGGTTATGGAAGGAGGAAAGCCGACCGTTGTGACGAACACAGAGGGAGCAAGGACGACACCGTCTGTTGTGGCGTTCTCCAAGGCAGGCGAGAGGCTGGTAGGCGAGCCGGCGAAGCGCCAGGCGGTTACCAACGCAGATAAGACGATCTCTTCCATTAAGAGACATATGGGAACCGATTACAAGGTAGCGATTGACGGCAAGAATTATACGCCGCAGGAGATCTCTGCAATGATCCTGCAGAAGTTAAAAGCAGATGCGGAGAACTATCTGGGTGAGAAGGTTTCCGAAGCGGTTATCACCGTACCGGCTTATTTCAACGATGCGCAGCGCCAGGCAACAAAGGATGCGGGCAAGATCGCGGGGCTGGATGTAAAACGTATTATCAACGAGCCGACGGCAGCCGCACTGGCATATGGGCTGGATAATGAGAAAGAACAGAAGATTATGGTTTACGACCTGGGCGGCGGTACGTTCGATGTTTCCATCATTGAGATTGGCGACGGCGTCATCGAGGTTCTGGCAACAAACGGCAACAACCGGCTGGGCGGAGATGATTTCGACCAGAAGATTACCGATTACATGATCGCTGAATTCAAAAAGGCAGAGGGCGTCGATTTATCAGTAGATAAGATGGCGCTGCAGAGACTGAAAGAGGCGGCGGAGAAGGCAAAGAAAGAGCTTTCCAGCGCAACGACAACGAATATCAACCTGCCGTTTATTACGGCAACGTCGGAAGGTCCGAAGCATTTTGATATGACGCTGACAAGGGCAAAATTTGATGAGCTGACACATGACCTGGTTGAGCAGACTACGATTCCGGTACAGAACGCGTTAAAAGATGCGGGCATTACTTCCTCTGAGCTGGGCAAGGTTCTCCTGGTAGGCGGTTCTACCCGTATCCCGGCAGTACAGGATAAGGTGAAGGCGCTGACCGGACATGAGGCAAGCAAAACACTGAACCCGGATGAATGTGTTGCCATCGGTGCAGCAATCCAGGGCGGTAAGCTGGCTGGCGATGCGGGCGCAGGCGATATCCTGCTTCTCGATGTAACGCCGCTGTCCCTGTCCATCGAGACAATGGGCGGTGTCGCTACAAGGCTGATTGAGAGAAATACTACGATCCCGACCAAGAAGAGCCAGGTATTCTCTACGGCGGCAGATAATCAGACCGCAGTGGATATCCATGTAGTACAGGGAGAGAGACAGTTTGCCAAAGATAATAAGTCGCTCGGACAGTTCAGGCTGGATGGTATTCCGCCTGCAAGACGCGGTGTCCCACAGATCGAGGTTACGTTTGACATCGATGCCAACGGTATCGTAAATGTATCCGCGAAGGACATGGGAACAGGCAAGGAGCAGCATATTACCATTACTTCCGGCTCCAATATGTCGGACAGCGATATCGAGAAGGCAGTAAAAGAGGCTGCTGAGTACGAAGCGCAGGATAAGAAGAGAAAGGAAGCGATTGACACACGCAACGATGCGGATGCAATGGTATTCCAGACTGAGAAGGCAATGGAAGAGGTTGGCGATAAGATCGACGCCAATGATAAAGTTGCAGTAGAAGCAGATTTGAACGCTCTGAAGGAATTGATCGAAAAAACAAATCCAGAAGAGATGACAGAGGCACAGGTGGCAGAGATTAAAGCTGCGAAGGAAAAGCTGATGGAAAGCGCGCAGAAGCTGTTTGCAAAAGTATATGAGCAGGCACAGACAGCGCAGGGAGCAGCAGGCGCGGGACCGGATATGAGCGGAGCGCAGGAAGCAAACTACACACAGCCGGATGATGACATTATCGACGCAGACTATAAAGAAGTTTAATAAGAATTCAGGAAAATCTTATAGTTCCTAGGGGACGGAGGAGAATATCCCCCGTCCTTTAGGACGTTGAGGAGAGGAATATGGCAGAAACAAAAAGAGACTATTATGAAGTTCTTGGCGTGGACAGAGGCGCGGACGAGGCGACGATCAAAAAAGCGTACAGGCAGCTTGCCAAGAAATATCATCCGGATATGAACCCCGGGGATGCGGAGACGGAGAAGAAATTTAAAGAAGCTTCCGAGGCATATGCGATTTTGTCGGACGCGGAGAAGAGAAGCCAGTATGACCAGTTTGGGCATGCGGCGTTTGAACAGGGCGGAGGCGGAGCCGGCGGCTTTGGCGGTTTTGACTTTAGCGGCGATATTTTCGGCGACATTTTCGGCGACCTGTTTGGCGGCGGCGCGAGAAGGCGTACCAGCAATGGACCGATGCGCGGGGCAAATCTGCGCGCGACGGTCAGGATTACGTTCCAGGAGTCGGTATTTGGCTGCGAGAAGGAGCTGGAGCTCAATTTAAAGGATGAGTGCGCAAGCTGTCACGGGACCGGCGCGAAGCCGGGAACCGGCCCGCAGACCTGCCCGAAGTGCGGCGGGAAAGGACAGATTGTAATGACGCAGCAGTCTCTGTTTGGAATGGTTCAGAATGTGACGACATGTCCTGAGTGCGGGGGAAGCGGCAAGATTGTGAAGGAAAAATGCGCTTCCTGCAGCGGCAGCGGGTATATGATAAGCCGCAAGAAGATTAAGGTTACGATACCGGCAGGAATTGACGACGGGCAGAGCATCCGCATCACGGGCAAGGGCGAGCCGGGAAGAAACGGCGGTCCAAGAGGCGACCTTCTTGTGGAGGTAGACGTACAGAGGCACCCGATTTTTCAGAGGCAGGATATGAATATCTTTTCTACAGCGCCGATCACCTTTGCGCAGGCAGCGCTGGGCGGAGACGTAAAGATCAATACGATCGACGGGGAAGTGCTCTACACGGTCAAGCCGGGTACGCAGACAGATACCAAGATCCGCTTAAAAGGAAAGGGCGTTCCCTCCCTGCGCAATAAGGCGGTGCGCGGCGACCAGTATGTGACGCTTGTGGTGCAGGTGCCGACGAAGCTGAATGAGGAAGCGAAAAAAGCGCTGAAGGCATTTGACGAGGCGACGGACCGTTCTTTGTATACGGGAACGGAGAAGCCAAAGAAAAAGGGATTTATGGATAAAATAAAAGAGACGTTTGAGGACTGATGATATGAGATGGAATAAATTCACCCTAAAGACCTTATCGGAGGCGGAGGATATTGTGATTTCCACGCTGGCAGATGCCGGTGTGGAAGGAGTGGAGATCGAGGACAAGGTTCCCTTAACGGAGTCGGACAAACAGCAGATGTTTGTCGATATCCTGCCCGAGGGTCCTGCGGATGACGGGATCGCCTATCTGAGCTTTTATGTGGAAGAGGGACAGGATACGCAGGAATTGCTGGCGAGGGTGAAGGAAGCTCTGGAAGAACTCAGGACGTTTATGGATATCGGCGAATGCACGATCACCGAGAGTCAGACCGAGGATAAGGACTGGATTAATAACTGGAAACAGTATTTCCATCAGTTTTATGTGGACGATATTCTGATTATTCCTTCCTGGGAGGAAGTGAAGGCGGAAGATGAGGATAAAATGATTATCCACATTGATCCGGGAACGGCTTTTGGCACGGGGATGCATGAGACGACGCAGCTTTGTATGCGCCAGTTAAAAAAGTATGTGAATTCCCAAACACAGCTTTTGGATGTAGGGACGGGAAGCGGCATTTTGTCGATCGTCGCTCTGATGCTGGGAGCAGAGCATGCGGTGGGGACAGACCTTGACCCATGCGCAATTTCCGCCACCAGGGAGAATCTGGAGGTGAACCGGATTCCCGAAGGGCGTATGGATGTGATGATCGGCAATATCATTGACGATAAAGAGGTGCAGGATCAGATAGGATATGAAAAATATGATATTGTAGTGGCAAATATCCTGGCGGATGTATTAGTCCCATTGACGCCGGTGATCTGCCATCAACTGAAAAAGGGCGGTATTTACATTACCTCCGGCATCATCGACGACAAGGAAGAAACGGTTGTGAAAGCGGTGAAGGACGCCGGGCTTGAAGTGCTTGCGGTGACCCGCCAGGGCGAGTGGGTTTCGGTTACTGCCAGAAAAATGCGTAAGTGAGGGAGAAATGTATCACTTTTTTGTAGAGCCGCCGCAGATTTTGGAAAAGGAAATCCTGATAAACGGCGCGGATGTGAACCATATAAAAAATGTGCTGCGCATGGCGCCCGGAGAGGAAATCAGTATCAGCAGCGGGCAGGATGCGCGGGAATATATCTGCAGGATCACTTCTTTAAGCGGCAGGGAGATCCGTGCGGAGATTGTGCGGGTGTGTGTAAGCGACAGGGAGCTGCCCTGTAAGATCATACTTTTCCAGGGGCTTCCCAAAGGCGATAAGATGGAGCTGATTATACAAAAGGCGGTGGAGCTTGGGGTTTCCGGCATCGTGCCGGTGGCGACAAGCCGCTGCGTTGTGAAGCTGGATGCGAAGAGGGAGCAGTCCAGGCGCAAGCGTTGGGAGAGTATCGCAAAAAACGCGGCAATGCAGTCGGGACGCCTTGTGGTTCCCTATATTGCGCCGATGGCGGCGTATGGGGAAGCGCTTCATTACGCCGAAAAACTGGATGTAAAAATCATACCGTACGAATTGGCGCAGGGGATGGAACGGACAAGAGAGATTATGGGCAGCCTGAAAGAGGGGCAGTCCGTAGGAGTTTTCATTGGACCGGAGGGCGGCTTTGAAGAGAAGGAGATTGCGCAGGCGAAAGAGATCGGGGCAGAGCCGGTCACGCTTGGCAGGAGAATTTTAAGAACAGAGACGGCAGGTCTTGCCACACTGTCCATGTTAGCGTATAATCTTGAAAGGTAGTGGAATTTGAGCAACTGTACTGATTATAGTTGCTTTTTTAAAGCATTTCCCGCCCTGCGGCGAAGTGGAAAAGGGAAGAACGATGGAAGCATATTTGGATAATTCAGCGACAACCAGATGCCTGGAGAGCGTGAAAGACATTGTGGTGGAGACTATGATGAACGATTACGGAAATCCTTCATCCCGGCATTTAAAAGGAGTCTTAGCAGAGAACTATTTAAGGGAAGCCAGAGAAAGGATCGCCAGGACGCTTAAAGTAAATGAGAAGGAGATTTATTTTACTTCAGGCGGGACCGAGGCGGATAACTGGGCGTTGATCGGGGCGGCGGCGGCAAACCGGCGAAGCGGCATGCATATTATTACTACGGCGATAGAACACGCAGCCGTTTTAGAGGCGGCAGCGTATCTGGAAGAACAGGGGTTTCGGGTGACGTACCTTCCCGTGGACGCTTACGGCAGGATCGATTTGGAGGCGCTTAGGGAAGCAGTCTGCGAGGATACGATTCTGGTGTCCGTCATGTATGTGAACAATGAGCTGGGGACGCTGGAGCCGGTACAGGAGGCGTCGAAAATTGTGAAGGCAAAGAATTCGCAGGCGTTGTTTCATGTGGATGCGATTCAGGCATACGGGAAATACCGGATCTATCCCAGGAAAATGGGGATCGATATGCTCTCCGTCAGCGGGCATAAGATCCACGGGCCAAAAGGCAGCGGATTTTTGTATGTGAATGAGAAAGTAAAGATAAAGCCTCTGATCCTCGGCGGCGGGCAGCAGAAGGGGATGCGTTCGGGGACGGATAATGTGCCGGGAATTGCAGGCATCGGCGTGGCGGCGAAGGAAGCCTATGAGAATCTGGAGGAAAAGACGTTTCACCTGCGGGAGTTAAAGGCGCGTTTGATTGCGGGCGTTGTCACGATACCCGAAGTGACGCTGCAGGGGCAAAACAAAAAGCTTGTCGAGGAGGCAAAGCTTCTCTGCCATCCGACAGACACCGCGAAAGAGGAACGGCAGGAATACAGGGAAGCGATGTACCGGCAGATGAAAGCGCTTTTGGAAGAAAAACCGGATCAATATGGGGCGCCCCATATTGTAAGCGTCAGCTTTAAGGGCGTGCGCAGTGAAGTGCTGCTGCATGCGCTGGAGGAGAAGGGAATCTGCGTATCGTCCGGCTCCGCCTGCTCGTCCAATAAAAAGCTACCGGTCAGCTCCGTGCTTAAAGAGGTGGGAGTGGAGCGGGAGCTGTTGGAATCGACGCTGCGCTTCAGCTTCAGTACCTTTACGACGGAGGAAGAAATAGATTACTGCCTGGAGCAGCTTTGGCAGACTGTACCGGTGCTGCGAAGATATATGCGCCATTAACGCGGGAGGAGAAAAGGATGACGTTTAAGACATTTTTGATTAAATACGGAGAAATCGGGATCAAAGGAAAGAACCGGTATCTCTTTGAGGATGCGCTGGTAAAACAGATCCGCCATGCGCTCAAAGATACCGAAGGGGAATTTGAGGTGCGCAAGGAGCAGGGCAGGATTTATGTGGACTGTCTTAGCGAGTATGATTTTGAGGAAGTGACGGAGAGGCTTCAGCGGGTATTCGGAATCGTCGGGATTTGTCCCGCTGTGGTGACGGAGGACGAGGGCTTTGAGCAGCTTTCGCAGGTTGCGCTGGATTATGTCGCAAATGTGCACCCGGAAAAGAACCAGACCTTTAAAGTGGATTCCAGGCGGGCAAGAAAAAATTATCCTCTGAAATCGATGGAGATCAACAGCAGCCTGGGCGAGAAGATTCTGGACGCCTATCCGCAGATGAGCGTGGACGTCCATCATCCGCAGATCGTGCTGAGCGTGGAGATCCGCGAGAAAATCTATATTTATTCCCGCATTATCCCGGGAGCCGGCGGTATGCCGGTGGGTACGAACGGGAAAGCCATGCTGCTTTTATCTGGCGGGATCGACAGCCCGGTGGCGGGCTATATGATCGCCAAGCGCGGAGTTGCGATCGACGCAGTGTATTTCCATGCGCCGCCGTATACGAGCGAGC
>CAZAQD010000060.1:0-8851 GCA_964487425.1 uncultured Marvinbryantia sp. | reverse complement strand
AGGCGTCCGCCTTCCCCATGAAATAATAGCTTGAATTTGCGGGGTAAATACGGTATACTTTGATGGAATATATGCATCGTGATTGTGGAGGATATATGAGCGAATTGATTAATGTTGCCGAGTTATTTGGCGCAAATGTTTTTAACGACAAAGTAATGATGGAGAAGCTTCCGAAGAAGGTGTATAAGGAGCTTCATAAAACCATTGACGATGGGAAAGAGCTGGATCCGATGATTGCTGAGGTTGTGGCAGGAGCCATGAAAGAGTGGGCGATCGAGAAGGGGGCAACCCATTATACACACTGGTTCCAGCCGCTGACAGGGTTCACGGCAGAGAAGCATGATTCTTTTATTACGGCGCCCAGGCAGGACGGCTCGATTCAACTGGAGTTTTCCGGGAAAGAGCTGATTAAGGGAGAGCCGGACGCCTCTTCTTTCCCGTCCGGCGGGCTGCGTGCAACTTTTGAGGCGCGCGGATATACGGCGTGGGATTGTACCTCGCCGGCATTTGTGCGGCAGGATGAGGGCGGGGCGATTCTCTGCATCCCGACCGCATTTTGTTCCTATACCGGGGAAGCCCTGGATCAGAAGACGCCTCTTCTGCGCTCTATGGAGGCGCTTCAGATACAGACGCTGCGCCTTTTGCGCCTTTTAGGCAATACGACGTCAAGAAAGGTTTGTCCGTCTGTAGGTGTGGAGCAGGAGTATTTTATTGTCGACAGGGAGAAGTATTTAAAACGAAAAGACCTGATTTTTACGGGGAGGACCCTTTTTGGAGCCATGCCGCCGAAGGGGCAGGAGCTGGACGACCATTATTTCGGGGTGATTCGTCCGAGAATTGCAGCGTTTATGAGGGATGTGAATACGGAGCTATGGAAGCTGGGCGTCTCGGCGAAGACACAGCACAATGAAGTAGCGCCGGCGCAGCATGAGCTGGCGCCGATCTACGCGGAGTGCAATGTGGCTGCCGACCATAATCAGATTATTATGGAAACGTTAAAAAGAGTGGCGGAAGCGCATGGGCTTCAATGCCTGCTCCATGAAAAGCCTTTTGCCGGTGTGAATGGCTCCGGTAAGCACAATAACTGGTCATTGACGACAGATGATGGGATTAATCTGCTGGATCCGGGGAAAACCCCGCATGAGAATGTACAGTTTCTGTTAATTCTGACCTGTATTCTGCGGGCGGTAGACCGCCATGCGGATCTGCTGAGGGAATCGGCGGCAGACGTGGGAAATGATCACCGCCTGGGGGCAAATGAAGCGCCGCCTGCGATTATTTCCGTGTTCCTCGGCGAACAGCTTCAGGATGTACTTTCCCAGTTGATTAGTACGGGAGAGGCAACTCATAGCTTAAAGGGCGGCACCCTGCATACGGGTGTGAAGACGCTCCCGGATTTTGCGAAGGATGCCACGGACCGCAACCGCACCTCGCCGTTTGCGTTTACCGGCAATAAATTCGAATTCCGTATGGTTGGCTCCCGGGATTCCGTAGCGGAATGCAATGTGGTAATTAATACGATTGTGGCGGAAGCGTTTGCCGACGCCTGCGAGGAACTGGAAAAGGCGGAAAATATTGGTATGGCGATCCATGACCTGATTAAAAAATACGCCAGCGAGCATCAGCGTATCGTCTTTAACGGCAACGGATACTCAGAGGAATGGGTAGAAGAGGCAAAGAGGAGAGGGCTTCCGAATATCAGATCTATGGTAGATGCGATTCCGGCGCTGGTGACAGACAAAGCGATCGCCCTGTTTGGCAGGTTCGGCGTATTTACGCAGGCGGAGCTGGAGTCCCGTGCGGAGATCCAGTATGAGGGATACGCCAAAGCGATCAATATTGAAGCCAAAGCGATGATCGATATTGCGAGCAAGCATATCATCCCGGCAGTACTTCGCTTTAACCGCAGCCTTTCCGATACGGTGAATACTATGAAAGAAGCGGGTGTAGAGATCCATGTTCCGCTGGAGATGCTGCGCCAGTCCAGCAAACTGCTGGCGGCAGCCAAGACCTGCCTGACAAAGCTTGAGGAAGTGACAGAGAAAGCAGGACGCATGGAGGCGGGAAGAGAGCAGGCAGTCTATTACTACGAGGTAGTGGCAAAGGCGATGGAGGAGCTTCGCGCCCCGGTAGACCAGTTGGAGATGATTGTGGATAAAGAAGAATGGCCGATGCCCTCTTACGGCGACCTTTTGTTTGAGGTATAAGGGGCAGAGGAACGGGAAAATTCGATTTTGGTAAAATTGCTCAGGAATTTTTGCGGAAAGTATGAAATTTCTCAATTTTTAATAAATCTAAAAAAAATATGAAAAGTTTGTTGACAAATAAAAAATAGAGTGGTATCATCCAACACATAAAGCAAAGGCGCTATGGAGAATCCGTAGCGCCTGTTGTATTTTTGGA
Source organism: uncultured Marvinbryantia sp. (assembly GCA_964487425.1). Classification (GTDB taxonomy): domain Bacteria; phylum Bacillota; class Clostridia; order Lachnospirales; family Lachnospiraceae; genus Marvinbryantia. Next base: position 6,448 of record CAZAQD010000060.1, on the reverse strand, counting down.
GAAGAGCGAAACGAAGGTGTTTTAGCTGGCGGCTATGAGGAGAGCAGCCGGTTCGCAGCTTAGGGTTTCGCTTTTTTTCATGCAAAAGAAACGGCTGCGTTTTCTTTGCATAAAAAGAGGAGGGAAAAATTATGACAGAAGAAATTTTAAGCGCTGTGAACGACCAGCTATTTGCGGTATGGTTCCTGATTGGAGCCGCGCTGGTATTCTGGATGCAGGCAGGCTTTGCAATGGTGGAGGCTGGTTTCACCAGAGCAAAAAATACCGGGAACATTATTATGAAGAACCTGATGGATTTCTGTATCGGTACCTGTGTATTTATTCCGCTGGGCTTTGGCTTACTGTTGGGAGAAGATTTATTTGGCATTATCGGAAAACCGGGATTTGATATTTTTACATCTTATGCGGATTTTGACTGGTCCAATTTTGTATTTAACCTGGTATTCTGTGCCACAACGGCGACAATCGTCTCCGGGGCGATGGCGGAAAGAACAAAGTTCTTATCTTACTGTATTTATTCTGCAGTCATTTCCGCAGTGATTTATCCGATTGAGGCGCACTGGATCTGGGGCGGCGGCTGGCTCTCGCAATTGGGCTTCCATGATTTCGCCGGTTCCTGTGCAATTCACATGGTAGGCGGTATTTCCGCACTGGTCGGCGCGGCGATACTTGGTCCGCGTATTGGAAAGTTTACCAAAGATAAGGCGGGAAAAATCACAAAGGTCAATGCGTTCCCAGGGCATAATATCCCGATCGGAGCGCTGGGCGTCTTTATCCTGTGGCTTGGCTGGTATGGATTTAACGGCGCTGCGGCAACTTCCGTTGAACAGCTTGGGTCAATCTTTTTGACAACAACAATTGCTCCGGCAGTTGCGACTGTTGTATGTATGATCTTTACTTGGATTAAATACGGCAAGCCGGATGTATCGATGTGTTTGAACGCTTCTCTGGCAGGGCTGGTAGCGATCACGGCTCCCTGTGATGTGACCGATGCGACAGGTGCAATTATTATCGGCGCGGTCGCAGGCGTACTGGTAGTATTTGGCGTATGGCTCCTTGATTATGTGCTGCGCGTAGACGACCCGGTAGGCGCGGTTGCCGTTCACTGCTTAAACGGTATCTGGGGAACCATCGCGACAGGGCTTTTTGCAACGACAAGCGCTCCGGGCAATGACAGTGTGGTAGGATTGTTTTACGGAGGCGGCTTCCATCAGTTGGGGCTGCAGTGCCTCGGCGTACTCTCTGTGGGATTGTGGACCGTCGTCACGATCACGATTGCCTTCCTGATAATCAGAGGCACAGTCGGGCTTCGTGTAACGGAAGAGGAAGAGATTGTCGGACTGGATGCAAAAGAGCATGGGCTTACCTCTGCTTATGCCGGCTTTAGCATTATGGATATTTCGAATACGATGATTATGGAAGAAAACGAAAATACACAGCTTGGCGTGGATACTTACGAGCTGGCATCCGAGGCGCAGAAGAATGCGGCGGTTAAAGTGGTGCGCACGCCGGCAGTTGATCCGACCGGTATTTATAAAGTGGTGATTATTGCAAAACTGTCAAGATATGATACCCTGCGCAAGGCAATGAACCAGCTTGGCGTTACCGGCATGACGGTGACACAGGTTATGGGCTGCGGCATCCAGAAGGGCGCCGGCGAGATGTACCGTGGCGCGGAGGTAGACGCGACGCTGCTGCCGAAGGTTAAAGTAGAAGTGGTAGTGGGTAATATCAACGTAGATGAAGTGATTGAGGCGGCGAAGAAGGCTCTGTATACCGGACATATCGGTGACGGCAAGATTTTCGTATACAATGTAGACAGAGTTGTAAAAATCCGTACCGGTGAGGAGGATTTTGAGGCGCTCAAAGACGTTGAATAAGCGTAAATAACAGGCTTGACGGACGTAATATTTGGCATTATAATCGGTTGTGTAACATTAATGCGGTGCAAAGCCGATTTTTTACAATGTAGGAGGTTACAGGATATGGCAAAGGTTACGAAAGATATGCTGATCGGAGAAATCCTTCAGCTCGATCCGAATATGGCAGCAGTATTGATGGGAAGCGGGATGCACTGTGTCGGGTGCCCGTCTTCACAGATGGAATCGCTGGAAGAGGCGGCTATGGTACACGGGATCCCGGATGACCTTCTGGTTGCAAGATTAAACGCATATCTGGAGAGCGTCGGGAAATAAAAAGAGTTTCTGATGAAAAATATCCCTTCCTGTGAATGTACACAGGAAGGGATATTTGATTGTCAATCATTTGAAGAAATCAGGAACGGGAATAAGCGTCTCCAGTTTCTGCAGCGCTTCGGAGAGGACAATTGCTTTTCCGTGTTCCAACAGATAGCTTTCCGCACCAGCGGAGTATTTCAGACTGTAACCGTATTCGGAAATCGTGTTGCAAACCCGGTTAAACGCTTCCGGCGTATGCTGCGATTTGCTGATGACCAGCCGATATTCGCCGGTATCGGGTACCTTATATAAGGAATTATATCCCTGATAGCTTCCTTTTAAAGAGGCGGCAGCGTGAATAACATCATCCAGGCACTCAAAACCGTATAATTTCGTCAGGTCAAGAGGCGGCTCCGCTTCCTCTTCCGGGGAAGAATCCCCGGCATCGCCGCTGGCGTCCTTCTGCTTTGCTGATAATGCTTTTTTGGCTTCCCGGATCTTCTGGAACAGGCTGAGGATATCGTCAGCACCCTCCAGCTTCAGCGACGAAAAGGAATCAGTCGTGGAGGGATCCTGTATATCCGGTGCAAATTTGGCAAACCGCGTATCCAGCTCCTCCGGATCCTCAACCTTAGTAATAATCAGGATAATGGAATCTGCGGATAACGGAATCGCTTCTATCATTAACGGAATGTCATTTGCTTCAAAACCAAATTCATAAGCTGCCTGCTGCATCATTTCCCGGAACAAAGATTTTGCTTTTTCGCTTCCGTATGCCAGTTCACTGAGTTTTAACTCTCTGGAAGCCAGATCTTCGCGTGTAAGAGTGCAGCGTATTTGATTGTCGTTCAGTTTTTCTATTTTCATGAAATCACATCCTTACTTTACCCTATTATATGCACAGTATACCCTACATTACAGAAAAACGCAAAGTAAATCAATGGAACCAAACTATAAAATAATTATAAATAGCTTGATTTTTAAACAAAGAAGAGATATAATCAATAATAAGAGAAGATAATACATATAAAAAGAGAGGAAAGGAGGATTATTTCTATATTCTGCAGGTTCTTCTGCACTATTTTTCTAAAGTGTGATATTCTTCACATTTCATTCAAACACATACATAACAGGATATGAGGAAAACAAAATAAAGCCATTGTCTTCTCTGAAATAACAGGTCTTTTTCTGGGCATTTCTTTTCATGGAAAGGATATATCACATGCATCTCGAAGGAATGTTCCAGTGAAAAGGAAAAGAAAGTGAGTGATGGAAATCGACAACAGGAAGCAGTATCCGAAAAGGAGACAGCCGTACCGCAGCAGGGAAACGGTAAAGAGCACGGACCTATATAAGGAACTGGTACAGTATCAGCAGGCTGGTATTCCCTTGTGGTTAAACGGCAGGCGAAGTACCTCTTTTGGCATTGCGAATTATGTCCGGGAGGAGACCGATTATATGCGTGACTATCATATCAATCCTAAAAATGAGGTGTGCGGTTTGGGTTTTGACAGGATCAGGAAAGAAAAACGTTAGGTGCAGAGCCCCCTTAGCAGGAAACCTTAAAATATTGTGAATATTTTCTGAAACTGTCGAAAAATGTTTTAAGTGGACAATAAAGTGTGCTATACTTCTTTACAGGTACGGATGGCATAAAAAGCTGCGGCAGACGAAATGAGAACTTCGGAGGTACAGGAATGAAGAAGAGAAAGGCACCGTTAATGGCGTTGATCGGTTTGATTGTAGTGGTTGCGGTGATTATAATGGTGACGAAGCTTGTAAAGAAGTATACACCGACGTCGGAGGTGATGGATGCACAGGAATATTTTAACCTGAGCAGCGACGGGGAAGTAGCGTTAATTATAGGAAATAAAATATCAGAATATAAGGGCTTGTTATCGGGAGATGTCTGCTATGTGGACTACGAAGCGGTGAAGAACGTGTTGAACAGCCGCTTCTATTGGGATTCCTCAGAGAATCTGATGCTGTATACGACGCCGACGGATATTATAGAGATTACGGCGGGCAGCCAGGAGTATACGTCAACGGGCAAGACAAACAGTGAAAGCTATGAGATTGTGAAGGTAGATGGCACGAAGACGTATATTGCACTGGATTTTGTGCAGAAGTACACCGATATGGAGTATGAGCTGTTTCATGAGCCCAACCGCGTAGTGATTCAGAACGAGTGGGGCGACGTGCAGGTGGCGACGATACGGAAGAAGGGAAAAGTGCGCTGCCAGGGCGGGATCAAGAGCCCGATCCTGCGGGAAGTGGAGAAAAATGAGGTGGTTACGATCCTGGAACCGATGGAAGACTGGACGGGGATTCTGACACAGGATGGCTACATAGGTTATATTAAGAATGACCGTCTGACGAACGAGAGGACGGAAACCAGGACCAGCGATTTTGAAGAGCCGGAATATACCAGCGTGAAGAAGGATTACAAGATCAATCTTGTGTGGCATCAGATTACCACAATGGATGCCAACGATAATGTGATTTACGATATTGCCAGCATTAAGGGCGTGAATACGATTTCCCCCACCTGGTTTACGATTGTATCCAATGAGGGGGACGTTGACTCGCTGGCGCTGGCGGATTATGTGGAGACGGCACACCGCAACGATATGGAGGTGTGGCCGCTGATTGATAATTTCAGCGAAGCGATCGATACGGCGACGGTGCTGAATAATACCAAGTCGCGAATGAAGATCGAGAATCAGTTGATCGCTGCGGCGATCCAGTATGAATTTGACGGGCTCAATGTGGACTTTGAGAATATTTCGGAGGAGGCGGCGGAGGGTTATGTGCAGTTCATACGCGAGCTTTCCGTGAAATGCAGAAAGAACGGGCTGGTGTTATCGGTAGACGTACCGGTGCCGATGCCGTACACCGAGCATTATAACAGGGAAGAACTGGGGACGGTATGTGATTACGTGATTATTATGGGCTATGACGAACACTATTCCGGTTCGGAGGAAGCGGGTTCGGTGGCAAGCCTCTCTTTTGAGAACAGCGGTATACTGGAGACGAAGAAGGTCGTGGCGGAAGATAAAATCATCAGCGGGATTCCCTTCTTTACAAGGCTGTGGAATACGGTGACAAATGAGGACGGGACGACAACGGTGACCAGTGAGGCGATGGGTATGGAGGAAGCGTTGCAGATTCTGGAAAATAACAATGTGGAATATGCATGGGATGAAACCACCGCGCAGAATTATGCCGAATTTGAAGGCGACGACGGTTCACTTTACCAGATATGGCTGGAGGATGAGCAGTCGCTGGAAGAAAAGATGACGCTGGTAAAAGACTACAATCTGGGCGGCGTCGCAGCCTGGAAGCTGGGGCTGGAGAGCGATTCTGTCTGGGATATTATTTTGAAATATGTAAGCTGATAAAAGATATTTTACCTCAACAGGCAAATGAAATAACCTCTGCCGCATATACTGTATGGAGTATATGCGGCAGAGGTTTTTATGAGGAGATTTAAGAAAAAACTGGAATTTGTGATGACGGCGCTGATACTGGCAGGTTCTTTTTACATAGGCAGATATACTGCGGTTGTGCTAAAGGGTGAAACAGATGTAAGCACTGCGGCAGCAGTGGCAAAAGAAGAAGCGCCGCAGGAAGAGACGGTGATCGTGGTGGATGCCGGGCACGGAGGATTTGATTCCGGCAAGGTGGGGATCAATGACGCGCTGGAAAAAGAGGTGAACCTTGCTATTGCCGGAAAATTAAAGGCGTTGCTGGAGGAGAAAGGGATACGGGTCGTGATGACAAGGGAAAGCGATAACGGGCTGTATGATGAGCAGGAGGAGAATAAAAAACAGCAGGATATGAAGCGGAGATGTACGATGATTAACGAGTCGGGGGCAGCGGCGGCAGTTAGTATCCATCAGAACAGCTATACGGAGGAATCTGCGCACGGCCCGCAGGTGTTTTACTATGCGACCTCCATAAAAGCGCAGGATTTGGCAGCACAATTACAGGAGTCACTTAATACAAAACTGGAAATTGACAGGCCCAGGAAGATCAAGGCAAACGATACTTATTATCTGCTGCAGAAAACGGCTGTGCCGACGGTGATTGTGGAGTGCGGATTCCTGAGCAATGCGGAAGAAGCGGCGAAGCTGGTGACGGAAGAATATCAGCAGCGGGTGGCGGAAGCTGTGTGCGAAGGGGTGGTGCAATACCTGGAGGTACAGAGCATTTAAAATAATTATTGCAGGCATGGGGATTTATTATTGCCTGAAAGGGTGGTTAATGGT
>CAZAQD010000059.1:0-8997 GCA_964487425.1 uncultured Marvinbryantia sp. | reverse complement strand
GACTCCGTCCAGAAGGACTCACAGGGCGTACAATACAATCCTTCATAGGAGCTTTTATAGATATCGCCCTGATCGTACAGCTTCTTAAAAATCTTCTTTACACATTTCTCATGATCCTCATCCGTCGTGCGGACAAAATTGTCATAGGAAGAGTTCACAAGATCCCAAATCCTCTTAACCTCCGTGGACACCTCGTCCACATACTCCTTTGGCGTGATTCCCACAGATTCCGCTTTCTCCTGAATCTTCTGTCCATGTTCATCCGTTCCCGTCTGAAAATAGACATCATAGCCCTCCGCCCTCTTATATCTTGCGATCGCATCTGCGAGAATGATCTCGTAGGTGTTGCCGATATGCGGTTTGCCGGATGTGTAGGCAATCGCTGTCGTCATATAATACTTTCCTTTACTGCTCATTGTATATCCTCCTGATATTATAATTTAAGAAAAATACGCATTCCCTGCCCGAAGGGCATTCTATCTCACGGAAAATTCTTTTCTATGAGATAATAAAGGCTCGCCTTCTTCCGAAGACGAGCCATGATCCCGTGTTACCACTTCTATTCACCGATACCTTGCGGCACCGGCCTCTGTAAATGCAGGGTGTTTCCTTACATTCTCCACTATAACGGGCGTTCCCGTCAGGACTTATCCGAATTCCATAGCCCGCCGCTTTCCATGCTGCGTCCTTCGGTTCAGCCCCGCCACTCCAAAGCCATGTTCCACCTGCTTCCTTTCTCTCCCTCTCAGCCTGCCGCGCAACAATTCTTTCCCTTGCGCCGCGCGGGAGATTCTCTGTAAAAAATCCACAAACGTACTCTCTTTTTCAATGTGTTTAGACTTTATTAATGAATTGCTGTTTTTAATGTATCATTGGAAACCATAAAAGTCAAGCCATTACTGATGGAGCGATGCCCCGCAGTTCTTACAATAATTATTGTCATCCGGCTGTTTCAATCCGCAGTTTGAGCATACTACTGCCCCTTGAAGATCCATAAGTTCTTCGTTTAATGCCTCAAGCTCCTCCAATGCCTCCCGGATCATATCAAAATGCGCCTGATCCGAAAGCTGTTCCTCCCTCTGGCGGGCTGCATAGTACGCTTTACCTAATTCCGCATACTGTTTCTCCAGATATTCCTCCTTCGAACGAATATCCAATTTTACTTTAGCAGCATTGGCGGCTTCCTTTGCCTTAGCGCCAACATCCCTTCCGGCGGATACGATGTCATTTTTCAGCTTATCAAAATCAAATTCCATAATAAATTGTCTCCTTCTATGTTTTGCAAATGTTTCTTCTATTTTATCACAAATGTATGCAAAATACAAAATTCCGATAACAATCAACTAAATTAATTTGACTTCGTATCCTTTATTTTTTTCTCCTTTAGTAAACAAAACAGGCATACCCCGATAAAGACTGCAACCACCGCAGCCAGCAGCGGAAGCAATAGGGCGCTATCGGCGCCCATCTGCAAAAGCAGCCCCTGCCGGAAAGTGATCACGCCATATATGGCAAAGATAATAAAGGATAAAATCTTTAGTATCCCCTCCGACATCTTACTTTTAAGCAGGTAGCCTATTAGCATGCCGATGATGTCCGCCGCAAAAAGTCCGATCGAACAGCCAAGCCAGACAATCACTCCGACCCCCAGACCTTCATTCGCGCCAAAGGTGATGGCGGTAAGCTGCGTCTTATCCCCCAGCTCGGCGATAAAAAATGTGCAGAATACCGCAAGGGGCGCAAACCCGATCTTTCGCTCCTTTGCTTCCTCCTCCTCGCTATCATCCTTTTTTAAGGATGTTACCGCAAAATACATAAATGCAAAGGCGGCAATGATCTTTATGATCCAATCCGGTATCAGCGCGCCTGCCAATCCCCCCGCAAGAACCGCTATTCCATTTAAGACCAGAATTGCGGCTCCCGTTCCGATAATAATGTCCCGCAGCTTATATTTTGAAGTCAATGCCACAAGCATAAGCTGTGTCTTATCCCCCATTTCGGCAATAAATTCCGTCAAAAGCACTCTTAAAAACAATAGCATGACATGCTCTCCCTTATCTCTCTCTTTTGTTTTGTTCTAATCTACGTGATTCCCCTTACCGCACAAAAATATATGCTGCGTAGGCTGCGTACATGGCCAGCATCCCAAAACCCTCCAACCGGCTTAAACGCTTTTTCGTCGCCGCAAAAATCCATACAATCAAGGTAAATGCCAAAAGAATCATGATATCGATCACATTTTCCGTTATAAATGCAATCGGGCTGATTGCGGACGCAATACCGAGAACCATTAAAAAGTTAAAAATGTTGGAACCAATCGCATTTCCAAGAGCCATACCGATTTCATTCTTCCTTGCCGCAACAATGGAGGTAACAAGCTCCGGAAGGGATGTTCCTATCGATACGATGGTCAGCCCGATCAGCGTCTGGCTCATTCCAAGATCCGAGGCAATCCGGCTGGCGGCATCCACGGTCAGACTCCCTCCAAACGCGATGGCTGCAGCGCCTCCGACGATAAACAGTAAACTCTTCGGCACCGGCAAAAGCCTGATGTCCCCGTCAAACTCCCCCGTCTTTTCCTCGTTTTTCTTTGCCTTTAGAGTTCTCCTCACCAACACAATAATGTAGCCCGCAAAAACAACCAGCAAAATAATTCCATCCAAATGGCCAAGTATCATGCCGGATACATCTCCGATGCTGCAAATACCTAATCCCAGCAGCAGCAAAGCACATATGGAGGAAAACGGAATGTCCCTCCTGATGGTATCCCTTTCCACCATAACCGGGGTCATCGCCGCACAGACGCCGATCACCACCATCAGGTTAAAAATATTGGAACCCACCGCATTGCTGACCGCAAGCTCATTATTGTTGGTAATGGATGCCGTAACACTAACCGCTGTCTCCGGGAGCGATGTTCCCATCGCCACCACCGTCAGTCCGATGATAACCGCCGGCACATGAAATCGCTTTGCCACGCTGGAGCTGCCCTCCACAAAGAAATCCGCGCCTTTGATAAGGAATACAAATCCTGCCGCCAAAAACAGAATCACTAAAATAACCGGTGCCTGATTGATAAAATCCGCCATATCTTCCTCCTTCTTTCTTCTTTGCGCGCCGAGCATGGGCAGCGCAAGCTGACTTTTTCCATCATGCGAGTGCGCCTCCTGCCGGAGGCTTTTATCTCATAGGAAAGGCCGTCTTTCCTATGAGATAAAAAAGACCCACGTATGCTTATAAAAGCATACCTGAGTCTCATTCTTTAAGATTTGCCAGGTCATACGACCGGGACTGTTGACAAATCACGCCAGCGCGCGAACTACTCCCTCACGGAATATATTGTGTAAAAGTTTTGATTAATATACCAAAAAAGTATGCGGTAAGTCAAGACTAACTTACACCAACTTGAAACCCGCCGTGTCTGCGTAGGTCAGCGGCTGCCCCTCCACCACGCGGGTATCCGCCGCTTTCGGTCCGTTGTATTTTACAACGCCTCTGCCGGAAAGAAATTTAAGCGCCGCAAGAACCGCCTTACCTGCGCTTTTCTGATCGATCACGCTGCTGTACCCCTCTTTCATCATCCGGACATGGGGCATAAAATCACCCGGCATGTAAAATGAGGTAAACTGGATACCGTACTGATAATTCTTGATCACCTTAAACACGCCGTCGGCAATCCGCTGTGTGGTCTCCCCCAGATCATATCCCGGAAACATGCGGTTGATATCCGTATTGTCAATCGGTCAGAAGCGCTTCTGAGTGTTCATGGAATAAGGATTGACGGACGGAAGGATCAATATTTTATGGTCCTTTGCAATACGCCCTTCCCCTTCCAGCGTTACATAGTAAAGCTTATCGTTTTCCACCCGCAGCTCCCGCGCGATCATGGGATAGGAGGCTCCTGACGGAACCCTCAGGTTATCCTCAAGAATATACCATTGACCATCCTTCCCTTTTACCAGATCGATTCCGGAAATGTGGGAATAGATATCCTTTACCGGGGCAACACCTTCACATTCCGCCATATAGCCGCCAGACGCAAATATGAAATCCTCCGGTACCACGCCATCCCCGGTCAGCCTATGGATCGTGATCTCCGGCGGCAATATCCCAATGCAATCTATATACTAATTATATACCAGCCAATTAAAGGTTGACAAAAAATCTTTTTAGCGGCTATAATACAACTAATTGAAGCAATCACAGGCTAAGACGGGAACAAGTACATATATGCGGAACAAACAGAAAGTTACCGGGTCGCAGAAAATCCCTGCATGGGGCTTTCCTTCGGCAATGATGAGAGGTGCATGGGAAGCAGATATGGAATACATCCCTGAGCTTTGTACCGAACAAGCATTTATTAAGTAGGCTGCAACGGAGTGACGCACGTTATCGCTGTCAGAGTCTTGTCGGAGACTCATGGAGGCAGACCGCGCGAGCGGTATGCGAATTAAGGTGGTAACACGAGATCAATCCCCCTCGTCCTTATATAAGGATGAAGGGGATTTTTGTTTTAGAAAAATTTTTTAAGAAAAACGGAGGAACTTAAATGACACTATATGACGAATTGGTTGCCCGCGGTCTGATCGCGCAGGTAACGGACGAAAATGAGATCAAAGAACTTATCAACAATGGAAAAGCTGTTTTTTACATCGGGTTTGACCCGACTGCCGACAGCCTTCACGCAGGACATTTTATGGCGCTCTGCCTGATGAAACGCCTGCAAATGGCCGGCAATAAACCGATTGCCCTGATCGGCGGCGGAACCGCTATGATCGGCGACCCAACCGGACGCACCGACATGCGCCAGATGATGACGCAGGAGACGATCCAGCACAACGTTGACTGCTTCAAGAAGCAAATGAGCCGCTTCATCGATTTTTCTGATGATAAGGCAATGCTTGTCAACAATGCGGACTGGCTCCTGGATTTAAATTATGTTGAAGTATTGCGGGATATCGGACCGCATTTTTCCGTCAACCGCATGCTGACGGCAGAGTGCTATAAGCAGCGCATGGAAAAAGGATTGAGCTTCCTTGAATTCAACTACATGATCATGCAGAGCTTCGACTTCTATACCCTGTTCCAGAAATACGGCTGCAATATGCAGTTCGGCGGCGACGATCAATGGAGCAACATGCTCGGCGGTACGGAACTGATCCGCCGCAAACTCGGAAAGGACGCTTACGCTATGACCATCAATCTGCTGCTCAACTCTGAGGGCAAAAAGATGGGCAAAACCCAGTCCGGAGCAGTATGGCTCGATCCAAACAAGACATCGCCCTTTGAGTTCTTCCAGTATTGGAGAAACGTTGCCGATTCCGACGTATTAAAGTGCATACGCATGCTGACCTTCCTGCCTCTGGAAGAAATCGACGCGATGGAAAGCTGGGAGGGCGCACAATTAAATGAAGCGAAAGAAATTCTCGCCTTTGAGCTGACCAAGCTGGTCCATGGAGAGGAGGAGGCCGCAAAGGCAAGAGAGGCTTCCCATGCGCTGTTCGCAGGCGGCGGAAACTCCGCTAATATGCCGACGGTGGAACTGACCGCTGCTGACTTTGCGGAAGGTGAGCTTGATATACTTGCTGTTCTTGTAAAGGCAGGCCTGGCAGAATCCCGGGCCGACGCCCGCAGAAATGTACAGCAGGGCGGCGTTTCCGTTGCGGATGAAAAAATCACCGACATCGGCACAAGATACTCATACGATTCTTTTGCCGGAGACGGACTTATCATCCGCCGCGGCAAGAAAAAGTTTGCAAAGATAATCTCGAAATAAGCTCGAGGAAACGCTGATCTGATCATCTTTCCTTAGTTATAAAAGCATGCCTGCGCATTCCAGAGATCGTTGTATTTTCCTTCTTTTTTCAGAAGCATCTCATGGCTTCCCTGCTCGATCACGGAGCCCTCATGGAATACAACGATCTCATCACAGAAACGGCAGGAGGACAGCCGGTGGCTGATATAGATTGCAGTACGATCCCCAACGATTTCTTCCTTTATAAAAGCGAAAACATTACTATGAAATGGCAGGCGCTTCCGCCCATAACAAACAAATGAAAGATTTCATGGCTGCCGAAATTTTTGTGCCGGCTGTTAAAGATCGGGAGCTTTAATGCATAGATCACTCCGCCGATGGTGTAAATAATCCCGCCTGCAAGCAGCCAGCCGAATTCCGCTCCCGTCAGCCCTCCGATGATCTGCCCAAAAGCCAGAACGCAGGTCCAGCCCATTCCAATGTAAAGGATGGAAGAAATCCATTTGGGGCAGTAAACCCAAAATGCCTTTATGAAAATTCCTACCAATGCAATTCCCCATACGATGGCTAAAAGCTTGAGCCCGATTTCACGCGGAAGCACCAAAAGACAGATGGGAGTATAACTTCCCGCGATCAAAACAAAGATCATCATATGGTCGAGCTTTTTTAAGAGCGTGTTAATCTTCGGGCAAAGATCCAGAGCATGGTAAAATGTACTTGCCGCATACAGCAGGATCATGCTGAGTGCGAATATCCCAAGGGATATCAGATAGATCGGCTGCGGCTCCTTTGAAGCAATGACAAGCAGCGGAACTGCTGCAAAAATTGCCATAAGCATTCCGATAAAGTGGGTGATCGCGCTTCCGGGTTCCTTAATATGTTTATTCATAATCATCTCTCCTTTCCCAAAAACGGGTTGTTCAAACTTCGTCATATAGTTTTAAAAACTACTTGTTAAGTTTTATATTACCCCATCATCAGGTAAAATACAAGTAAAATCAAAAAAATTATGAAAAACCTTATTTTCTATGATATAAAAAGCGGCAGGCGGATAAACTCCGCTTGCCGCTTTTCTGTTCACAGCTTCTTCTGAACCTATACTTCTATCTGCAATCCTACGATTGGCTCTGATCCCCGCCGGACGGCTGTTCTTCCGAAATCTGCGTCTGCATATTTCCGCTCTGCATCGCTGCCTCCGGCTGCGTATATCCGGTCTGCCCTGCGGCTCCCGGCTGCTGCAGCTGGGCATATCCGTTCTGTCCTGCTGTTCCCTGCTGCTGCGGCTGGGCATATCCGTTCTGTCCTGCTGTTCCCTGCTGCTGCGGCTGAACATACGGATTCACATATCCCGTCGGCTGCAAATCCGGCCGCGCCGCATAGTTTTGCTGCTGGGGCTGACCGTATCCCGGTTGAACCGTATAATTCGGCTGCAAAGGTTGGCCATAACCCGGCTGGGCACTATACGGGTTTATGAACACCGGGGGCTGTCCCCCGTTTTGAGGCGGAAACCCGTTCGGAACGCCATATAATCCATTGCCGTATTTAGGCGCACCTGCGGTATACACAAAATTTGAACCGAACGCAAAAATACAATAGAAAATGTGCGGCAAAAAGATGAGTCCGACCGCATATCCGCCGTTGACACCAAAGTTCTTTGCAAGCCCGATACATTGAATGATCCGAAAGACAAGCTTAGCTATCAAACATGCAATAACAAGCAGCAGACACACAAACAGCCCCATCCCATGCTTTTTCAATTCACGTTCCATATAACTGGCGTTAAAAAATCCGCTGAAAATAAGGGCAAATATTTCTACCACAAGTATAATATATGCAGTAACCGCCACGATCGACACCACAAGATCTCCCCAGAATAATTTCTTTTTTCCGGATATCTTATACAGCACATAGCTGCGGTAGAACGGCACGATGGCTGCCCAGCCATGCTCCCCTGCCTTTTCATAGATTTTCCACAGCGCAACGATCATCAATACCATAAGAGCAATTGTAATAATGTTGGATACCAATGAGGAGCCGCTTACCACCTCGTAATAAATATCCCGATAATCCATAAACTAACCTCCCGTTATATTTTGTAACCAGAAAGATTTCCCGATGCACAGCACCGGGAAATCTTATAACCATTTTACTTAAACCCTGCAACGTCGATTCGGATCAATGCCTTGCGCAATGCATACTCTGCCCGCTTTACATCGAGCTCTTCGGTATGGTTGTTTAAACGTGCCTCCGCGCGGGCCTTTGCCGCCTCCGCCCGGTCTACGTCTATCTCATCCGGCCACTCTGCGACCTCCGCAAGGAGCGTCACCTTATCTCCAAGGATCTCGGCAAACCCGGCATGTACTGCCGCCTGCTTTTCCTCCTCCCCGTTGTGGATCGTCACAACTCCGGGAACCAAAACGGTTGTCAGCGGTATATGATCCCTGTATATGCCGATTTCCCCGTCCGCCGCGGTAAATTCGATAAAATCCGCCTCCCCCGTATAAAAAATGCGGTCCGGCGTAACAATTTCTACTTTAAAAATTCGGTTTCCATCTGCCATAAGTACACCCCTTACTGCATCTTGGCGCGAACTTCATCAATGCTTCCGACGTTTAAGAAATATGCTTCCGGCACGTCATCATGCTTTCCTTCAAGAATCTCACGAAAACCGCGAATCGTCTCATTGATCGGGACATATTTTCCTTCCAGACCCGTAAACTGTCCTGCCACAAAGAACGGCTGTGACAAAAATCTCTGAATCTTTCTCGCACGGTTTACAACCAGCTTGTCGTCCTCAGACAATTCATCCATACCAAGGATTGCGATGATATCCTGCAATTCCTTATACTTCTGTAAAATTTCCTGTACCCCGCGGGCCACCTCAAAATGCTCCTGTCCCACAATTCTCGGATCAAGGATACGGGAGGTGGACGCCAGCGGATCTACCGCAGGATAAATGCCAAGCTCTGCGATAGAACGCTCCAATACGGTTGTCGCGTCCAAATGGGCAAAGGTTGTCGCCGGCGCCGGGTCTGTCAGGTCATCCGCCGGCACATATACCGCCTGTACGGAAGTGATAGATCCGTTTTTCGTGGAGGTAATACGCTCCTGAAGAGCTCCCATCTCTGTCTGAAGCGTAGGCTGATAACCTACCGCAGATGGCATACGTCCCAGCAGCGCAGACACTTCGGAGCCTGCCTGTGTAAAACGGAAAATATTGTCAATAAACAGCAGTACGTCCT
>CAZAQD010000058.1:8280-9492 GCA_964487425.1 uncultured Marvinbryantia sp. | reverse complement strand
GGGTTTTATACTGATCTTAACACTAATACAAAGGGAGGGCTTTATTATGGCAGTAATGGATGGATGTGAAAGCAAATACAGAACCCCGGTTCCGGAAGACAGGATCTGTCCGACATGCGGAAAAACAGTAGAAGTATTTACCTCACGGGGGCGTATCATCGAAGAAACCGCCTGTGAATGTGGATATGTATTCCAGCCGGAAGATATGCAGCCGCTGAAAGTGGAGCGCAAGGAAGACTAACTGACAAGAGTAATCATAAAAGCTGCTGACAGACGCAAACACCTTTCAGCAGCTTTTCTTTTTCATCCCATTAATTTCCATTTCAGATACCCGCGGTAGCCTTCCACAATGCTGTATGCCTCATATCCCTGTTTTCTAAGCTTGCGGGCAAATTCATTGCTGGTGTCCCCGGTATAGCACAGCAGATACACCGGCTTCTCCTTTGCCCCCGGAAAATCCCGGATGTCAAACGCCTCCCAGTGCCGGTTCAATGCCCCGGCGCAGCTCTCCTTTGCAAATTCGTCTTCTTTCCGCAAATCAATGATGAGCTTCTCCCTGGAATCCGCCATCATTTCCTTAACCGTTTTCTGGTAGTACTTCATCTGAATCTCCTTCTCTGCGTTTATTTGGTTGTATCATACCATGATTTTTTGCATTTGTCATTTTCCCACTCCCCATTTGCCATCCCCCGCTTTGCATTTACTATTTTTTCTGTCTCCTCTTAACATCCTTTTCTTTTCCTGCTATATTGATAATCAGATTATCGATAATCGAATTATCAATTTTAGGTGTGCATATGGCAAAACCAGATTCTTCGATTGATCCGCGCATTTTAAAAAGCGCCAGGCAGGAATTCCTTGCGCTTGGTTTTGAAAAGGCTTCGCTGAAACGGATATGCAAACAGGCAGAGGTGACGACCGGCGCCTTGTATAAACGCTACCAGGGAAAGGAAGACCTCTTCCGGGCAGTTGTCGCGGATACTGTAACCGATTTGAAGGCTGTTTACAAGAAAAAAAGCAAGGTAACTCTACGCGGGCTGACCGATGAAGCCCTGATTAAAGCCTGGGACATGGATGTGGATTATATGTTGTGGTGGTTTCAATTTCTCTATGAGCGCCATGACGGGTTTGTCCTTCTGCTCAGGTGCGCGGAGGGAACCTCTTATTCCAACTTCCAGCATGACTGGGTAGAGCTTATGACGAACGCTTCCT
>CAZAQD010000058.1:0-8180 GCA_964487425.1 uncultured Marvinbryantia sp. | reverse complement strand
TGCCCTTGCCAGACTGCTTGTCCATTTCTGCTACGTATCCGGCGGCGCGGGCGATTTTAAAAAATGTGCCGATCATCGTCCTCGATGAAGCGACCGCCAGCGTGGACGCCGACAATTTTCATAATTTCCAGCTTGCTGCCAGTTCCCTGGACTGCACGAACCGCCGGTAAATTCCATCCTGTTCCATCAGCTCCTCATGCTTTCCCTGCTGCACGATTTTCCCTTTGTCCACCACCAGGATCTGATCTGCGTTGCGGACGGTTTTGAGCCTGTGGGCAATCATGAAGATTGTCTTTTCCCTGGTCAGGGCGTCGATCGCCTTTACCAGCTCGCTCTCATTCTCCGGGTCCACATTGGCGGTCGCCTCATCAAGCACGATCACGGGAGAATCCTTCATAATCGCCCTTGCAATTGAGATCCTCTGCTTCTCGCCCCCTGAAAGGCTCGCCCCGCCTTCCCCTATCACCGTATCATATCCATCTGGCAGCTCCATTATGAATGCGTGGCAACATGCCTTTTTCGCCGCTTCTATCACTTTCTCCATCGGCGCATCCTCCTGTCCGAAGCGGATATTGTTGGCGATGGTATCCTGGAACAGATAAACATTCTGGAATACAAAGCTGAAATTTTTCATCAGGCTGTCCATGCTGTATTCCTTTACGTCCCTGTCGCCCAACGTAACCTTTCCTCCATTGACATCCCAGAATCTGGCAATCAGATGGCAGAGCGTTGTCTTTCCGCCTCCGCTTGGACCCACAATTGCTGTCGTGGTTTTTTCCGGGATATGTACGGAAATATGGTCAATAATTTTCTTTTTATCATAGGAGAATTCCACATCCGACAGCTCCACGTCAAAATTCTTCGGCACAATATCTTTGCCGTCGATGTCCATCGCCGGCAGGTCAAGGACTGCCTGCGCCTTATCCACACTTACATCCACCGTGCGCAGGAGCGCCGAATAATTTCCCGCCTGCTCCAGGCTTGCAAAGACCATAAAGGAGCAGATCGTCATGCCGATGCAGATATTCAGCGCCATACTCCCCTGCAGGTAAAAATAGATCGAAAGCAGCGTCATCACGATTCCCGTCAGCTTAATAATGCCGTTCTGTATTGCCATAAAGGGTATAAAGGTCACCTCAAGCGCGATATTGATATCCGTGTTTTCATCGATAGAAGAATTCAGTTTCTTTGACATCTTCCCTGTCAGGTTATAACCTTTCACTTCAGCAATGCCCTGCACATATTCCAGCACCCGCTCCACCAGCCTGGTGTCTGAGCTGATTTTCTTCGGCGAAATTTTTTCTGATTTTTTCTGCATAGCGGCGTTGACGGCAAAAAACAGCATCATTCCCACCACAAGGACAAACCCGACTCTGATGTCGTAGAAGAAAATCATCACCGCGATCAGCAGCGTTGTGAGGATTCCCTGTGTTGTCATCATTACCACTCTGGTTGCCGTGTCCGCAAGGTTCTCCATCGTATTGGTTGTCACAGAGGTAATATAACCCAGGCTATTTGCGTTAAAATAACCCATCGGGAGATAGCGCAGATGCTCCGCGATCTCGATCCGCTTGTTTGCCGCCGTACCGTATCCTGCCTCACACTGCAGGATCGTGGAGCGGTACTTCACCACCGCGCCTGCCACAATGCTGAAAACAAGGATTCCGAAACACTGCCAGATCAGCGTCTTGGTAATCGCGCCCTCCATAGCGCCCTGGAGCATCAATATGATAGCGGGGATCTTCAATGCTTCCAGAAAGGCGAGAAGTATCCCGTCGATCAGTGAGCGGTAAAATTTCTTTTTATTTTCTCCGCAGAAATCAAAAAATTTCTGAAATATTTTAAGCATATACCACACCTTCTTTCTCCGCATTCTTTACCCCGATATGGGACGCCCACATCTTCGCGTAAAGTTTTCCGTCCTCAAGCAGCTCTTTGTGTGTTCCTTCCTCTACGATCCTGCCGTCCTCAACTACAAAGATTTTATCCGCATCGGCAATTGTGGACAGGCGGTGGGCAATCACGATCAGCGTCTTCCCCTGCACAAGCTTCGCAACGGAAGCCTGGATGACTGCCTCATTTTCGGGGTCGGTATAAGCCGTCGCCTCATCGAGAATTACGATCGGCGCATCCTTTAACATCGCGCGGGCGATCGCAATCCGCTGGCGCTCCCCGCCGGAAAGATGGCCGCCTGCTCCGCCCACGACCGTATCATAACCGTTTTCCAACTGCATGATAAACGCATGGCATCCGCTCTTTTTTGCCACCTCTTCCACTTCTTCATCCGTAGCCTGCATCCGTCCCATTCTGATATTTTCCCGGATCGTATCGTCAAACAAATAATTATCCTGGGATACATACGCTACCTTGCGGTTATATTCCTCCAGGGACAGGTCCCGGATATCTGTACCGCCGATCTTAATGCTTCCTCCCTTTGTGTCCCACAGGGATGCGATCAGCTTTGCGATTGTTGATTTTCCGCTCCCCGAAGGTCCTACCAGTGCATTGACCGTGCCCGGCAGCATCTGCATATTAATTCCGTGCAGCACTTCCTTCTCCTTATAGGCAAACGTCACGTTCTCCAGGGACACCGTGCAATCCTTCGGTTTTTCCAGATCCCGCCCGGGACGCGCAAGCTCCTCCCATGTAAGGACATCCGTCACCTCTCCCAGGATCGTTTTAAGCTTGCCGATGTCATCGGAATAAGCCATTACCGTAATCAGCGGCGTAATCAGCCCAAGCGATAAAATCAGGCAAAGGACAAAATCTGAAACGCTAAGGGAACCGTTTTTTACAAACATCCCGCCAATCGGCACTACGGTAAGCGCCGTACACGGAAGCAGCACCATTGCGATACTGAAAAAGACGTTGCAGCGGCGCATCCATTCAATATAGCAGTCCGCCCCCTCTTTCGCGGCAATTTTGAATTTCTCATACGAATTCTGCGCCTTGCCAAACGCTTTGATTACTTCGATTCCATTAATATATTCCACTGCCGTATCATTCAATATCCTGGTCTTGGTTACGGCATTTTTAAAGCTTTCCTCATATCCGATCATCATTCCCATATAGACAAGCAGCCCCAGCGGCAGGGTGATTAAAGATACCAGCGCCATTCTCCAGTCAATCACGCACAGATAGAGAAAGACTGCTGCCGGCGCAAGCAGGTTTGATGTAAATTCAGGCAGGATATGCGCCAGCGTCGTCTCAATACTGTCAATCCGCTCGACAATGATATTCTTCAGGGAACCGGACGGCGTATCTTTCACCTGTCCCAGCGGCACTCTCGCCAGTTTATCGCAAACACGCTTGCGGATGTTGCCCAGCACATGGAAGGTCGCCATGTGGGAACACGTCGTGGACAGCGCATGAAAAATCACCCGCACGATCCAGAATGCCGCCATGACCATGCACGAACAAAAATAAAACTCCCATTGCCGCTCTCCGCCAATCAGCCTGGCAACCATATCCCCCATGATGACATAAGGGGCAACGCCGCATATGACGCCGCACACCGCCAACAATACGCTCGCTATATAAAGATTCTTATGTGCAGCGGCAAATTCGGCAAGCCAGCTTACCGCTGATCTCTCTTTTTTCTTCATGATTCTCCTCCTTACTTTAATTAGGCTTAACTAACCTTTGATTTATTTTTAAGAGAAACCCGCCTGCAGATTTCCCTTATCACCATACTCTTATTTTCCAAATTTTATATGTAACAGTTCAGACCAGCCCGCCGAATAAAAACGGTGAAACTGTGACAGATATTCCCTCGCTTCCTCTTTCGGCATATCATGCACAATAGTCTCAAATATTCCCGCAAATAAACCGCTGGCAATAATGTGGATCAGATTTTTATTCAGCGGCGCCACCTCGATCCCCATATCTGCAAGTGTCTGCATATATTTATAAGTGGAATCTACCTCCCGGACCACAAGCTGGTGGATAAAATCTGCATAGGGCGTCCCCTCTGCACAGGTAATCAGCAGCTTGAATGCGTCATAATGCTCATATACATAATCCAGCAATATGTCAATGTAAGAACCGGACACCTCCAACATCTTTTCTGTCTGCATCTTTCCCGGAAGCTTCTCGAAATCGTCTACCGTATTGTTAAACAGAGAAAGGACATATTCCGCCTGCTCTCCCACCAATGCGGAAAACAGCGCCTCTTTGCTGTCATAATAACGGTAAAATGCCCCGGTTGTGACGCCGGCATTCTTGACGATATTGCGCAAAGATGCATTCAGAAATCCCTTTTCCATAAATTCTTTTTTTGCGGAAGCCAGGATTCGTCCCAGCGTATTTTCCTCTTCCGGCATCCCAAACACCTCCTTCTCCTTTTGATTGTCTATGAGATAACACTGTTTGCTAACAGTGTTATTATATGCTCCGTCCTTTTTTCTGTCAATAAAAAAGAAATTTTTCTTGACAGATCTTTCAACACAAATATTGACCTTTCAGCCTATGAAAACTGGGTTCACATCGGCAATCTGACCTATGCTGATGTCAATATGCGGCTATGCTGGAATGGGCGATGACGGGGACTGTAAAGCGCATACGCTTTACTCCCATTCCTGATGTGATTTTTTTATCTTCTGAAAGCTTTCCTCACTAATCACGTGCTCAATTTCGCAGGCTTCCTTTTCCGCCACCTCCGGGCTGATGCCGGATTTGCACAAAAGCTCGGTAAAAAACTGATATGGAAGAGAGGAAAAACTGCAAGAGCCGAAAAGGACACTTTCGCTCCAAACAGACATTTTTTCGCATCTGCGCGCCCCGCCGCTATTCAAATTTCCGGTCATAAAGCAGAGCGGCAATCAATACTACAAAACAGGAACCCGCATTATGTACCAATGCCCCGGTCGTGGGTGTCAGCACCCCCATGACCGAGAGGGCAACCGCTATGAAGTTAATACACATAGACAGAGTAATACTGCACTGAATCGTCTTTACCGTGGCATTGGATAAGCGTTTCAGATAGGGAAGCCTGGATATCTCATCGCTCATCAGGGCAATATCCGCCGCTTCTATGGCAATGTCGCTTCCCATACTGCCCATCGCCACTCCTACGCCGGCAGTTTTTAACGCCGGGGCGTCGTTGATCCCATCGCCGATCATACATACCTGCGCTCCCGCGTCCTGCAGCCGTTTGATCTGTTCTACTTTTTCCTGCGGAAGAAGCCCGGAATAAACTTCTGTAATCCCAATCTGCCCTGCGAAGTAATCCGCCGTCCTTTTGTTGTCTCCGGTCAGCAGCACTGTGCGGGTATGCATCTCCTTCAACTGCTCCACCATCTTCTTTGCCTGCGGGCGTACCGTATCGGACAGCGCCAGAATACCGATACAGCGGTTTTCTTCGGCTGCAAGGATTGCCGCCTTCCCATGCGCGCGCAGCGCTTCTAAGGCGGAGGCGATTTTCCCTGAAATGGCTACGCCATTTTCTTTTAAATATCTCTCATTTCCACAGAGCAGCCTTCTGCCGGATATTTCTGCGCAGACGCCCCTTCCTGCCGACATTTTAAAAGAAGCCGCCTCTGCAATTTGCATTCCTTTTTCCCTGGCGCATGCAATCACTGCTCTCCCCAGCGGATGCTCACTTTTTGCTTCCACAGATGCACAGAGGGACAAAAGCTTTTCTTTTCCGATGCTTTCCTCAAAAGAAATCACGTCGCTAACCGTCAGCTTACCGTATGTCAGCGTCCCCGTCTTATCAAAGGCAATCGTATCGACTTTTCCCATCTTCTCCAGCGCTTCCCCCGATTTGATAATCACGCCGTGCCGGGTTGCCTGGGCGATCGCCGCCATAATGGCAGTCGGCGTCGCCAATACCAGCGCGCAGGGGCAAAACACCACCAAAACCGTCACCGCCCTTATCAGGTCGCCGGTTACAATCCCTGCACCTATGGCGATCAACAGTGCAGCGGGTACCAGCCAACTGGCGTACCAATCGGTGATCCGCTGCATTGGCGCCTGCCGGTTTTCTGCTTCCTGCACCATACGGATCAGCTTTTGCAGGGAGCTGTCGGCTCCTACTTTCGTAGCCCTGATATCGATCGCGCCAAAGCAGTTGAGCGTCCCGCAAAAAACAGCATCTCCCGTCTCTTTATCGACCGGCAGCGCCTCGCCTGTCATGACAGACTGGTCTATGCTGGTTTCTCCCACCACAATCACGCCGTCCGCCGGAACCGCTTCTCCGGGAAGAATGCGGATGATATCTCCCGCTTTGATTTCCTCTGCCGGAATTTTTTCTTCTTTTCCACCCGCTATCCTGCGCCCCCATGCCGGCGCGAGGGCAAGCAGCTTTTTTAAGCCCTTCTTTGCCCGTTCTGTCGTTATTTCCTCTAAAATAGCCCCTATCGCCATAATGAATACCACTTCGCCCGCCGCAAATAAATCACCGATGGCAATCGCCGCAAACATCGCAATGACAATCAACAGCGCGGAGGAAATCTTGCTGATGCCGGGATTATGCACCACCCTCCAAAGCGCAAGGTACAAAAGCGGAATTCCGCTGATAAACACCGTCACCCAGGCGGGGTCGATTGGAAGAAAGACTCCGATCCTCGGCAGCACAAAGCTTAAAACCAGAAAAAACAATCCCACCATTGTCATTGGAATCCCTGCCAGCCAGTCGTTTATTTTCTTTAACATCCTTATGCCCTCTTTCTTGACATCGCCGCAAAGACAGCGTACAATTTATACAATACGAAACACTTTGTTCACTATTAATTTTAGGTGTTCTGCCTTAAAATGCAACAATCAAAAAAGCGGCATTGTAAGATACGGGACATTTTCGACAATTTGTGCGGAGGGATAATCATGGACAGACGACAACGCCGGACAAGACAGGCGATTTTCACAGCCTTTGGCGATTTACTAGAAAAAAAGAGCTACAATCACATTACGGTACAGGAGATTATTGACGAGGCGAATATCGGGCGCAGTACCTTCTATGCTCATTTCGAGACGAAGGATGAGTTGTTGCGCACCATGTGCACGGATATTTTTGACCATGTGTTTTCAGAAAAGCTCCAGCAGGAAAAAAGCCACGACTTTTCCGCGGACAACGACGGGCTGGAGAAAAAAATCACTCACATTCTCTACCATCTGCAGGAAAACGCAAGAAACCTCACGGGGATTTTAAGCGGTGAGAGCGGCGAGCTGTTTATGCAGTACTTCAAACAATACCTCGCCGCGATGTTCCCGGATTACATGCGCCCTGCCAGCATCTGCCCGCCGCAGGATTACCTGTTGAACCATGCCGTATGCAGCTTTGCGGAAACCGTGCGCTGGTGGATCACGGAGCATCCCCATTATACACCGGAAGAAACCGCTTCTTTTTTCCTGGCGGCTATACCGGAAAATATTCTCCGCCGGAACAGCGCTTTTTCGTAAAGTAAATGATTCGTCGATTGACAGTTTTTCCCTCTTTTTTTATGCTGAATACATAGCCTGCCGCTTCTTTTTGGGGACAACAGGCACACCATAGACAGAATAAAGGAGACTGAGATTATGGATGCAAAAAAACTGGGCGCTTTTATCGCTGATATAAGAAAAGAAAAGTGCATGACGCAGGCTGAGCTTGCCGCAAAAATCCATGTCACAGACAAGGCAGTCAGCCGCTGGGAGTTCGGATTCAGCAGCGGCTTTTTGAGCTTCGCTGATAACACTTTTTGCTGACATTACACTACCCCCATATTTTCTAAATGCTGTAAAATACTAGTTCCGATTGCGCGCCCCAATTCAACAGGAACTGCATTTCCTATATGCACGCCTATGCTACGGTTAGTTTCCTGATGATCAGGGTCAATAAATTGATAATTAGGCGGAAATGATTGCAACAACGCTCCTTCTCGCATGGATAAAGCACGATTTTGTTCGGAATGTCCAAAACGGCCATTTCCATATCCATAATATTGAGTGGTAATCGTGGGAGACGGTTTATCCCATTCCATTCGCCCGTAGACAGCTCTATAACCTTTGCCTGACTCTCGTTGATGACAAGGCAGTTTTAAATCATCGTCCCAATCATGCCAAGAACCACCGGGAACAGATTGACGTATTCGTCGTCTGTTCATATCTGATAATCTACTAGCCCGATGCAACGGGTCAATTGGATCAACTGGTGTTAGAATATAAATAGTACAAGTTAAACATGGCAAGTTTCTGAAATAACC
>CAZAQD010000057.1:0-9835 GCA_964487425.1 uncultured Marvinbryantia sp. | reverse complement strand
CCATTATGGGCAAGGCTCACTTCGCCCGGCTGCGGCGTACGCCCTCCTCCTGCCAGCGCCTTTGCCGTCGCAGTATGATGCGGCGAGCGGAACGGCCTTTTTAATAGAAGAGATCCATCCGCCGGGAACTGCCCCGCAACACTGTAAACCATAGATACCTCCAGGCTCTCCTCGAACGTCATTGGCGGCAGAATGCCCGGAATCCGTCTGGCAATCAGGGATTTCCCCGCTCCCGGCGGACCTACCAGCAGCAGGTTATGAAAGCCCGACACCGCCACCTCCGCCGCGCGCCTGGCTGCTTTCTGTCCGCAAATGTCCGCAAAATCCTCCGCCGCTTTTCCTTCCGTTCCATCCGGCGCAGGCGGTAAGGGAAGCCTGTGGGGGCTTCGCTTCAGGCTGCCATCCAGGTAGCCGATCGCTTCCTTCAGGCTGGACACCCCGATCACCTCCGCCTCCCGGATCATTGCTCCCTCCCGGATATTTGCCCGGGGAATCATGCAAGCGCGGCAGCCGCTGCCCGCTGCCCCCGCCAGCATAGGTAAAATCCCCGTCACCCCGTTCACCTCTCCGCTTAAACTGAGTTCTCCCACCACCATGATTTTTTCTAAATTCTGCGGTGGAATCTTCCCATATCCTGCCGCCACCGCCACGGCAATCGGCAGGTCAAATCCCGATCCGTTTTTTCTGATGTCAGCGGGCGCTAAATTGACTGTGATTTTTTTCGGCTCCAGCCGGTATCCCGAATTTTTGAGCGCAGTCCGCACTCTGTCCTGCGCCTCTTTCACCTGGGCAGACGGATAGCCTACCATCTGAAAACCCGGAAGCCCGTCTCCTACATCCGCCTCTACATGGACCGGCATACTCTCCATTCCATAGACGGAAGCCGACAGTACTGTACTGAACAATCCTATTCCTCCTTTTATGCAGTTTTCGCTTTCATTGGAAATCTCTTCAAAGAATTTTGAAGTAAGATGCGCCGCCGCACAGAATATGCAGCTACGCTATATCAGACTATACCATATCGGTCTTCATATTGCAACATATTTTTTGCTTACATCTCTTTTTGTATGATCGTTCCATCCCAGTGGACCTCCGAACACACCGCTGCCACACACCCCTGATACTGCTGTACCTTCAAATAGCACCGCCCTGTTTTCCCTTCCCCGTTTTTTGCAGCGCAGGCAACATCCAGGTTCCGAAAATCCATGCGAAGCCCCTGCCCCGTATATTTTACATAAGCCTCTTTCAGGACCCACAATTTCATAAACGCAGCCGCCCGGTCTTCCTCTTCCTGCAAAAAACAAAGCTCCCGCTCATGGCAGGCTCTCTTTGCCAGCTTTTCGTTGTATGCCCGCACCGTTTCAATGTCCACGCCGATCGGACGGGCGCTGATTCCGCATAAAATCCCCTGCGGGCAATGGCTGTAATTAAAACAAATGTCCGGATATTCTGATAAAAACGGTTTTCCACCCTTCTCAAAAGAAATATCCGGCATATGGTCTATCGCATATTCCCGCTGCAGCCCAAAAAATAAAAGCGCCCGGGCTTTCTCGCTTTGTGTCTTTCTTTCTTTTTTTATTTCTTCCTTTCCCTGCACATTCTCGCAAAAGTAAATCATAGGATCTCCATCTCTTCTTTAAAATGCTCCCGCAGCTTTTCTACGGCGTTTTTCTCGATTCTTGATACATAAGAGCGCGAGATGCCAAGCGTTCCCGCGATCTCCCGCTGCGTCCTCTCATGATAACCGCAAAGCCCGTAGCGCATCTTCAGTATTTCCTGCTCCCGCTGTGTGAGGATCGAGCGGATCAGCTCATGCAGCTTTTTCGTGTTCTGCCGCAGCTCCATTTGGGCGATCACATCCACGTTTTCCCCTTCCAGTACATCGATCAGGCTGATCTCATTGCCCTCCTTATCGGTACCGATCGGATCGTGCAGGGACACTTCCCTGGAGGTTTTCTTTTTCCCCCGAAAAAGCATCAGCAGCTCATTCTCCACACACCTGGCGGCATAGGTCGCCAGCTTGTTATTCTTTTCATGGTCAAACGTCGATACGGCTTTAATCAACCCGATCGTCCCCACTGCAATTAAATCCTCGCCATCCTCTCCCTGCTTCAGATATTTCTTAGCCACATGCGCTACCAATCTCAGGTTTCTCTCAATCAGAATCCTCTTTGCTTCCATGTCGCCCTCCTTGTATTTCTTCAGAAAATACATTTCTTCCTCGGCGGTAAGCGGCTTGGGGAATGACTTCATAAAAAAGCACCTCAAAGGGGATTTATAATAGTCTATGAAAAATCCGCCCAATTAGTGCTTTTCCTACTTTGTATTTACTCCTGCCTTCTCAAAATGTCATACTTAGCGGGCACGGCTGTAAGCTGTACATACAATACCTGCTGCGGATGCGGGGCCGATTCCTGCTCCTGCCCGTTTTCGTCTGATATCCGGCATACCTTTGTCCTGATATTCGCCCCATCCGGCTTCATAATCTCAATCTCTTCGCCCACGGAGAACTTATTTCTCTGCTCGATGCGGCACAAGCCCTCTTCTGTGACCTCGCCCACAATCCCCAGATACGTATATTCCTTCACATAGGTATTGCTGTCATAGATCTGCGACGTCTCATCCGGCTTTCCATAAAAAAATCCCGTCGTAAACTGCCGGTACGTGCAGTTGGATATCTGCTCCAGGTACCACGGCAGATTCTCCCTGTAAAGCTCAGGCGACTTCTTATAATCGTCAATCGCCCTGCGGTACGTGCGCGCCACAGTTGCCACATAAAGGGCGGTCTTCATTCTGCCCTCAATTTTCAGGCTGTCTATCCCCGCATTCAGGATGTCGGGGATATGCTCTATCATACAGAGATCCTTTGAATTGAACAGGTACGTTCCCCTCTCGTTCTCATACACCGGCAGATATTCGCCGGGGCGTTTTTCCTCCACCACCGCATATTTCCAGCGGCACGGATGGGTACAGGCGCCCCGGTTGGCGTCCCTGCCGGTAAAATAGTTGCTGAGCAGGCATCTCCCGGAATAAGAAATACACATTGCCCCGTGTATAAAAGTCTCTATCTCCATATCCTCCGGGATACGCGCGCGTATCTCCTTTATCTCCTCCAGGGATAATTCCCTCGCGGAAACCACCCTCTTCGCGCCGAGCCCATACCAGAAGCGGTAAGTCTCATAATTGGTATTATTTGCCTGCGTGCTGATGTGGCGCTCGATCTCAGGACATATCCTTTTGGCGATCTCAAAAACGCCCGGGTCCGCTATAATCAGGGCGTCCGGTCTGATCTCCTTCAGTTCCCGGAAATACTGCTCCACTCCCGCCAGGTCGTTATTATGCGCCAGAATATTCGCCGTCACGTAGACTTTCACCTGATGGGCATGGGCAAACGCAATCCCTTCTTTCATCTCTTCCATAGAAAAATTCTTCGCTTTGGCACGGAGCCCAAAGGCTTCCCCGCCGATATAAACCGCATCGGCGCCAAATATCACAGCCGTCTTCAGTACCTCAAGGCTGCTTGCCGGAATCAATAATTCGACCTCTCTCATCTTTGCCTCCCGTGCCTCATAAGCGGATGCTCAGCGCTGCCCCGTCCCCGATCGGTATGATAGAGGTCAGCAGCCTGTCGTCATGCTTTAATTCATAAAGATATTCCCGCATTCTCTTATAAATCGTCCGGTTCCTTCGCTCCACCGCAAAATGAGATTCTATGATGTCGCCCTCCTGCAACACGTTGTCCGAAACCAGGACCCCATCCTTTTCCAGAAGCCGCATCACCTCGGGCAAATAATGGATGTATTGCCCCTTAGCCGCGTCCATAAAAATAAAATCAAAAGAGCCTTCCAGTCGCTTGAGGATTTCCATCGCATCGCCCGCTAAGAGCGTGATGCGATGCTCCATTCCTGCCGCCCTGAAATTCTCTTTTGCAATCGGAATCCTTTTTTCATATTTTTCAATTGTTGTGACAGAAGTCGATTCCGGCGTATATGCGCACATCAAAAGCGCGGAAAAACCCACTGCCGTTCCCACTTCCAGAATCCTCGACGGCTTTTTCATCCCCAGGAGCACTTTCAAAAAGCTCTGCATCTCCTTGCGGATAATCGGGACACTCTCTTGTTTTGCCCGCTGTTCCAGCCCGTCAAGAAAATCGCCGTTCCCCCGCTCCAGGGAATTGATATAAGCCACCATTCTTTCTTCTACGATCATGCCTCTTCCCCGTCCTCCTGATTCACCGCATTTCCGCTTAAAGCAGCAAGGATCTCCTCTGCGTTCCAGGAGGTATTCAGCACATAATTTCCCGCCTTTATCTGTCCGCTGTACTTTGACAATCTCTCCTGCGCCACAAACACCAGGCTGTCCTTGATTAATCCCTGTCTTTCCAGCATTTCGCCGATGTCCTTCACGGACGCGCCTTCCTGCACCACTACCGCTACATCCTTGCCCGGCGGCGCCGTCATCGCCTCCGCACTGTACAACTGGTAACCGAAATCATAGGCATATCCGCCCAGCCGGTACAAGCCGATGACGATCACAATTACCAGCGCTGCCTTCACGATAAACCATATCACGCTTCCGACTATTCTTCCGATCTGCATACTCTCACCTGCCGCCTGTACTAACAGCGAATCTCTCCGGCAACGTCATCCAGCTCCAAATCCACAGACTCCACTACCGTTGTTGCAATTTTCTGCAGCATTCTGCATACTGCCAGCTCACAGCGCAGATATTCCGTCACCAGCGGATCCTTCCTGAATTCCGCATTCTTGTTCCTGAATTCTTCCATTTCATGGTAAAGCGTATCCACATTCCCATAATTCTGCAGCCGGTACGTATCCCGCCTGTACTCATTTATTTTCCTTTTCAGCTCCGGATTATCCCTTAACTGCCGTTTGATCGCTTCAAATTCCCGGTACTCCCTGCTGTCATGGATCGCATGGATCAGCGAGGTCGTATAGATCTCCACATTGTCTCTCATCCTGTAACCCTTCTCTCTGTATGCCAATACGCCGTGCGTCCTAAACCTCCATAATAATAGGCAGGATCATCGGATTTCTTTTCGTCTTCTTCCAGATAAAACTGTTCAAATCCTCTTTGATGGTATTCTTTATTTTGCCCCAATCGGAAATATGCTTAGACTCACAGTAATCCAGGGCGTCTAAAATCACCTGGCGCGATTCCTCCATGAGGTTCTCCGATTCACGCACATAGACAAAGCCTCTTGACACAATGTCCGGTCCTGCCAGCAGTTGATTGCTGTACTTTTCCAGCGTCAGCACAACGATCATAATGCCGTCCTCCGCCAGATGCTGGCGGTCTCTTAACACAATATTTCCCACGTCCCCAACGCCGAGCCCATCCACCAGGATGCCGCCCGTATGGACCGCACCGTTGATCCCTGCGCTTTCCTCATCCAGCTCCATAACGTCACCGGACCTTAAAATGAAGATATTCTCCTTCGGAATGCCCAGGCTCTCGGCAATCCCTGCCTGCGCTTTCAAATGGCGGTACTCCCCGTGTACCGGGATCGCATACCTGGGATGCACCAGCGTATAGATCAGCTTGATTTCTTCCTGGCGCGCATGCCCGGATACATGGGTATCCTGGAAAATAACATCCGCGCCTTTCGCCGATAATTCATTAATCACTTTGGATACGGCCTTTTCATTGCCCGGAATCGGGTTGGCGCTGAAAATCACCGTATCCTTCGGCTTAATCGTCACCTTGCGGTGCATATCCGCAGCCATCCTCGACAGCGCCGCCATCGATTCTCCCTGGCTTCCCGTTGTAATCAGTACCATCTGCTCGTCCGGGTAATTCTTCATCTGCTCGATATCGATCAGCGTCGAATCCGGTATATTCAGATATCCTAGCTCCGCAGCGGTAGAGATAATATTTACCATGCTCCTTCCCTCGACCACTACCTTCCTGCCGTATTTGTAGGCAGAATTAATGATCTGCTGCACGCGGTCTACATTGGAAGCGAAGGTCGCAATAATAATACGGGTATTGCGGTGCTCCGCAAATATATTGTCAAACGTTCTGCCGACGGTCCTCTCCGACATTGTAAAGCCCGGGCGCTCCGCGTTCGTACTGTCGCACATCAGCGCCAGCACGCCCTTCTTGCCGATCTCCGCAAAACGCTGAAGATCGATGGAATCCCCGAATACCGGCGTATAATCCACCTTGAAGTCTCCGGTATGCACTACGATCCCCGCCGGCGAATAGATCGCAAGCGCAGCCGCATCGGCAATACTGTGATTGGTCTTGATAAACTCAATGCGGAAGGAGCCCAGGTTAATGGACTGCCCGTGCCTTACCACCTTTCTCTTGGTTGTCTTCAGCAGATTATGCTCTTTAAATTTATTTTCAATAATGCCCATCGTCAGCTTTGTCGCATAGATGGGAACATTGATCTCCTTCATCACATACGGCAATGCGCCGATGTGATCCTCATGCCCGTGCGTAATCACGAACCCCTTTACTTTCTCGATATTTTCCTTCAGATAAGCGATATCCGGGATAACGAGGTCTATCCCCAGCATGTCATCCTCCGGGAATGACAGACCGCAGTCCACCACAATAATACTGTCCTCGAATTCAAAGACAGTTATATTCATTCCGATCTGTTCCAGTCCGCCCAACGGAATGATTTTCAATTTTGAGTTGTTAATATTTTTCAAAAATAATCTCCTTTCTGTTTAGAACGTCAGATCTACATCTTCCAGCATCTCACTGAAGATTTTCGATATAGCGTCTAACTCGTCGTCATCTTCCACAATCTCATAAAGCGCTTCCTGCTCACCGTCTTCTGATAAGTCTTTCAGGATCAGTGCCTCGCCATCATCCTCCTCAGAATCGGTAACCAGTATATAATTTATTCCATTTATTCTCGTCTGTTCAAGTACAAAAAACGCTGCAGATTCCTGCGAATCTGCAAACTGAAAACTAACTTTCTCCATTCTGCTCTCCAATTATTCTTTTTTCATTTCCAGATAGTCCAGATATCCCTGCAGGATATATACCGCTGCAAGCTTATCCACATACTCCCTGCGGTTCTCTCTGCGCACACCGTTCTCCATCAGCGTCCGGTTTGCCTCGACCGTTGTCAGGCGCTCATCCCACATCATGACCTCCAGCCCCGTCCTGCGCTCCAGCATCTCTTTAAACGCCAGTGACTTTTCCGCCCGGTCACCAATCGTATTGTTCATGTTCTTGGGAAATCCCAGAACAATTTTTTCCACCTGGTATTCTGAAATCAATGCCTCGATCCGCGCACATGTCTGGCGAAGCTTATTCTCCGATGTCCTTCTGATAATCTCGATTCCCTGCGCAGTAATACCCAATGCGTCGCTGATAGCCACCCCTACGGTCTTGGAGCCATAGTCAAGCCCCATGATTCTTCCAAAATTTTCTACTGCCATCATCTGTTCTTTATATATTCCTTCAAAAGTTCTTCTACCAGCTCATCACGTTCTACCTTCATAATCATGCTTCTTGCGTTCTTATGGCTGGTAATATAGGTCGGGTCCCCGGACATAATATATCCAACGATCTGATTAACCGGATTATAGCCTTTTTCCTCCATCGCATCATATACCGCATCCAGAATGTCCTTTACGCGGACTTCACTATCCAGATTGAACCTAAAATATTGTGTATTACTGATTTTCCCCATTTCTTCACGTCCTTAATTTATAAAATTGCACAGCAAGCCATATTATGTATATTGTACATCAGACTCATGCAAAATACAATCCTTAATTTTATTCGTCAGGTCTTCCCCCTGCGCCGGCAGCATCACTTTTATATACCGCCTGGTATGCCCGGCATAATATTCCCCTTCTTCTGTGCAAACCTTGTCCTCAAAAAGGACTTCTGCCGGCTTACCGATCAGACGGCGGATATACGCCCTGCGGTTCCCGGCATTGAGCTCCAGCAGCTCATGACTCCTTGCCGCCTTCACTTCCTCCGGTATCTGATGTTCCATTGCCGCCGCCTTTGTCCCCTTTCTCCTGGAATACTTAAAGATATGGGTTTCAAAAAACTGCACCTTTTCCAGAAAAGCCTTTGTGACGGCAAATTCCTCCTCCGTTTCTCCCGGAAACCCTACAATCACATCGGTTGTCAACGCCGGCTCCTCAAAATACTTCCGCAGAAGTTCACATTTCTCATAGTACTCTTCCGTCGTATACCGGCGGTTCATCCGTTTCAGGGTCGCGTCGCAGCCGCTTTGCAGGGACAGATGAAAATGCGGGCACAGCTTCGGCAGCGATGCAATTTTTTCAAGGAACGCTTCCGTTATAATGCGCGGTTCCAGGGAACCGAGACGGATTCTTTTGATCCCCTCCACTTCATGCACCGCCAGGATTAATTCCGGCAGCCTCACCCCGTCCTCACGGTCCACCCCGTAAGAGCTCAGGTGAATCCCCGTCAGTACTACCTCCTGGTATCCCGCCGCCGAAAGTGTCCGAACTTCTTCCAGAATATCCTCCCTGGCGCGGCTTCTCACCCTTCCCCGTGCAAAAGGAATGATACAATAGCTGCAAAACTGGTTGCATCCGTCCTGAACCTTGATGTAAGCCCTCGTATGCTCTGCCGTGCGCAAAATAGACAGCCCTTCATATTCCTTCGTGTGGTTGATATCCGGGACATGATAATCCTCTGCGTCACTTGCCGCCTCCCGGTCTTCCCCCTCTGCCGCCTCCTGATGCGATTCCATATAAGCCTCCAGGATCTCTCCCAGATTCTGTTTCATATTGTTCCCGATCATGATGTCCACCGCGTCGTCCAGCTTCAGATCTTCCCCCGCCGCCTGGACATAACACCCCGCCGCTACTACGACGGCATGCGGATTCATTTTTTTCGCTTTGTGGAGCATCTGCCGGGATTTGCGGTCTGCAATATTCGTCACCGTACAGGTGTTGATAATGTAGATATCCGCCCCCACGTCAAAGGGGACGATCTCATACCCTCTCTCTTCCAGTATCTGCTGCATTGCCTCGGTTTCATAGGCATTGACCTTGCATCCCAGATTATGAAGCGCTGCTTTTTTCATGATCTACTCCTTACCGCTGCCATTGGCGCCTTTATTTTATCTTGACTTTTAGAAATAGAAACTGTAATATGAGGTTATCAAGACAATTCTATTATGTGGAGGCTATTATGAAGACAGTACAGATTTCTTTAAATTCCATCGACAAAGTTAAATCTTTTGTTAATGATATTACAAAATTCGATTATGATTTTGATCTCGTATCAGGAAGATACGTAATCGATGCAAAATCCATCATGGGTATCTTCAGCCTGGATTTGTCCAAACCGATCGAGCTGAATATTCATGCTGAGGACGACATTGAGGCTGTTCTCACCGTGTTAAAACCATACATCATCTAATAATACGATTCCAATATACGTCCGGCATTTTGTGCCGGGCGTTTTCACATCCCTTTTCACTCTGCCAGAACTGTCTCTGCGGTGTCGATCGCCGTCTTCACCAGTTCTTCTATTTTCTCAGCCAGCTTTTGCTCGGAACGGTTAATGACATTGATATTCGGCTTTGTCACCGGATGCTTTGCCACAAAAATCGTACAGCAGTCCTCAAACGGCAGGATCGAGGTTTCATAAGCGCCGATCTTCAGCGATACATCGACAATCTCCTGCTTGTCAAAACCGATCAGCGGGCGGTATACCGGCATTGTGCAGACTTCGTTCGTCGCCGCAAGGCTCTGCATGGTCTGGCTTGCCACCTGTCCGATACTCTCTCCGGTAATCAGCCCCAGACACCCCGCCTCTTTTGCAAAATGCTCCGCGATGCGCATCATATAGCGGCGCA
>CAZAQD010000056.1:0-11141 GCA_964487425.1 uncultured Marvinbryantia sp. | reverse complement strand
ATAGAGCGTTTGGCTACGGACCAAAAGGCCGGGGGTTCGAATCCTCTAACGCACGCTGGATACATCCGGAAAACCGGATGTATTTTTTTGTGCACTTCTTATTTTACGGATATCCCGTTTACCTCCACATCTTCATTTAATTCTATCACTAAACACTTCCTGCCGTCAATCATTGTTGTCTCTACAAGATCCGTTCTCTCAGGATTTACCTGAACGATTACATCCGGTGTCCTGATCTCAAATTTTCTGGTATTCGCCACGTTGGCAGCCACGAACTCAGCCTGGTCATTGCCTGCCGCTGCCTCGAATCGCTCGTCAAACTGCTCCAGCCTTTCATTTGCCACGCCGCTTTGCTCCAACAGCCTCTTCACATTCTGCCTGTCAAGGATCAGCGGTTCCGGCTCTTCTTTTTGCTCCTCCAGCATTTCATGCAGGTTTTCATGGATGCTGCGCACCATCTCATAGCTGCACTCCTCGCCAAGCGTATCCTCCACCAGCGCCTGAAACGTCTCCTTCTGGCTTCCAGCCGTCATCGGCAGCACACAGCCAAGAACACTGTCCACAAAATCGCCAGCCGGCTCCTCCGGCTTCTGGTTGTAATAAAGAATGCTGTGGATATCCGCGCTGCGGTCATGGTATGCCGGAAACAAAAAGCCGATCATCGGCATCTCCACCAGCCAGTCCTGAATATGGTTCTCAAAGCAATTCTCCCGCGTATTATAAGACAGGCACGGCTTTGACAAATTCACCGGACAGATACAGCAGATGAAATGCTCATAGACTTCATCCGAAGC
This sequence comes from uncultured Marvinbryantia sp., assembly GCA_964487425.1. Taxonomy (GTDB): domain Bacteria; phylum Bacillota; class Clostridia; order Lachnospirales; family Lachnospiraceae; genus Marvinbryantia. The sequence continues at coordinate 10,347 of CAZAQD010000056.1, read as the reverse complement.
GTCAAACATCTCCTGATTATCCGACGCCTTCCCCGGAATATCGTAAGTGCCGTGAAGCAGCAAAATCAGGTAATTGCCCGTATAGTAAAAGGATTCAATGATCTTATCATAAAACTCCTCCAGCACGCCGTCATCCTGCAGCCCGGTCACCTTCAGCTTCATCAAAAGCTCCTGCGTGCCGCCCGCTTCTTCCGTCTCCAGCGGGAACTCCATGTTCAGCAAATTTTTCCCGATCGTACCGGACAGCACCTTGCGGAAAATATTCAGGTATTTAAAAAATTCTTCCTCCGGCAGCGACAGAAACGCCTCCGTAAATTCTGTCCGCTTATTCTTTTCCGCATCTACATAGCAGCCGCTGATCCTCGATGCCGGACATTTCTCCTGTGTATACTGTTTTTTTATCTCAGAAATTTCTTTTTTATTCATTTGTCTCATCCTTTGCATGGCGCCCATACAGCAAAGCGCCGTTTTTTTCCTGATAAAATACCTTGCCGTCCAGGCATGCCCGCACAAGAAGGTCCCTTTTGTATTCCAGCTTCAGCGAGAAAAACGGGTGCTCCTCGGCAAGCAGCCGGAAAAAAATCCGATCTCCCTCCCAGAGGTTCAGGCTGTGCAGGTCTTCCTTCTTCACCCATTCCAGCTTTCCCTCATCGCATTCGGTAAGTTCCCCCTCAAAGCCGTCCGCCGTATAAAGGCACATATATTCCGACTCCCAGCCCTCATTTAAGAAGGTCACCAGCCCGCGAAAACGGTAAGCGGTCAGAGTCAGCCCGGTTTCTTCCTTTACTTCCCGCAAGAGGCATTCCTCCGGGCTTTCCCCCTTCTCAAAATGTCCTCCTACCCCAATCCACTTATCCTTATTCACATCATGCTTTTTCGAAATTCGGTGAAGCATCAGATAAGCGTCTTCTTTTTCCAGATAGCACAGGGTCGTCAACTTCATATTCCTCACCTCACTCAGTTATAACAGTATAATTGATTTTCCCGCATTTCTCAACTAAAATAATGGTAGAATTGCTGTTTGTACTCTCTGGGGGTACACTTCATATAGCGCCTAAATATCTGCCCGTAATACGCGGGATGGGAAAATCCAACCATTTCCGCCGCCCTGGTGATGCTTTCCCCCCTTTTCAGCAGTGAAAGGCTGTTTTGTATCCGCAAAAAAGAAAGGTATTCAAAAATCGTCATATTCATATACTTTTTAAAAAAGCGGCAGCACTCGCTCTTACAGATATTGATATGCCCCGCAATGTCATCCAGGCTGATGTTCTCATTGTAATGCTCCTGGATATAAGCGATAATCTCCCGCAGCCTTTGTATATTCTTCTGCGGCAGCTCTTCCTCTTTCGGCAGCGCGCAGAAATAGCGGTACAGCTCCTGCCAGATACGCATCAGCAAAATATGTACCTGGAGCTCATAATCCGCTGGCTGCTGCCCGGATAAGGCGTAGATTTCTTTCATCTTAGACAGCGCCTCCCGGTGCCAGCCAACCTCCTCTTGCAGCTTCAGGGAATGCCAGCGCTCATTTTCCGTTATGAAATTCACATACTTCGTCTGCAGCCTGCTGCTCTCATATCCGTAGAGAAAACGCGGATGAAAGGTGATCGATACATAAAAGCACTCTTTATCCGCCACCTGAAACCCTGCATGCAGCGTATTACTGTTGCCAAAAAGCCCATCCCCCGCGTGCAGATGGTATACACTATCATTTATATGATATTCAATTTCCCCTTCCAGCACACAGGTCAATTCAATTTCGGGATGCCAGTGCCACCAGAACATGCCCTGTTCATATGCCTGAATAGACTCCAGGCTGATGTTTACCGGGAAACCGTAATTCCCATGCTCCTTGATCTCTTTTCTGTTTTTTTCCGTCTTTATCTGCATTTTCTCAATATCCTTATAAAAATCCCCAATATTCTTATTGCATTTTCTCAATATTCTTATTATGATAAAATTAGTTTACAGCAACGACAGCGTGATTGCAACCAAAACAGAATGATTATTTTATTTATTATGGAGGGTTTTCTATGCTAAGCGAGAACATTGCCAAATTAGTACAATACGGAATAGAAACCGGGTTGACGCCGGAATGTGAGCGCAATTATACCATCAACCTGCTGCTTGACTGTTTCGGCGAAAGCGAATACATCAAACCGGAGGAAACGTACGCCGGCATCGACCTGGAAGAGGTCCTGCAGGCGCTTCTGGATGAGGCGGTTTCACGCGGAATTATCGAAGACAGTATCGTGTACCGTGACCTGTTCGACACCAGGCTCATGAACTGCCTTGTCCCCAGACCGGCGCAGGTGCAGCATACCTTTTGGGAGAAATATGCCAAGAGTCCCGAAGAGGCAACCGATTATTTCTATAAGCTCAGCCAGGACAGCGATTATATCCGCCGTTATCGTGTAAAAAAAGACCGGAAATGGACCGTAGACAGCGAATACGGTGTGATTGATATTACCATCAACCTCTCCAAACCGGAAAAAGACCCCAAAGCGATTGCCGCTGCCCGCCTTGCCAAAGCAAGCAGCTATCCGAAATGCCTGCTTTGCGCAGAAAATGAAGGCTATGCCGGACGCGCAAACCATCCCGCCCGGGAAAACCACCGCATTATCCCGGTTACAATCAATGACAGCGCATGGGGCATCCAGTATTCTCCCTATGTATATTATAATGAGCACTGCATTGTCTTCAATAACCAGCATACTCCCATGAAAATTGAGCGCAATACATTTATCAAACTATTTGATTTTGTTAAACAGTTTCCGCATTATTTCCTGGGCTCGAATGCCGATCTGCCGATTGTCGGCGGTTCTATTTTAAGCCACGACCACTTTCAGGGCGGGCACTATACCTTTGCTATGGCAAAAGCACCGATTGAAAAGACAGTGACAATTCCCGGATACGAAGATGTGGAAGCAGGCATCGTAAAATGGCCTCTGTCGGTTCTGCGCATCCGCCACAAAGACGAACAGCGCCTGATCGACCTGGCAACCCACGTGCTTGCGATATGGCGCGGCTACACCGATGAGGAAGCCTTCCTTTTCGCCGAGACAGACGGCGAACCGCACAATACCATCACTCCGATCGCCCGCAAAGTCGACGGCGTCTACGAGCTGGACCTTACCCTGCGCAACAATATCACGACAGACGAGCATCCTCTCGGCGTTTACCATCCGCATGCAGAGCGCCATCACATCAAGAAAGAAAACATCGGGCTTATCGAGGTTATGGGGCTTGCCGTACTTCCCGCCCGCCTGAAAGAAGAAATGGAATTGCTGGAAGAATATATCCTGGAAGTAAAAGATATCGCTTCCAATGAAAAAATTGAAAAGCACGCTGAATGGGTTTCCGGCTTCCTGCCAAAATACGAAAAAATAGATGCCGGCAATATTACCGACATCTTACAAAAAGAAATCGGCAAAGTCTTCATCCAGGTGCTTGAAGACGCAGGCGTTTTCAAATGCACAGAGGAAGGCAGAAACGCATTTCTGCGTTTTATTGCCGCTTTATAACCAATCATGTACTTTTTAAATGAAAACCATATATGATAACAGGAGGACAAGAACATGACAAAAATCTTAATTACCGGCGGCGCTGGATATATCGGAAGCCACACCGCACTGGAACTTTTAAACGCAGGCTACGAAGTGGTTGTCTATGACAATCTTTCCAACTCTTCCAGTGAGTCCTTAAAAAGAGTGGAGGAACTCACCGGCAAGTCCATTACCTTCTACGAGGGTGATGTAAGAGATGCCGTTTCCCTTAAAGCTATGTTTGAAAAAGAAGGCATCGATGCCGTAATCCACTGCGCTGCCTTAAAAGCAGTCGGGGAATCCGTAAGGAAACCGCTGGAATACTATCAGAATAATATTACCGGAACCTTAACATTGATGGACGTCATGCGCAATGTCGGCGTAAAAAATATTGTATTCAGCTCTTCCGCGACAGTTTACGGCAGCCCGGAAGTTATGCCGATCACCGAAGACTGCCCGAAGGGACAGTGCACCAACCCTTACGGATGGACAAAGTCTATGATGGAGCAGATCATGACCGACCTGCAAAAAGCCGATCCCGAATGGAATGTCATCCTGCTGCGCTACTTCAATCCGGTAGGCGCGCACGAAAGCGGGCGCATTGGCGAAGACCCGAAGGGCATCCCCAATAACCTGATGCCTTACATTTCGCAGGTGGCTGTCGGCAAGCTGGAAAAGCTCGGCGTCTTCGGCAACGACTATGATACGCCGGATGGAACCGGCGTCCGCGACTACATCCATGTGGTAGACCTGGCAGTCGGACATGTAAAAGCCATCGACTACATCCTGACAAACCCGGGGCTGGACATCATTAACCTGGGAACCGGTATCGGCTACTCCGTCCTCGATATGGTCAAGGCATTCTCCAAAGCCTGCGGCAAAGATCTGCCATACGAGATCAAACCCCGCCGCTCAGGCGACGTTGCCATGTGCTATGCAGATCCGGCAAAAGCCGCAAAAGTTCTGGGCTGGAAGGCTGCGCGCGGGCTTGACGAAATGTGTGCCGACAGTTGGAGATGGCAGTCACAGAACCCAAACGGATATGCCAAATAAGCTTTACGCAAAATCCGCATAAAAATTTTACCCTGTATATCAATCCGGTATACAGGGTATTTCTATTATTTTACAAAATATTCCATTGCCTTGTTCAGTTTTAAAAGACTCTGCGAATTTCCGTTTTTTACCGCGTCCATCAGACACATGTTTAAATATTGCTTGAGCATTTCTTTACCGATATCGTTCACTGCCTTCTTGGCAGCGGAAAGCACGATCAATACCTCGCTGCAGTCTACCTGGGACTCCACCATGCTTCTGGTTAACTTCGTACACTTGATCGCTTCCTCAATCTGATTCAGAATCTCTTTCTTTTTCGCGTCGTCCAATGTATATTCGTTTCTTCCATATTCCATTTGTATTCTCAAATCGTTCCCTTATCCATACTGTTCAGGGAAAGAGCTGCTGCCTCAGTCCTTTCCCCTATAGTGGAGGTATATTTACCCGTCTTGCTTCTTGCGGAGATATGCAGCAATGGGTATGTTCTTATCATACGGTATGCGCAGCAGCCGCACAAGCCACCCAGGGGGATAAAATTTATTTTTTGCAAATATCCCCCCGGGTAGCTTGTAAAACACAACAATTGATATAAAATTTATAAGTGTTAGATATTATATAATCTTTTATTGCAAAGGAGGTTTTTCTATGGCATGTTTTTTAGTAGGAACTGCTGAAGCTGCTGTCATCGCAGCCGTTGCAAAAAGCAAAGAAAAAAAAGAACCCAAAGTAATTACTACTTCAGCAGAAACAGAAAGCAAAATCATCATTCCCTGGAGCCGTAAACTGATGTGGCTGGCTTACTTACTGATCGGCGGAGCGATACTGCTTGCCTTTGAGCATGTATGGCACGGTGAGGTTGTCCCGTGGTTTCCGTTTCTAACTGCAATGTCCAGCCCGCAGGACACGGCGGAAATGCTTCACGAAATGTCCACCATCGGCGTTACCATGTGTGTTATCGTGACATCCGTATGGGCGGTCATGGTCGTAACCGTTGACTCTTATGTTAAAAAAATCAACAAAGCGCTTGCCGCAGCATAATATGGAGGATACCTATGACATTACTTATTTGTGTTTTTGCAGCTATTATCAGTACTGTAAAATGGTATACCCGCAAAGATGACACCCTGAAGCTTGGGGCGCTCTGTTTTATGTATTGGGGAGCTTCTCTGATGTGGCTTGGAGACGCCATTTTTGAATATATCGACCTACAGGCAGAGTATTTTACACCGGCGCCCATAGATATGCTGAATGACGCATTTCTTGGTTTCTCCGTTGTTGCTCTTGGGCTGGTGATCTGGCTGATTATTCTGTTAATAAAAGACCCGAGAGGAACCATAAAAGAGACTATTAAAAAAGCCGGCAGTAAATAAACGGATTTCCACACTGCAAACATTCGAGAGGGTTTTATCCCTCTCATTTTCTGTATGGAAATCCTATTTTTCGTACAAACGACCCTACATCCGAAAACACTTCTGAATATCTTTTCCGCTTCCCACTACCAGTACCGTCTCACTGCCGGAAAAGACCATATCCGGTGAAAAGCTCAGAATCATCTTCTTCCCTTCTTTAAGCGCCATAATCGTAACGTTATGCTTTCTACGGATATCCAGCCCGGCGATACTTTTTCCCACCCAGGAATCCGGGACAGACATCTCCACAAGGGCATTTTCCTCATCCAGCTCAACGTAATCTAAAATGTGATCCGAACTGTAACGGATCGCCGTCCAATTGGCAAGCTGCTTCTCGGGATAGACGACTTTATCCGCCCCGTTTCTCAGCAAAAATTTCGCGTGGACGTCCCGCGCTGCCCTCGATACCACCAGTCTGGCGCCAAGCTCCTTCAAAAGTGCCGTCGATTCCAGCGAGCTTTGAAAATCATCCCCGATTGCCACTATGCACAAGTCAAAATCGCGCACACCCAGCGAGGACATAAACTCTTCATCCGTGCTGTCGCCAATCTGTGCATTCGTCACAAAAGGCAGTACTGCATTCACCCTCTCCTCCTGCTTGTCCACTGCCATCACCTGATGATCCAGCTCATCTAATTTCTGTGCAATATGGCGTCCAAACCTTCCCAATCCAACCAGTAAAATTGATTTCACCTTCGCATCCTCCTTTACCCGACCGTTATTTTTTCCTGCGGCAGCTTTGCCCTGCTCTGCCGCACATGTGCCCATGCGGCAAAAATAAGCGTCATGCCGCCGACCCGCCCGAAAAACATTAATAAAATCAAAATGGCCTTCGATACCGCCCCCAGCGTCGGGGTAAGCCCCAGCGACAAACCGACGGTCGCAATCGCCGACGCCGCCTCAAAAAAACACGCCAGTACCGGCAGATCCTCAAGGATACTGATCGATATTCCTCCTATTACCAGCAACCCCAGATACAAAAGCAAAATCGCAGCCGCCTGGCGAACCGTCTCGCCCACAATCCGCCGCCCAAAGCACGTCGTCTCTTCCTCTCTTCGAAATACGGCGATTGCCGAAAGAAACAGCACTGCTGCGGTTGTGATCTTCATACCTCCGGCAGTAGACCCCGGCGCGCCGCCTATCAGCATCAGGATCACCATTATCGTCTGTCCCGCTTCACTGAGCAGGCTCAGGTCAACCGTATTAAATCCCGCCGTCCTCGGTGTGACGGCGGTAAACAGTGATCGCCATACTTTGCCTCCGACCGAAACCTCTGCCCACTTAGGATCCGAAAACTCTCCAAAGAAAAAATAAACTGCCGGAATCAGAATCAGGAGCCCCGTCAGGGAAAGGATGATTTTACTCTGCATTCTGTATTTTTTCAGATGATGCCTGTTAGTTTTCACATCCTCCCACGTCAAAAAACCAATGCCGCCAATGATAATCAGCAGCATAACCACCACATTCACAACCGGCGATCCCGCGTAAAATGTCAAAGAGGAATACTCCTTTCGTATCCCCATCAGGTCAAATCCCGCATTGCAGAAAGCAGATACCGAATGAAAGAGGGCGTACCAGAGCCCTTTTCCAAGCCCCAAATCCGCACAAAAAGCAGGCGCCAGCAAAAGTGCGCCTGCTATCTCAATGACAAACGTTACCCTGAGAATAAACACCGTCAGTTTAACAATTCCGCCTACCTTAGGCGCGGCGATCGCCTCCTGCATAGTGCTGCGCTGCATCAGCCCGATTTTCCGCCCGGATACCCGGGTAATAAATACGGCAAGCGTTACCACGCCCATGCCCCCGACCTGAATCAGAAGCAAAATCACCGCCTGCCCAAAGCCGGACCACCAGGTTGCGGTATCATGCGTAACCAAGCCGGTCACACAAACCGCAGAAGTCGCCGTAAAGAGCGCATCCAAAAAGGACGCGCCCTCCTCTGATACCGTTGATACCGGAAGCATCAATAAAAGGCTTCCTGCGAAAATAACCGCCAGAAAACTCAGGCTGATTATCTGAAACGACGAAAAATGCCGGTTCTTATTCTTCTCAAACATACCTGCACCTGCTCCTGTAAATTCTTCCTGCCCTCTATTATTACACAAAACACGCAAAGATATTTGTAACAGCCACTCTATTTTGTTGTTCCACCCTCCACAAACCGAACCGGGAGGATCGACAGCACGTCAACCGGCTCATTATGGATCATCTTCAAAACATTTTCCACACATTTATCCGCCAACTGCTCGATCGGCTGCTGAATGGACGAAACCGGGTACGCCCTGTTTTTCCACTGGCGCAGCCCATCATACCCGATAATCTGTACCTCCCGCGGAACCTGCGCCTACAATTTCTCCAACTGCTCCACAATATATTGTGCCAGCGCATCCGTACTGGCAAAAATCCCATCGTACATAAGCCCCTCTTCGGTACGCTTCTGCTGGAATCATCTGATGCTCTTGCCAAATATGCCGGTCTTTGTTGGAAATCCAACCAATCCGGAGACTTTGATGGGGAAGATACTCCTATGGCCAAAGATTGCTTTCAGTAAATTCCGGACTTTCCTGTTATTTGAAACGTTTCATCTTATCTGCATAATAGCACTTTCCCCTTGATACGTCAACGCTCTTTCCTTTCTTTTCGATTTTGCTATCTGTTACAGTTTTTATATGCCCATTTTGTGCAATCTTTACAGGTTTGCCTCCGCCACGCCCGACATCACGCTTCGCTTCTTACTTCTTTCAGCTTTTGTTTCCACCTCCTGGGTGTATTTTTGCCCTCACAAAAGCTCAATACGCCCTTCCCTCCGGCACAGCAGGGCTTTCTTTCCTGTACAATAAAAAACCCTGTGTATGAAACGACGCCACATCGCACCACACACAGGGTATCTTTACTTGTTATTTCGCATAATCAACCACACGCGATTCACGTATTACGCTGACTTTAATCTGTCCGGGATATACCAGCTCTGCTTCGATCTGCTTAGAAATATCCCTCGCCAGCAATACCATCTCCGCATCACTGACTTTATCAGGAACAACCATAATTCGAATCTCTCTACCTGCCTGAATAGCAAACGATTTCTCAACGCCCTTAAAGCCGTTGGAAATATCTTCTAACTGTTTTAATCTGTTGGTATATGTTTCCAGAGTCTCTCTTCTCGCGCCGGGACGTGCCGCAGAAATTGTATCTGCTGCCTGTACAATGCACGCAATCAAAGACTCCGGCTCTACATCGCCATGATGGGCTTCCACCGCATTGATAACGATCGCCGACTCCTTGTATTTTTTACAAAGATCCGAGCCAATCTGGATATGGGAACCTTCAATCTCATGGTCAATGGATTTGCCGATGTCATGCAATAAACCGGCGCGCTTTGCCAAACGGACATCCACACCGATTTCCCCTGCTAATAAGCCTGATAGCTGCGCCACTTCAATAGAATGTTTTAATGCATTCTGACCGTAGCTGGTACGGAACTTCATTCTACCTAATAAGCGTATCAGCTCAGGGTGAATTCCATGTACTCCCACTTCTAAGGCTGCTGATTCACCTTCCTCGCGAATCATTGTCTCTACTTCTCTTTGTGCTTTTTCTACCATTTCTTCAATTCTGGCCGGATGGATACGTCCGTCCACAATTAACTTCTCAAGTGCGATCCTTGCCACTTCCCGCCTGATCGGGTCAAAGCTTGACAAGATTACCGCTTCCGGTGTGTCATCGATAATCAAATCCACACCTGTCATGGTCTCCAGGGTACGAATGTTGCGCCCCTCACGGCCAATAATACGTCCTTTCATCTCGTCACTTGGAAGCTGTACAACGGAAATCGTGGTCTCAGCTACATGATCCGCGGCACAACGCTGGATAGCTGTTGTCACATATTCCTTTGCCTTCTTTGCTGCCTCTTCTTTTGCTTTGCTCTCTAACTCCTTATAGAGTCTCGCAGTATCATTTTTTACTTCGTCTTCAACAGTTTTTAACAGATAGTCTTTTGCTTGTTCGGAGGTTAAACCTGAGATTCTCTCCAGTTCCTGCAGCTTTTTTTCGTGAATCTGGTCAATTTCCACACTCTTCTTTTTCAACTCTTCTTCTCTGGCTGAGATAACCGCCTCTCGCTTTTCCAGTGCATTCGACTTCTTATCGATGGACTCTTCCCTTGATAACAAACGACGTTCCATCTTCTGAAGCTCCGCCCTACGTTCTTTCGTTTCTTTGTCGAGTTCATTTTTACGGTTCATGGACTCTTCCTTCGCTTCCAGTAAGGCTTCTCTCTTCTTCGTCTCTGCAACTTTCAATGCATCATCTATTATATCTCTGGCTTTTTCTTCTGCACTGCCAAT